>NZ_WOGU01000027.1:0-17806 GCF_009735315.1 Kocuria sediminis
TGGGACTGGTGATCGTCGCCTCCATCGTGATCCACGGCGTCACCGCCGGACCCGTCATCTCCTTCATCGACCACGCCCGCCGGCGCAGGGCCGTGCGCGAGAGCGGGACGGAGGCGGCCGCGCCCCACACCCCCATCTGAGCGGGACCGCGCCGGCCCTCAGCCCGCGCGCGGGGGCCGCAGCACGCCCTCGAGGGCCTCCAGCACGGCGGAGTCCTCGATCGTGGAGGGCACCGTGTACTTCTCGCCGTCCGCCATCTGCCGCATGGTCTTGCGCAGGATCTTGCCCGAGCGGGTCTTGGGCAGCCCCTCCACGACCGTCACGTCCTTGAAGTCGGCGACCGCCCCGATCTGCCGGCGCACCAGCGCCACCAGCTCGTCCCGCAGCTGCTCCTCCGGCACCTCCGCCCCGGACTTGAGCACCACGTAGCCGGCCGGTCGCTGGCCCTTGAGCGGGTCGGCCACCCCGATCACCGCGCACTCGGCCACGGCGGGGTGGGAGGCCAGGACCTGCTCCATCGCGCCGGTGGAGAGACGGTGACCGGACACGTTGATCACGTCGTCGGTGCGCCCCATGACGTAGACGTAGCCGTCCTCGTCGACGTGGCCGGAGTCACCGGTGGCGTAGTAGCCCGGGAAGGCCGTCAGATAGGAGTCCACGAAGCGCCGGTCGTCGCCCCACAGCGTGGTCAGCGTCCCCGGAGGCAGGGGCAGGCGCAGGGCGATGTTGCCCTCCTCGCCGGTCGCGACCGGCTGCCCCAGCGGGTCCAGGACCTCCACCCGGTAGCCGGGCACCGGCACGGACGGCGAACCGGGCTTCAGGGGCAGGCGCTCGATCCCGAAGGGGTTCGCACAGATCGCCCACCCCGTCTCCGTCTGCCACCAGTGGTCGACCACCGGCACGCCCAGCGCCCGGGAGGCCCAGCCGTAGGTCTCCGGGTCCAGCCGCTCCCCCGCCACGAACAGGGCCTGCAGGGACCCGATGTCGTGCCGGCGCACCAGCTCGCCCTCCGGGTCCGCCCGGCGGATGGCGCGCAGGGCAGTGGGGGCGGTGAAGAGGACCTTCACGCCGTGGTCCTCCACGCGCTGCCAGAACGCGCCGGCGTCCGGGGTGCCCACGGGCTTGCCCTCGTAGAGCACGGTCGTCGCGCCGGCGAGCAGCGGCCCGTAGACGATGTAGGAATGGCCCACCACCCACCCCACGTCCGAGGCCGTCCACATCACCTCCCCGGGGCCCACGTCGTAGATGTGGCGCATGGACCACGTCATGGCCACTGCGTGCCCGCCGTTGTCGCGCACCACGCCCTTCGGGGCGCCGGTGGTGCCCGAGGTGTAGAGGACGTACAGCGGATCGGTGGCCGCCACGGGCACCGGCGCCGCGGGTTCGGCGCCCGCCACGGCGGCGTCCCAGTCCAGCCACTCGACCGCGGGCTGCTCCCCGTGCCCGGCCCGTTCCGCGGCCTGCTCCACGGTGGTCTCGAAGCCGGGGCGCTCGTGCACGATCACCGTGCCGGGCCGGTGACGGGCCAGCCGCAGGGCCTCCTCGATCGCGGGGATGTACTCGATCCGCCGCTTCGGCTCCAGCCCGCCGGTCGTGGTCACCACCACCCGGGGCCGCGAGTCGTCGATCCGCGAGGCCAGCTCCTTCGGGGCGAACCCCCCGAAGACCACGGAGTGCACGGCGCCCAGGCGGGCGCAGGCGAGCATCGCCACGGCGGCCTGCGGGATCATGGGCAGGTACACCAGCACCCGGTCTCCCCTGCGCACCCCCCGCGCGGCGAGCGCCCCGGCGAACAGCGCGACCTCGTCGCGCAGCCTCGCGTAGCTGTAGTGCTCCTGGACGCCCAGCAGCGCGGAGTCGTAGATCAGCGCCGTGCGCTCGCCGTGGCCGGCCTCGACGTGCCGGTCGAGGGCGTTGTAGGAGGTGTTGAGCTCACCGTCGGGGAACCAGCGGTACAGCGGGGCCGTGGTCGCGTCGAGGGCCACGGTGGGCTCGCGCGTCCAGTCGACGGCCCCGGCCGCCTCCAGCCAGAACCGCTCCGGGTCCCGGACGCTGCGGCGGTAGACCTCCGCGTAGTCCTCGGCCTGCGTCGTCTGCTGCTCGGTGCTCATGGGTCCCTCCGGGGCGTAGCGGTCCTGGCGGCCACCCTAGTGGCGCAGATCACAGCAGACAAGACCGCTGTATACATCGACGCGTCAATATGGGAGCGGGACGGGGATCCCTGGCCTCCCCGCCACAAATGTGTATACACTGGACTCGACGTGTGAGGTCGGTCACCGATGGCCCCCGCCGGTTCTCCAGCCCGGGCCGCAGAAGCGAGGAGGGAGCCGTGCGCGCCAGCGACCGCGCCTACGAGGCACTGCGGAAGGACATCGTCGAGTGGCGGCTGCTCCCGGGCCAGGTGCTGGGCGAGGTGGAGCAGTCGGAGCGGTTCGGCATCTCCCGCACCCCCATCCGCGAGGCGCTGAGCAGGCTCACCGCCGACGGGCTCGCCGAGGCCCACCGCGGCCGCGGCGTGGTGGTCTCCCAGGTCTCGCTCGACGACGTCCGTGCCCTGTTCGAACTGCGCGAGGCACTCGACTGCCGGGCCGCCCGCCTGGCGGCCCGGCGCCGGGACCCCGCCGATTTCCAGCGGCTGGCCACGGAGCTCGAGGCGTGCGTGGAGCGCCTCCACGGCCCGAGCACCGACGACCGCTCCGCCTACTACGAGCTCGTGGAGCGCATGGACCGGGCCGTCGACGACGCCACGGCCAATCCGTACCTCACCGCCGCCCAGCGGTCCCTGCGTCTGCACCTGGCGCGCGTGCGCAAGCTCTCCCGGACCAATCCGTCCCGCCTGGCCCGGGCCGCCGCCGAGCACGCCCAGATCGCGCGCGCCATCGCGGAGGGCGCCGAGGAGCTGGCCGAGGCCGCCACCCGGGTGCACCTGGCCAACTCCCTGCACGCGGTCCTGACCACCCCTGTCCGCGAGTGGGTCCAGCCCGCTCCCCCGCTCGACGCCGCCGGCTGAGCGGCGGCCCCCGGCCACTGTCCGTCCCCACGAGAGGAAGCTCCATGACCGTTCTGCATTCCGTGCGTGTCCACCCGTCCGCCGACAACCTGCCCCGGCAGGACCAGCTGGCCTGGAAGATGGCGGAGGTCGCCGCGGACCCCGTCGCGGTGAGCGAGGAGGTGACCGAGATGGTGATCAACCGGATCCTGGACAACGCCTCGGTGGCGATCGCCTCCCTGAACCGGGACCCGATCGTCTCGGCCCGGGACCAGGCGCGGGCCCACGCCCCGACGCCGGGCGGGTCCGGGTCCGCCCTGTACGGGGCGGACGCCGCGGCCACCAAGGTCTCCCCGGAGTGGGCGGCCTGGGCCAACGGGGTGGCGGTGCGCGAGCTGGACTACCACGACACGTTCCTGGCCGCGGAGTACTCCCACCCCGGGGACAACATCCCGCCGATCCTGGCGGTGGCCCAGCACGTGGGCGCCACCGGGGCCGACCTGGTCCGCGGCATCGCCACCGGCTACGAGCTGCAGGTGGACCTGGTGAAGGCCATCTGCCTGCACAAGCACAAGATCGACCACGTCGCCCACCTCGGCCCGTCGGCGGCCGCGGGGATCGGCACCCTGCTGGGTCTCGACGTGGAGACCATCTTCCACGCGATCGGCCAGGGCCTGCACACCACCACCGCGACCCGCCAGTCCCGCAAGGGCGAGATCTCCACCTGGAAGGCCCACGCCCCGGCCTTCGCCGGGAAGATGGCCGTGGAGGCCGTGGACCGGGCGATGCGCGGGCAGACCTCCCCCACCCCCATCTACGAGGGCGAGGACGGGGTGATCGCCTGGCTGCTGGACGGCCCGGACGCCCACTACGAGGTCCCGCTGCCGGGCCCGGGCGAGGCCAAGGCCGCGATCCTGGACACCTACACCAAGGAGCACTCGGCGGAGTACCAGGCGCAGGCCTGGATCGACCTGGCCCGGAAGCTGCACCGGGAGCGGCCCGAGCTCGCCGATCCGGCGCGGATCGCCTCGGTGGTGCTGCACACCTCCCACCACACCCACTACGTGATCGGCTCCGGGGCCAACGACCCGCAGAAGTACGACCCGGCCGCCACCCGGGAGACCCTCGACCACTCGATCCCCTACATCTTCACCGTGGCGCTGCAGGACGGGGCGTGGCACCACGTGGACTCCTACGCCCCCGCCCGGGCGTCCCGGCCCGACACCGTTCAGCTGTGGCGGAAGGTCACCACCGCCGAGGACGCGGAGTGGACCCGCCGCTACCACTCCCTGGACCCGGCGGAGAAGGCCTTCGGCGGCCGGGCCGAGATCACCCTCACCGACGGGTCCACCGTGGTCGAGGAGATCGCGGTGGCCGACGCCCACCCGCTGGGCGCCCGCCCGTTCGCCCGCGCCCAGTACGTCACCAAGCTGCGCACCCTCGCCGAGGGCCTCGTGGCCGAGGCGGAGCTGGAGCGCTTCATCAGTGCGGCCGAGAACCTGCGCGACCTCGGTCCCGGGCAGCTGGACGCCCTCAACGTCACCGCTCACGTGGACCTGGCCACCGGCACGAAGGGAATCTTCTGAGCATGCTGTTCTCCACCACCACCCCCGAGGCCAAGCGGACCGCCCTGCGGCAGATGCTCACCGGCCCGCGGATCGCCCGGTTCCCCGGCGCCTACACCCCGCTGTCCACGAAGCTGATCGCCGAGCAGGGATTCGACGGCGTCTACATCTCCGGCGCCGTGCTGGCCAACGAGCTCGGCTTCCCCGACATCGGCCTGACTGCCCTGCCCGAGGTCGCGGCCCGGGCGGGGCAGATCGCCCGGGTCACCGACCTGCCGGCCCTCGTCGACGCCGACACCGGCTTCGGGGAGCCGATGAACGTGGCCCGCACCGTGCAGGAGCTCGAGAACGCGGGCCTGGCCGGGTGCCACATCGAGGACCAGTTCAACCCCAAGCGCTGCGGCCACCTGGACGGCAAGTCCGTGGTGGACCTGGCCACCGCCACGAAACGGATCCGGGCGGCGACCGAGGCCCGCCGGGACCCGAACTTCCTGATCATGGCCCGCACCGACATCCGCGGCGTGGAGGACCTCACCGCGGCCACCGACCGGGCCAAGGCCCTCGTGGACGCCGGGGCGGACGCGATCTTCCCCGAGGCCATGGCCGACCTGAGCGAGTTCGCCGCGATGCGCGCGGCGGTGGACGTGCCGATCCTGGCGAACATGACCGAGTTCGGGAAGTCCCAGCTGTTCACCGCCGCCCAGCTCGAGGAGGTCGGCGTGAACATGGTCATCTACCCGGTCACCCTGATGCGCTCCGCCCTGGGCGCCATGGAGCGGGTGCTGGCCACGATCGCCGCCGACGGCACCCAGCAGGCGGCCGTGCCGGAGATGCTCACTCGCGCCCGGCTCTACGAGCTGGTGGACTACAACGGGTACAACCAGTTCGACGCCGGCGTCTTCGACTTCGAGGTGCCGGGCCTGCACCACTGACCGGACCGACCGCACGACCACGAGAAGGAGACCACCATGACCGAGACCCAGAGCGAGGTCCGCAAGGGACTGGCCGGCGTCGTCGCCGACTACACGGCCGTGTCCAAGGTCAACCCGGAGACCAACTCCCTGCTCTACCGCGGGTATCCCGTCCAGGAACTGGCCGCGAACTGCTCCTTCGAGCAGGTCGCCCTGCTGCTGTGGAACGGTGAGCTGCCCACGGAGGCGGAGCTGGCGGAGTTCACCACCCGGGAGCGGGCGCACCGGGCGCTGACCCCGGAGCTGAAGGCGATCATCGACGCCCTGCCCACCACCTGCCACCCCATGGACGTCTGCCGCACCGCGGCCTCCGTCCTGGGCGCCCAGGACCCCGAGGCGGAGGACTCGTCTGCGGAGGCGAACCTGCGCAAGGCGCAGAAGCTGTTCGCGGCCATGCCGGCGGTGGTGTGCTACGACCAGCGGCGCCGGCGCGGCCAGGAGCCGGTGGCCCCCCGTGAGGACCTTGGGTACTCGGCCAACTTCCTGTGGATGGCCTTCGGCGAGGAGGCCGACCCGGCGGTGGTCGAGGCGTTCAACACCTCGATGATCCTCTACGCCGAGCACTCCTTCAACGCCTCGACCTTCACCGCCCGGGTGGTCACCTCGACCCTGTCGGACCTGCACTCGGCGGTCACGGCGGCGATCGGGGCGCTGAAGGGACCGCTGCACGGCGGGGCCAACGAGGCCGTGATGGAGACGTTCGTGGAGCTGGGCATCCGCACCGAGGAGTCGGCCGCCGAGGCCGAGGCCCGTGCCAAGGCCTGGATGGACGAGGCCCTGGCCGCGAAGAAGAAGGTCATGGGCTTCGGCCACCGCGTGTACAAGCACGGGGACTCCCGGGTGCCGACCATGAAGGCGGCCCTGGACGCGATGATCGCCCACTACGGCCGGCCCGAGCTGCTGGGGCTGTACCACGGGCTGGAGAAGTCCATGGACGAGGCCAAGGGGATCAAGCCCAACCTCGACTACCCGGCCGGGCCGACCTACTGGCTGATGGGCTTCGACATCCCCACGTTCACCCCGCTGTTCGTCGCCGCCCGGATCACCGGCTGGACCGCCCACATCATGGAGCAGGTCGCCGCCAACTCCCTGATCCGGCCGCTGTCCGAGTACAACGGCCCCGACGAGCGGCACCTCCCCGGCGCCCGGGCCGCTCAGTAGGTGGGCGCCGCCGGCAGCCCCATGTAGTGCTCCAGCGTGGGGATGCGCTGGGAGACCATGCCGGTGGCCACGTGCCCACCCACGTAGCGCAGGTGCCAGGGCTCGTAGGCGTACCCGGTGGTTCCCGTGCGGCCCGCCGGGTAGCGCACCACGAAGCCGTACTCGTGGGCGTGGGCCCGCGCCCACGCCCCGGCCGGGGTGTCCGCGAAGCAGCTCTGCAGCCCGCACGCCCCGTCCGGGTTGCCGATGTCGATCGCGAGTCCGGTCTGGTGCTCGCTGTGGCCCGGGCGGGCGGAGATCAGGTCCGCCTGCTCCCTCCCGTACCGGGCCACGTAGTCCCGGTACAGCCCGGCCTGCGTGGTGTAGGAGCGGTAGCCGCTGACCGCCGTGATCGGGACTCCCGCGGCGGCCGCGTCCGCCGTCATCCGGCGGAACGCCGCGGCGGCGTCCGCGCGCAGGAGCGGCCCGCCCACGGACTCGAGGCCGCGCGGGACGTGGTCCACCGGGTTCAGGGGCCGGCGCTTGTTGACGACGACGTGCACGGAGGCGGCCCGGTCGATCTCCCGGGCCACCCGGGTCCCGGCGCCGGGGCTCCAGCTGACGGACCCGCGCTGGAAGCTCTGGCGGCAGGTGCCTCCGGAGCAGCCCTCGGCCGAGGTCGGATAGCCCAGCGCTCCCCGCTCGGCGCCGTGGCGCAGCCAGGCCGCCCGGATGCCGCCGCGCGTGGGGTGGGCCCCGCTCGCCCGCGACCAGAGCACCACCCCGCCCTCGAAGGACTGGTGGCACCCGGCGTCGCGCAGCCCGCAGACCTCCCGGCCGACCGGGTACCCCAGCGGGCCCCGCTCCCAGTCCTGCCCGGCCCATGCGCCGCGGATCGCCCCCCAGGTCGGGCGTGCTCCCGTCCTCGGGGACCAGTGGATGCTGCCCCGCTCGAAGGACCGGTAGCAGCCGCCGCGCACCAGGCCGCAGCGCTCGGGGCCCAGGGCCCGGCCCAGCCGGCCGTCGGCGCCGCCGAGTCGCTGGTGCTCGGCCTCGATCGCCGTGGCCGCCGACGCCGGGACCGTCAGGGGTGCCAGCAGCAGCCCCAGGCAGCAGAACAGGATCAGCAGCGCCCGGCGCACGCCCGTGCCCGAGCCGATGTTCTCTCGCATGACGTCCCCATCCGTCCGGGCGCACCCGTTGCAGTTGCAACCAGGCTAGGCCCTGCAGGTCCCGCGCAACAGCACCGTCCGCTGTGTGACCGGCCGGCGTCGAACCGCGGTGGCGCGACCGGACGGGCGCGCCGCCGGGTGGGCCGGCGGCGCGCTACAGGGCGCGGGGGTGGGCGGCGGCGTAGACCTCCCGCAGGGACTCCACGGTGACCAGCGTGTACACCTGCGTGGTGCTGACGGAGGCGTGGCCGAGCAGCTCCTGGACCACGCGCAGGTCCGCGCCGCCCTCCAGGAGGTGGGTCGCGAACGAGTGGCGCAGCGTGTGGGGGGTGATCCGGTCCCCCAGCCCGGCGCGCTCGGCCGCGGTGCGCACGGTGGTCCAGGCCGTCTGCCGGCTGATCCGCCCCCCGCGGGCGTTGAGGAAGAGAGCCGGGGTGCCCCGCCCCTTCGCCGCGAGCGCCGGCCGGCCCCGGACGAGCCAGTCGTCCACGGCGCGCACCGCCCAGGAGCCCAGCGGGACCATCCGCTCCTTGCCCCCCTTGCCGAACAGCCGCACGAACGGCATCGCGCCGCCGTCCTCCTCGGGCTGCCCGGTGCGGCGCAGGGCCCGGGACAGGTCGTCGACGTCGAGGGCGGTGGCCTCCGAGATCCGGGCCCCGGTCGAGTAGAGGATCTCCAGCAGGGCGCGGTCGCGCAGCTGCTGGGGCGTCTCGGTGCCGGTCGACTCCAGCAGCGCGGTGACCTGCTCCACGGGCACGGCCTTGGGCAGGCGCATTCCCGGGGTGGGCGGCTGGACGGGGGCGGCGGGGTCCGTGCGCGTGAGGCCCTCGAGCGCCCAGAAGCGGTGGGCGCCCCGGACCGCGACGAGGCAGCGGGCGGCGCTGCGCGTGCTCAGCGGCGCCCGCCCCTCCGCCCCGGCCGAGACCGTGCGCAGGAAGTCCTGGACGTGTCCGGTCCCGATCCCGCGCAGCGTGGTCACCGGCGGGTCCGTGTGCTCCTGGAGGTGCTCCGTGTAGCGGCGCAGGTCCCGCCGGTAGGCCGCGAGGGTGTTGGCGGCCAGGCCCCGCTCCACGGCCAGGTGCTGCAGGTAGCGCTCCACGGCCCGCTCCAGCGCGTCGCCGGACCCCGGACCCGGCACCGCACCCGGCTCGGGTGCAGCACCGGGTCCGGGAGAGGCATCGGGCTCGGGAGAGGACGCGGCGTCCTCGTCCGGAGCGGACGCCCCATCGGGCCCAGGACCGGACGCCGCGCCCGGCCCCGGAGCGCGCACCGCACCGGGTGTTCCGCCGGGGCCCGGACGGGACCCGGGTTCGGGCGCCGGAGCGGGCTGCCGGTCGTCCGGGGGCTCGGTCACCGCAGGTCGGGGTGGCCGGGCCACGGGGTGTCGGCCGGGCGCAGGGAACGGTAGCCGTCGGCGCGGGCGGCGTGCACGGCGAGCAGGCCGACCACCGCCGCGGGCGAGTTCAGCCGGCCCTCGAGGACGGCCCGCACGGCGGCGTCGAGCGGCACCCACGTGCCGTGGATCTCCGCCTCCTCGCCGTCGCGCTCGTGGAGCTCGGCGTCGGGGACCTCGCTCAGCCCGCGGGCCAGGAAGATCCGGTTGGCCTCCGAGGACGAGCCGGGACTGTTGTGGAAGTCCACCAGGACGTCCCACTGCTCCGCCCGCAGGTCGGCCTCCTCGGCCAGCTCCCGCCGGGCCGCCGCGGCGGGGTCCTCGCCCTCGACGTCGAGCAGGCCGGCGGGGATCTCCCACATGGTCATCCCGACGGGCCGACGGTACTGGTTGATCAGCAGCACCCGGTCGTCGTCGTCGAGCACCAGCACGGACACCGCGCCCGGGTGGGTGATGTAGTCACGCCGGAGGGGGTCGGTGCCCTGGGCGAGCTCGAACTCGTCGCGCTGCACGTTCCAGATGAAGCCCTCGTAGACCGTCTCGGAGGCCACCGTGCGGCGGTCGCTGGGCCGGTCCGAGATCTCCTCGGGGGCGAGCTGTCGGATGTCCATGGGGTCCTTCCGGGTCGGCCGCCCCGCACGGGTCGGCGGGGGCGAGGGTCTGGCGGGGACGGCGCAGGCGCCGCGCCCCGGTGGGGACACGGCGCCTGCGCCGGGCGGCCCGTGGAGCACGGGCCGGGGCTTCAGCGCCCCTCGGCCTCCCGGCGCTCGAGCGCGGCCTTGACGAGGCCGTCGAACAGCGGGTGCGGGCGGGTCGGCCGGGACATGAGCTCGGGGTGCGCCTGGGTGCCCACGTAGTAGGGGTGCACGTCGGCGGGCAGCTCCACGAACTCCACGAGGGTGCCGTTCGGCGAGGTCCCCGAGATCACCAGCCCCGCCTGCTCCAGTCCCTCCCGGTACTCGTTGTTGACCTCGTAGCGGTGGCGGTGGCGCTCCTTGACCGTGGTGGAGCCGTAGGCGCCGGCCACCACGGACCCGTCGCGCAGCCGCGCGTCGTAGAGGCCCAGCCGCATGGTGCCGCCGAGGTCCCCGGCGCCCTCCACGAACTGCTTCTGCTCGTCCATGGTCGCCACGACCGGGAACTCGGTGTCCGGCTCGAACTCGGTGGAGGACGCCCCGGCCAGGCCGAGCTCCGTGCGGGCGTACTCGATCACCATGCACTGCAGGCCCAGGCACAGGCCCAGGGTCGGGATGCGGTGCTCGCGGGCGAAGCGCAGGGTGCCCAGCTTGCCCTCGATGCCGCGGATGCCGAACCCGCCCGGGACGCAGATGGCGTCCACGTCGCCCAGTTCCCGCTGGGCGCCCTCGGGGGTCTCGCACAGGTCGGAGGCGACCCACTTGATCTTCACGCGCGCGTCGTTGGCGAAGCCGCCCGCCCGCAGGGCCTCCGAGACGGAGAGGTAGGCGTCCGGCAGGTCGATGTACTTGCCCACCATGGCCACCGTGACGAAGTGGGACGGCTCGTGCACGGCCTTCAGCAGCCGGTCCCACTGCCCCAGGTCCGCGTCCTGGTAGTCCAGGCCGAGGTAGTCGAGGATGTAGGTGTCCAGCCCCTGGGAGTGCAGGGTCTTGGGGATGTCGTAGATGCTCGGGGCGTCCGGGCAGGAGATCACCGCGTCGTGGTCGACGTCGCAGGCGTTGCCGATCTTGCGCAGCATCGTGTCCGGGACCTGCCGGTCGGAGCGCAGCACGAGCGCGTCGGGCTGGATCCCGAGCCCGCGCAGGGCGGCCACGGAGTGCTGGGTGGGCTTGGTCTTGAGCTCGCCGGAGGGCCCGATGTAGGGGATCAGGGACACGTGCAGGTAGAACACGTGGCGGCGGCCGACGTCCTGGCGGACCTGGCGGGCGGCCTCGATGAAGGGCTGGGACTCGATGTCGCCGACCGTGCCGCCGATCTCGGTGATGATGATGTCCGGCTGGTCGTCGTCCTGCGCGCGGCGGCGCATCCGGTTCTTCAGCTCGTCCGTGATGTGCGGGATGACCTGCACGGTGTCGCCGAGGTACTCGCCGCGGCGCTCCTTGGCGATGACCGTGGAGTACACCTGTCCGGTGGTCACGTTCGCCGAGGCGTCGAGGTTCTCGTCGAGGAAGCGCTCGTAGTGGCCGATGTCGAGGTCGGTCTCCGCCCCGTCGTCGGTCACGAAGACCTCACCGTGCTGGAAGGGGTTCATGGTGCCCGGATCGACGTTGAGGTACGGATCCAGCTTCTGCATCGTCACGGAGAGCCCCCGTGCCCGCAGCAGCATCCCGAGGGAGGAGGCGGTCAGGCCCTTGCCGAGGGAGGAGGCGACGCCGCCCGTCACGAAGATCTGACGGGTCACCTTGCCCGGTCGCTGGTTTTCGGTCTGCTGTGCGCCGGCCACGTGGGCGGCTTCGTTTGCATTCACCACGGAATTCGACCCTATCATTCTTGCCCTTGCGGGACACCGGTTGCGTGCTGCGGATCACCGTGCGGCCGGCCGCACGGGCGGCGGCCTCCCGCGCGGGCGACGGGCTCAGAGCTGCGCGTCGCGGACGAGCTCGCGGGCGTGCTCACGCGCCGCCGCGGAGTCCTCGTGGCCGGCGAGCATGCGGGCCAGCTCCACCACGCGCTCCTCCTCGTCCAGCACGCGCACGTCGCTGACGGTGGAGTCCCGGCTCTTGGTGACGAGGATGTGCTGGTCCGCGAAGGCGGCCACCTGCGGCAGATGCGTCACCACGAGGACCTGGACGTGCTGGGCCAGCATCTTCAGCCGGCGCCCGATCTCCACGGCCGCCTTGCCGCCCACGCCCGAGTCCACCTCGTCGAAGACGAAGGTGGGCACGGGGTCGACCGCGGCCAGGACCACCTCGATGGCCAGCATCAGCCGGGACAGCTCGCCGCCGGAGGCGCCCTTGCCGAGGGGCCGCGGGGCGGCGCCGGCGTGGGGCTTGAGCAGGAACGCGATCTCGTCCCGGCCGTGACCGGAGAACTCCTCGGTGGGCTCGACCTCGATGACCAGGGAGGCGTTGGGCATCGCCAGGGCGGTGAGCTCGGCGCTGACGGCCTCGGAGAGCCGGTGGGCGGCGTCCTGCCGCCGCTCGGTCATCCGCGCGGCCAGCTCGCTCAGCCCGGCGTGCAGCCGCTCGAGGCGCGCGCGCAGCTCCTGCTCCCGGGCGGGGTCGTCGGTGAGCTCGTCGAGCCGGGTCCGCGAGCGCTGCGCCCACTCGAGGACCTCGTCCACCGTGGCCCCGTACTTGCGGGTCAGGGCCTTGAGCTTGGCCCGGCGGGCCTCGACCTCGGCCAGGCGCGCCGGCCCCTCGTCGTCGAGGCCGGACGCGTAGCCGGAGAGGTCCGCGGAGATGTCGTTGACGAGCACGGCCAGCTCGGCGACCCGGCCCGCGAGCTCCTCCAGGTCGCGGTCCGAGCCCGCCTCCTGGTCCAGGGCACGGTGCGCGGCCGCGATCAGGGCGGTCGCGTCCGCGCTGTCGCCGTCGGAGAACTCCCCGCCGCTCAGGGCCGCGTGCGCGGTCAGCGCCGCGGCGCGCAGCTGCTCCAGGTTGGTGAGCTTCTGGCTCTCCTGGTCGAGCCGCTCGTCCTCGCCGGGCTCGGGGTCCACCGCGTCGATCTCCTCGAGGGCGCCCTGCAGGGTCTGGGCCTCGAGGGCGCGCTCCCGCCCGTGCTCGGTGACCTCCCGCAGGGTCTGCTGCACGGTGCGGTACTCGGCCAGCAGCTCCCGGTAGCGCCGCAGGTCGGCCGCCAGCTCCTCCCCCGCGTACTGGTCGAGGGCGTGGCGCTGGGCGGCCGCGGACTTCAGCCGCAGCTGGTCGGACTGCCCGTGCACGGCCACCAGGGTCTGTCCCACGGCCGAGAGCGTGCCCACGGGGGCGGAGCGGCCGCCGACATGGGCCCGGCTGCGCCCCTCGGCCGTGACCGTGCGGGCCACGGTGACCAGGGCCTCGTCCGCGTCCCCGACGGGCTCGACGTCGACGGCTCCGCCGGCGTCCTCGACGAGGGCCGCGGCCGGGTGCCCGGCCGGGACCCGCACGACCGCCTCGGCGACGGCGCGGGGCGCCCCCGAGCGCACGGCGCCCGCGTCGGAGCGGTTGCCGAGCAGCATCCCGAGGGCGGTGACCACCATGGTCTTGCCCGCGCCGGTCTCACCCGAGAGGATGCTCAGTCCCGGCCCGAGCGGCAGCACGGCGTCGGTGATGACGCCGAGGTCGTGGATGTGGATCTCCTCGATCATTCAGTCGGCCTCCGTCCGCTCGTGCCCGCTGCCGAGGGTTGCCGGGTCCGGGCCGTGGGGCATCTCGTGGCCCACCGTGGACTTCGGCAGCGGGGCCACCCGGCCCCCGCCGTCGGCGCGGACGGTGGGCAGGGCGGCGGTCCGGGCGGCGGTCGCCTCCTGCGGGGGCACCGGACCGCGCCAGCCCGTCGTGGGCAGCTCGAACTTCCGCACCAGCCGCTCGGAGAAGGGCGTGCGGTGCATCCGGGCGAGGTTGACCGCCTTCGGCGAGCGCACCACCTCGATCCGGGACCCGGGCGGCAGCTCCGTGGTCCGCCGGCCGTCGCACCACAGCACGCCCCGGGCGTCCGTGCGGGTGAGGACCTCCACGGCCATCATCGAGTTCGGGGAGATGACCAGCGGCCGGGCGAACAGGGCGTGGGCGCTCAGCGGGACGAGGAGCAGCGCCTCGACCTCCGGCCACACGACGGGCCCGCCCGCGGAGAACGCGTAGGCGGTGGAACCGGTAGGGGTGGCCAGCACCACGCCGTCGCACCCGAAGGTGCTCAGCGGCCGCCGGTCCACCTCGACGACCACCTCGATCATCTTCTCGCGGTCGCCCTTCTCCACCGAGGCCTCGTTCAGCGCCCAGGTGTGCAGGACCTTCTTCTGGTCCTGCCACACGGTGACGTCGATGGTCATGCGCTGCTCCACCGTGTAGCGCCCGTCCACGATGGCCTCGACGGACTCGGCGAGGTCCGAGCGCTCGCTCTCGGCGAGGAAGCCGACGTGGCCGAGGTTCACGCCCAGCAGCGGGGTGTCCACGCTGCGCACCAGCTCGGCGGCCCGCAGGATCGACCCGTCCCCGCCGAGCACCATGACCAGCTCGATCTCCCGCAGCGAGACGTCCTCCTCGATCACCTCCACGGGCACGAGGGGCACCCCGTCCTCCTGGAGCGCCTCGAGATCGGTGCGCGAGATCACCGGCACCAGTCCGGCGTCGTGGAGCTGGAGGCAGGAGTCGCGCGCGGCGTCCTTGGCCTCCTGCCGGCCCATGTGGGCCATGACCAGGATCTTCCGGCTCACAGGATCCTCCCGTTCTCGACTGCTCGGTGCACGCGGGCGTCGTCGGTACCGGGACCGGCCCGTGCTGCGCGCCGTGCCCGGGACCGGGCACCGCTCACCACCCTACGCGAGGGCGAAGACAGTCAGGGCGTGCCGCTCTCCACGTCCCGGCGGCACCACAGGAAGAACTCGTGGTTGCCGTCCTGACCGGGCAGCGGGCTGCGCTCCCGGCCCAGGACCGTCAGCCCGTGGGCCCGTGCGGCGGCGGCCACGGCGTCGACCGCCCGGGCCCGTTCGTGCTCGCTGGTGACCACGCCGGTGCGGGCGAGCCGGTCGGCGCCGACCTCGAACTGCGGCTTGACCATGAGCACGAGGTCGCCGCCGGGCACGGTGGCCGCCGCCAGGGGGCCGATCACGAGGGTCAGCGAGATGAAGGAGAGGTCGCACACCGTCAGCTGGGCCGGGCCTCCGATGTCCTCGGGCCGCATCCAGCGCACGTTCGTGCCCTCGAACACCCGGACCCGGTGGTCCTGCCGCAGCGCGGGCACGAGCTGGTCGTGGCCGACGTCCACGGCGACCACCTCCCGGGCCCCGGCCCGCAGCAGCACGTCGGTGAAGCCCCCGGTGGAGGCGCCGGCGTCGAGGCAGCGCCTGCCCGCCACGGTGATGTCCGGGAAGGCCGCCAGGGCGCCGGCCAGCTTGTTCCCCGCGCGGCTGACGTACTCGGGGCCGTCGGCGGGGCGGACCTCGAGCCGGTCGCCGGCGCCGACGCGGGCGGAGGCCTTGGTGGCCGGCTCGCCGTTCACCAGCACCCTGCCCTCGGCGATCCAGCGGGCGGCCACGGTGCGGGAGCGGGCGAGCTCGCGGGTGGTCAGCTCCTGGTCCAGGCGCGCGCTCATCGGGGCCCGTTCTGCTCCTGCCCGGCCTGCCGGGCGGGGACCAGTCCGGCCGGGACCGTCCCCGGCTCCGCGTTGAGCTCGGCGACGAGGTCGGCGTGCAGCTCCTCGTAGCGGCCGGGGTGCTCCGCGACGGGCAGCCCGTCGAGCTCCGCGGCCCGCTCGAGCACCGCGTCCACCCGGGCGTGACCCGTCGGGGACGCGGTGCCGGCGTCGGGGCTCACGCCGTGGCCTCCCACTCCAGGACCGGGGCCACGGGCGCCTCCGCGTCGGGGTGGGCGGCCCACCAGGCCCCGCACGCGGCCCGCCAGGCGTCCAGGTCTCCCCGGGACCCCCGGATCCGCACGCGGGCGCCGTCCGTCTCGGCGGTCGCCGCCCCGCAGCGCGCCTCGTGGCCGCCCGGCGAGGCGGTGACCTCGACCTCTGGACAGGGGGCGAAGAGCTCCTCCAGGGTCCCGACGACGTGGTCGGGGCGCTCCGCGCTGCACGCGGCCAGGATCGTCTCGAGCGTGTCCACGCCGGTGAGGACCGCCACCGTGGCGAACCCGGCCGCGTTGCCGCCCCGGATGTCGGTGTCGAGCCGGTCCCCCAGCACCACCGGCCGTGTGCTGCCCGCGCGCTCGGCGGCGGTGCGGAAGATGGGGGCCTCCGGCTTGCCCGCCACCACCGGCGTCCGCCCGGTGGCGGCGGCGACCGCCGCCACCAGGGTCCCGTTGCCCGGGGCCAGTCCCCGGGCCTGCGGAATGGAGAGGTCGGTGTTGGTCGCGACCCACAGCACGCCGGGATCGGCGAGGGTGTAGGACGCCTCGGCCAGCTGCGCCCAGCCGATGCCGGGGTCGAACCCCTGGATGACGGCGCGGGGCTCCTCCTCCTGCGTGCGGACCGGCACGAGCCCCGCGTCCGCGACCACGTCCGCGAGAGCCTGCGACCCCGTGAGGAGCACCTTCGTGCCGGCGGGCAGACGCTGCGCCAGCAGCTCGGCGCCGGCCTGGGCCGAGCTCGCCACGCCCTCGGAGCCGGTGGGCACGCCCAGGTCCGTGAGGTGCGCCGCGACCGTGGCGACGGAGCGCGAGGCGTTGTTCGTCACGTAGATCACGGGCACGCCCTCCGAGGAGATCCGGCGCAGCACCTCCGGTGCCCCCGGGATCGCGTGCGGACCGGCGTAGACGACGCCGTCCAGGTCGCTCAGGACCGCGTCGTAGCGGTCGAGAAGGCGCTCAGACATCCTCGGCACCGCGTCCCTCGCCGTCGTCGGACGGATCGTCCGGGGCGGCACCGTGCTCCTCGGAGTCCAGGAGCTCCTCGTCGTCGTCCGGGTCCAGGTCCTCCTCCGCACCGCCCTCGAAGTCGTCGTCCGGGTCCAGGTCTCCCTCCGAACCATCCTCGGAGTCGTCGGGCTCCTCGTCGGTGCCCTCGTCGAGCACGTCGTCGGACTCGTCGTCCGCGTTGTCGTCCGTGCTGCCGTCCGGCTCGTCCCGCAGACCGGCCGGGGCCTCCTCGGACGCCACGGCGCCCGCGGCGTCGGTGACGGTCGCGTCCTCCACGGCGGCCTCCGGCTCGGCCAGGGCGACGCCGGTGGGCGGTGCCTGCTCGGCCTCGTCCTCGTCGTCGAAGTCGAGGATCTCGGGTTCGGCGAACTGGCCGATCCCCAGCGCCGCCTCGGCCACCACGGCCTGCCGGTCCCAGGTGAGCGCCTCGCGTGCCCGGCCGACACCTCGCAGCGCCTCGGCGTAGGCGCGGAACAGGCGGGGGCTGTAGGAGAAGCCACGGTTCTTGTCGAGCTGGGGAATGCTCAGCGCGTCGACGGCGCCCTGGGCGTCCCCCTGATCACGGCGCATGCCGGCGAGGACGATGGCGAGCTCGACCCGCTCGCTCGTCTCGAGGGACGCGGCGGCCTCGGACGTCGCGAGCTCGACCGCCTTGTCGGTGCGACCCAGCGCGCGTTCGCAGTCAACCATGAGGGGAAGGTGGATCTCGGCGCCGGTCATCCGCCGGAACGTGCGCAGCTCCTTGAGCGCCAGCGCGTAGTCCCCCGCCTCGTAGGCCGCGACGCCCGTGGCCTCCCGGACCGCGGCGATGCGGCCGCCGCGGCGGCCCGCGGCCTGCGCGTGCTCGAGGGCCAGCGCGGGGTCGTCGGACAGGTAGCGGCCCGCCATGACCAGGTGCTTGGCGACGGCCTCGGCGTTGCGGGGCTCGAGGGCCCCCAGCTGCGCGCGGGTCGGCTTGTCGAGCTCCCGTCCGGTGATGTCCTCGTCGATCTCGGGAGCGTGGTGACGGTGCGTGGAGACGTCGGTGCGGTCGTCACGGCGGCCCCGGTAGCCCTCACCCTCACGGCGCGGACCCCGCTCGCCCTGACGCTCGTCGCGCCG
>NZ_WOGU01000028.1:0-11347 GCF_009735315.1 Kocuria sediminis
ACTCCTGGGACGTGGCCAAAGGCCAAAAGCTCAAACGCGGCGACGTCATCGGCACCGAGGGCAACCGCGGACGCTTCTTTTTTCCGACGCCCCCGACCTCGTCTTCCCCTACCAGGGACACAACATCGACCCCGAGCCCATCCTCAAACAGAAAGGAGCATGGCCGAAATGACCCGACACCGCCTGATCACCGCCCTGACCCTGTGCCTGCTGCCCCTGACCGCCTGCGGGCCCGAGGGGACACAGCCGACCAGCGAGCAGACCACCACTCCTGCCACGGCCACGCCCTCCCCCACCGAGCTCACCCCCGGAGAAGGCACCTTCCCCGATCCGGGCAGCGCGGACCGGGCCGATGTGGAGGCCACAGCCGAAACCGCCGCGCTGATGCTGCACTCCTGGGACACAGCCACCGACCGCACCCAAACCGCCGCCGCCATCCGCGCCACACCGTTGATGTCCCAAGAGTGGGCCGCCCATCAGGTCGAGCCCGAGCGCAACGGCAACCAAGCCGCCTGGCTCGAACCAGCAGAACACCAGGCCTACAGCGCCCCCAGCCTCATCCCAGCCGTCGGCGACGTCACCCGCGACGTCGCCGCAGACAAAGCCATCCGCGCCTACGACCTCACCTGGCGATGGATCAGCCGCGACAGCCACCCGATCGAGGCCACCGGCCAACGCCACGTCGTCATCTACCTCGAGAAGCACAACAACCAGTGGGACGTCGTCGGCCACCAGACACATGACATGGGTAGCAGCAAGTAAGCCCGACACGGGGACTTGACGCTGTTCACTGTCATGTACATGTGTCATGCTGAGCACATGAAGGAATACGAGCCCCCCAAGATGATCGGGCGCAGAGTCCCGTTCAGCATGCGGGTGCTCCCTGAACAGCACCGCCGCGCTTTTGAGAAGGCGGCCGCTCTTGGCCTGTCCCAGGCCGATTACATCGGTGCGCTGATCGACCGCGACCACGGATTGCCGAACGCGATAGACGATCGGCAGAACGCTGAGGAGCTTCCCATCACCAAAACCGCTTAAACGACTGACGGCCCGCCTTGCAGGGCGGGCCGTCGAAGTCAATCAGCTGTCGTGAGTTTGGCGACCTAGAACAGCTGGTTCAACAGAAACCGGATGAGAACCGCATATGAACCCATTACCAGGGGACTGTTGTGTCCCCTAGTGTACCTGAGGCGTTCCCGCAAGGGGACCCCTCCTCACTGACGCATGCCGATTTTCGGTCACACTCCTCCCCTGACGCTGCCCTCGAGACCGCTCGAGAGTTCCCCTCGCGTACCCGTCGGGTGCGGGTGGAGCATGAGCGTTCCAAGGCTGTCGTGCTGCGGGCGGTGCCCAAGGGGTGCCAGCTCGTCAAGCACGTCGCCGCCTGGCGCCGAGCCGTCCTGGAGCACCCCAGCCTGGAGTTGATGCGTGCCGATGCCCGGGCGAACCTGCTGGCCGTCGTCGAGATCATCTGCCGCCAGCAGGACCCCGCCTCGCGCACCTGGCGCACGACCTGGGACTGGGTCGCTGCGAAGATTGACCGCTCCCGCTCCACCGTGGCGCGGGTGATCCGTCACCTGCGCGAGGCCGGGCTGCTGGCCGTGGTGGCCACCGGCCGCAGCGCGGGGCGCACCCCGGCCGCCACCGGCCGCACCCAGGGCGAGGCCCCCGTCTACGCCCTCATCCACAACACCGTCCAGCCGGCAGTTGAGCCTGTGGAGATAACTGACACCCCGGTCCCCACGAAGTGGGAGAGTCTTTCCCCGCACGCGCGCGAAGAACTTTCCCCGAAGGACGCGGCTACGCCGCGACCGACCCGAAAACGCGCCGCACAGCGGCGCGAGGTGGTCGCCGCCCTGAGCCGTCGTACAGCCCCGCTGTGGCCCCGTCATGCGACGACGGAGCCTTTGACGGAACGGGTGACCCGTCGGGCGCGGAAGGAGACTCAACGGGCGGCGGCCCTGGAGCTCCAGCACGAGGCCATCGTGCTGCGCCAGCTCACAACCGCCCACGTGGTGAGCGTGTGCCGCCCGTTCTTCCAGGCCGGATGGACCATCGCTGATGTGCTCACCGCCCTGGACTGGACCCCTCAGGGCACCCGCTACGGCTTCCTGACCGTGGAGGGCATCGACAACCCCGCCGCCTGGTTGGGCGCCCGGATGCGCGCCTGGACCCACTCCGACGGCACCCCGATGCGGTCGCGGGACCAGCGGGTCGCCGCCGAGGCCGCCCAGCGCCGGGCGGCAGCACGGGCGGCCGCCGAACGCTACGCGGCCCGCACGGCGGCCGCCGCGGCCGTCCCAGCGTCCTCCTACGCCCATGGCCCTCGCCAGCCGTTCCGGCAACGTTGGGCCGCCCAGATCGCCGCCGGCCAGAACCAGGCCGCTGGTGCGCCCGCCTCGGCTCCGTAGCCGGACCCTTGGCGTGTCCGGTCGGCGGGGGAGAATCCGCAGCATCGGCACTAGCCAAACCGTATATCTGTACGAGTCAATTGTGTTCATGTGCTGAGCTTTAGAATATGTGTTCTATCCTGGCGGCATGAGACACCCAGTTCCGCTCACCATTGACCGCCCCGTGCTGGTCTCTGCGGTCCTGGTCCGAGTCCCGGCTGGCTTCCCCTCCCCTGCCCAGGACAGCTTCGACGACGGCCGGATCGACCTCAACGAGGTCCTGATCAGAGACGTCACCTCCACCTACGCATTCCGGGTCACCGGAGACTCCATGGAAGGAGCCGGGATCTACCACGGCGACGAAATCCTCGTGGACCGATCCATCACCCCCAAACACGGTGATGTAGTGATCGCCGTCTACGACGACGAGTTCACCGTCAAACGCCTGCACGTCCACGACCACGGCGTGGTCCTCCACGCGGAGAACCCCGCCTATCCCGACATCACGATTCCCTCGATGACCCAGCTCCAGGTATGGGGTGTGGTGACCTACTCGATCCACCACGTCCACTCCCGGAAACTGCACTAGCCGGGCCAAACAAGGTGGTACCCCGTGATTGCCCTGGTGGACGTGAACAACTTCTACGCCTCCTGCGAGGCCCTCTTCGAGCCCTCCTTGGCGAGCAAGCCGCTGGTGGTGCTCTCCAACAACGACGGCTGCGTGGTCGCCCGCTCCCCCGAAGCCAAAGCACTGGGGATCAAGATGGGTGACCCCTGGTTCCAGCTGCGCGCCGACGCCACACGCTGGGGACTGGAAAAGCGCTCCTCCAACTACCAGCTCTACGCCGACCTGTCGGAGCGGGTGATGCTGCTGCTGGCCCGCCACGCACTGGGCCAGGAGGTGTACTCCATCGACGAATGCTTCCTCCTCCCACCCCAGGGCACCCCCGAGGAGCAGACCCGGTGGGCCCGCCGACTGAAGGCCACCGTGGCCCGCAACGTCGGACTACCGGTGAGCATCGGCATCGCCAGCTCCAAGACGCGGGCAAAGATCGCCACCGAGACCGCCAAGAAGCTGCCCGCCACCGGCGGGGTGGTCCACTGGGACCAGGCCCCCGACGGGTACTGGGAGAAGCTCATGGAGGCCCTGCCCGTCACCGAGGTCTGGGGCATCGCCGGACGGCTGGCCAAGCGCCTGGAAGCAATGGGCATCGAGACCATCGCCGACCTGCGCGATGCCGACCCGGTGGCCATCCGCCACAAGTTCTCCGTGGTGCAGATGCGCACCGTCCTGGAGCTCAACGGCTTCCCCGCCATCCCCGTCGAGGACGAGGTCGCCACCAAGGCCCAGATCCTGGTCTCCCGATCCTTCCCGGACCCCATCTGGGACCCCGAGATCGTCGGGGCCGCGGTGGCCGAGTTCGCCCAACGCGCCTCCCGCCGGCTCCGGAAGGAAGGCGAGGTCACCGGGCGCTTCACAGTGTTCGCGAGCACCTCCCCGCACCGGCCCGGGCCCACCCACAATGTCTCCGCGCACGTGCGCCTGGCCGTGCCCACCAATGAACCCACTCCCCTGGTGGCCGCGGCCCGCGCAGCACTGGCGCCCAAGCTGGTGCACGGGATGTCCTACATGCGCGCCGGCATCCTCTGTATGGACCTCGCCCCCGAGGGGTCCGTGCCTGTTCTGCCGGGAGTACTCGAGCAGCCGGCCCCGATCGGGGAGCTCATCGACGCCGTGAACCGCCGCTTCGGCACCGGCACCCTCGCCCTGGGCCGACTCGGCGCCCACGCCCCCACCCCCTGGGCCAACCGCCAAGCCGACCTGTCCCCGCGCTACACCACTGACTGGGCTGAGTTGCGCACCGTTTCGTAAAAGTCGACGCGGCCCTGGGTCATCGCTGGACCGTCAGCCCTCGCCGGTACAGCGATACTGCCAGGTCCATCATGAACGCTGCGGCCGATCCGTATGTGGAGAGAGTTTCGTAGTCCATCCCGACGAGGTGGGGAAGCGAATCAGCTGATCCGGCCTCGGCAGCACCTTCCAATGGCTTGTGCGTTAGAGAGTGCAGCCCCGCCCACTCCTTGCTGTGGGACAAGCCGGAGCAGATGCGCCAGATGGACAGTAACCGCACATCCTGGAACAGCTCGTGACGGGCTTCCAGGTCTTTGAATAGCGAGGTCCACTTAGAATCCTGATTCCTAACCTGTCTCCAAGTGAGGGAGGGGGTGCCGTCGATGAGCTCGCGCATACGAGCGCGGGCCCGGCCAAGCTTCTCAATATCTCGCTGGGCGATCTCCTTGAGCTTTGAATCTTCGAGGTAATCCTCCATGGAGTATTGCTGCATCTGCAGTTCATCGTGTCGCAGGGCCCACCTTCGCGCGATCCGCTCGTAGCGACCGTGTGGAGACATCACCCACGCCACCTGAGCTGCGCTTTCCAGCGCCGCCCGCACCAGTGCGAACGGCCCATGGGCCCGGGCACGAACCTGTACATGGCCATCACCCTCCTCAATCACGATCAAGTCGCGGAGAGACGCCAGATTCCCTGCTGTAGCCACGAGGCCGGAATGGGCGAACATGCTGATCGGCCAACCGCCCATGTGTTTGTCATCTCCTGCAAGGGACGTTTTGGCGTGAACCGCCGGCGGCATCTTCATGGGGTCGAACGAGGCAAGGGAGTGGTCGAGCTTAATCAGGAACCGACGAAGGTGAGCCAGCTCCTCTTCAGACACGGAGAGCAACGACTCCTGGGGGGATTTAGTCATGCCCTGAGCCTACGAAGGAGCTCGAATCGACGGGGAGTTTGCCATGGTGCGAGCTAGCCGCCGACTCACTGAAGTAAGTCAGCGGACGAGGACTGCCGCACATTTTCTCGGCCCTGGCGGGCCTCCAAAATGATTGCCAAAGGGAAGCAGCGGGAGCCTCAACGCCCGGACAAGACCAGCATCTACATTTTTTGGTAGATAGATCTCTAGCTATCATGGTGGCTAGCGAGCAAGCGAGGTATATGTATAGCTAGATAAAATGCTCCCTAGCTTGGTAGCATGAACGCATGCAAACCCTGATGGTCTACAGCGAATCTGGCGGTGTCACCAAGACGACCACCGCTGTCTCCCTAGCAATGGTCGCTGCCGCTGAGGGGCACCAAGTAGTACTCGTTGATCTCGACCCCCGTGCGGCTTCCACCAAGTGGTTCGGAGTGCAGCCATCGGCTGAAGGAATGCACGTCGGTGCGATCTTGGGTGATGAGAATCCTGAAGGCTGGGCCGAGGATCTCGCGGTGCCCAGTGGGTGGCACCCGAACCTGCGGGTGATTCCCTCGGCTCGCAACGTCTCCAACCGGGAGGCAGACCGGGCTGATCATGCGGAGCTGCGGCTGAAGATCTCCCTGACCGGTCTGTCGGCCGATGTGGTGGTCATCGACTGCCCCAACCGGCAGGGCGGTCCGTTGACGCTGTCGGCGTTGAACGCGGCGGACACCGTGGTCTACGCCGCCACCGCCACCAGCGACGGCATCGACGGGGTGGAAGGGGCCCGGCGCACGGTCGCCCAGTTCCGCCGGCACCGCCAGCATCTCGGCGCCCCGGACACCCTCACCGAAGCCGGCATCGTCGTGGGCGGGGTGAAGGAGACGATCATGAGCCGGGCGGCCGTGGCCAGCCTTGAGGAGCTGCGGGCCACGGGGTTGTTCCTGGAGCCGCTGATCCCCGACCGGGCCATCGTCCAGGAGGTGCGGATTTCGGGGGAGTGGTACGGCCAGTACCGCAAGGGCGCCCGGGTGCTGGATGCCTACACCGCGATCGCGAAGAAGGTGCTGCGATGACCGAGAAGCCCGAGCGTCCCGCCTCGCTCCAGCGTCGCCGGCCCCGCCCGGCCCCGGATGAGCACATCGACCCGGTCGACTACACACCCCCACGCGCTACCTCACCCCAGCCCGCGACACCGGTGGTGTCGTCCCCGCCGGTGGTGTCGTCCCCGCCGGTGCAGGCGGCACCGGCAGCGGAACCCGCGGTGTCTGCGCCCAAGCGCGGGCGGGGGCGGCCGCGCCGGGAACCCACCATCCAGCTCGGGGTGCGGGTGGCCCAGGACGTCTCCGACCTGATCGAGGAGCTCACCGAGCACGACGGCACCGCCCGGGCCGTGATCGAGAACGCGGTGCGCGCCTACGCCCAACAGATCAACCGATAACACCCGGGCCCCGGTGGGGGAGGGGCGTAACTGCGGGCTGTTTTCCCATGGTCCAAGAGGAAGGAACCCGGCTCACCGGTGGTGGTGGGTCGGGTTCCTCATTCTTTGGACAGGCGGCGGGATGGGGTGGGTGGTTCCGTGGGTTGTCGAACGACGCGGGTGCCCACTCCCCGTCCGTATGGGGCCAGGGCTGACCCCCAGCGAGGGGCAGTTGTCGGGGGCCGAAGGGACGACCAGCGCTGTCCAGTGTGGACGCGGGGCGTCCCGGCAATCCTGGGCCGGACAGGGACCGTCAGTCCGTCACCCGCTGCTCACCGAGAGGAAGTGACCACGCTAACGGCTCCCGCGCTCGAGCTCTGTCCCGAGGCGTTCGGTGGCGATGCCGCGGCCGTGGCTGCTGGCACGAGCCCCGATGTCCCGGATCACCCCGGACAGGTCCGAAGGCGTGTCCGGGTGGGGGAGTGGGGGTCTACTGAGCGGCGTAGTAGGCGTCCTTGACGGACTGGTGGATCCGGCCGCGGTCGGAGACCTTGTATCCGTTGTCCTTCGCCCAGGCGCGGATCTTCGCCGTCTCCGGGTTACCACCGGAAGAGGGGGACGTAGTGGTCCGGGTGGGTTTGGACTGGGCTCGCCGGCCAGCGGCTGCGTAGGGGCGCAGGGCCTCCCGCAGCTTCTCGGCATTGGCGGTAGAAAGGTCGATCTCGTACTGCCGGCCGTCCAGACTGAACTGGACGGTCTCGTCAGCAGGACCACCCTCGAGGTCGTCTTCCAGAATAATTTTCACGCTCTGCGCCAACTCAGCCCCTTTTCATTGATTCCATCATGGCTTGCACCGTCAATATATACACGGCTGAATTACTCTAGCCGAACTAACTTCCCATGGGTGGGCTGAAAATCTGCCTGGCGCTCTCCCCTGCCAGGGGATTGAGAAGCAGGAGTCATCCGGATCCTCCGTGAGGGCGTGTCGGACCTTATCTCGAACCTCGACGTAGGAGCCGTGGCGCTACGTGAGCAGGGCGACGGATTCTGTGGTTGTCAAACCTTGCTACTCTGCCTTCGTCGACGAGTTCCCTATTGGCTGTATCTGTCAGGTATTTCTCGTAGATTCGCGCTCGATTATCAGCGTTATGCATCCGAGAATTTACGGCAAGAGTGAGTAGTCCCAGGAACGTCACGGCCAAGACCAACAGTGGTATCAATGGCTCAATTACGCCCTTGCCCGCGCTGACGATCAGGGCTGAAAGACCGATAAGCAGGGCCACTCCAGAGGTGTTGCCCGCGCTTCCGCCCCGAGCTAGTACCTCTGTCAATACGAACAGCTTGTCGCCCTCGCTCAACTCTCGAAAGGCCTGCACATCCTTGGGCGTGACACGCCCCCACCGCGTATGCCGCTTCATCAGCTCTCGGCGGCGGCGGCGCTCAGCCTCGGTACTCAAAGGAACGCTGGCTGCTGAAAAGCGCTTCGACGGAGATCGCCTGGGTGATCCCCCGCATGAGTAGTTGTTGCCACCAGTCCCCG
The DNA here is from genome assembly GCF_009735315.1 of Kocuria sediminis. Lineage (NCBI taxonomy): Bacteria > Bacillati > Actinomycetota > Actinomycetes > Micrococcales > Micrococcaceae > Kocuria > Kocuria sediminis. The sequence goes on from NZ_WOGU01000028.1 coordinate 8,098, forward strand.
TCTATCAATCGATCACCACAGGCAGGAACGTGAGGTGTGCCAGTCGCTTCTCGTCATCACTAGCCAGAACTTCGTAGTCCCCACGGGAAGCCGGTTCACTTGCATCGATCAACCTTTGTGTGCGCGGGTGTGCGCTGATCGCTGCGTGAGCCGAATCAATCAGATCGGTGACATTCCTGTGGCCGCGCATGAACACGATCAGCGCGATGCGGGACTGCCGCCACAAGGTGTACCTGGTCAGTAGTTGTTCCAGTCCGGCAGTCAGTGCCTGAGGGCCCTTCCAAATCTTGCATTCACCCACGAAAGCGTCGCGGTCCTTCCATCGCAGCAACAAGTCTGACTTGCCCTGACCGATGAAAGTCTCACCCGTGACCTGTCCCTGGAAGTTGGCGTTTAGCACGAACAGCAGCACATCACGCAGTGTCTCTTCGTCCTGCTCCAGTAGTTTTTTGGTTGTTCCCGGCAGGCGCTCGAGTGCTTTTGAGAACGAAGCGATTGTCTGAACGACCGATTCCGCCATGTCATCGGCCAGAGCCCACTGTGGCGCCCCAGTAGCCGCCGCCTCTTCGAGTACCCGCATCGACAGCGGCGCCGGTCGAACGGGTACCTCAACACGGCCGCTTGTTGGCCGTGTCAGCGGCACCTGCAATTGCTCCATCGCCCCACGCAGGGCCCGAGTCATCTTCCAACGTGGCTGCAGCTCTGCACGCAACGTTTCCGCGAATACAGCCTGACGTTGCCCGATTATTTCGTTAGCGGTGCGTACGTCCTCGAGGAGTTTCTCCTCGATTTTTGTGACAAGTTGGGCAAGTTGGTCAGCGAAGTCTTCCCCGAGTTGGTGATCAACGTTGAACGCGAACTCGGCGACCGACTGGCCACCTGTTGATTGTCCTCTACTCACCATTTCGCTCACCTCTATGAGCAGTTTCAAATCACCACGAAACGGGTACTTCAATTCGAACCGGCTTCCGTCATGCTCGTAGTAGCGATCGGCTACGTCGATGACGATCGGCTGCGGTGCGTGTGTGATAAGGAGCTGTTCGAGGATGACTTCCAGTGGCCGATCGGCGAGATCGTCGGCCATAACTGATGCGGCGACGCGGATAGCAGCTGCACGCAATTTTTCAGTTGTGATGTCCTCGTTTTCCACCTCCCCACCATAGGACGGGCGATCCCCTGTTTAGGGCAACACCCCGAGCTCTGAGGGCACAGGACCCATCGTCTCTCAAGCCAGGGGATGCGAGACGTCTCGTCCGGGAAATTTGCTCCCGCATGATTCCGCGGATCCGGGTGTCTCGCATCCTTGTGCTTTATCCATGCCCCTAGAATCGGATACTCAACGTCAGTTGCGAGACAGATGAGGTGGACATGGGGAAGCTAATCGGGTACGCCAGGGTGTCGACGCGGCAACAGGACGCCGACCGTCAAGTGGCTGACTTGCTCGCCGCCGGCGTGCGACGCGATGACATCTATGTGGACCATGGAGTGTCTGGAGGACGTGCGTCCCGTCCGGCCTTCGACAAGGCGGTGGACGCGCTCGAGGAGGGCGACACGCTGGTCATTACTACACTGGACCGATTGGGGCGGTCGACGCAGAACATGCTGGCCTTCGCCGAAGCACTGCGAGGCAGGGGAGCCGGGCTACGGGTGCTCAACCTGGGTGGGGGAGACGTGGACACCGCGACCCCGATGGGGTCGATGGTCTTCACGGTGATGGCCGCCCTGGCCCAGATGGAGCTGGAGATCAAGCGGGAGCGGATCACCGACTCGGTGGCCAAGCGGAGGGCCGCCGGCAAGGATCTGGGCGGGCGGCGCCAGACCTTCACGGACTCGCAGATCCGCAACGGGCTGCGGCTGATCGAGGGCGGTGAGCCGGCCACCCAAGTGGCCAAGGACCTCGGGATGTCGCGGGCGACGCTCTATCGGCGGATCCGGGAGCTGCCGCAGGCGACGACCATCTGAGTACGTTGTGCGTGTGGACATCGTGATGCGTATGGCGCACCTGTGCGGGCCTTTTCATCGCGCGGGGTAAACGGGCATGACGACTACGCCGGGTTGCTTGAGCTCCGGGTGGCTTCATCGGAACCTGCTCGAGGTCCCCTATGGGTTCCACATATGGCCTCTTCTCGTACAGCAAACCAACCCAGGTGTCACCCACTCTTGCGGTAGTGCCGTCGCCCCATCAGAGGCAGGCAGGGGGTGAGCGGGGCCTCCATCCTGTCTCAAAATGTGGACACGTGACACGCGTCCTCTCTTGATTACTGGGGAGTCACGTTACTAGCCTGTTTTGCATAGACAAACGTCTAGTGCTCATCCCCGGGAGGCTCCCCATGGCAGGAATGTTGATGAGCATCGCCACAGGCGCGGGCGGCACGGCAGCTGTGGCGGCCATGATCGAGCTGAGCTTGTCGGTCGGAACTAGTGCTGCACCCGAGCCGGCGGCGATCGTTCTGCTCCTCATCGCGGCGGTGGCATTGATTGCCCGTATCGTCGTGGACTTCGAGTCCCAGTCGCGGCAACATGCTGATCGGACTAGGGCACAGATCCAGGCCCGTCGGCACCACCAGCAACAGCAACTCCTGGAAGCAAGGCCATAGCTACCGCTACAGCCGTTCGCGCATCAACACTGAGAGCCACAATGGCAGGGTTCTTGTGAACTTCTCAGCGACGCAGCTTGACCTAGGACACGGTTAGCGGCGGACCGTGCTGCTGTAGGGATTTGTCGATGGCGGGGTCGCATCTGCTTAGTATCCGCCCGTCGTCGACTTCCGCAGACCATGGTGAGCCTTCTAGGGGCGACCGGTTTCTTGATCGAATCTCCATGTGGGCTCGACCCGACCGCCACCCGGGCGCCCCATCCTGGGGGCAGTGCCGGGGGAAGGCGCAGGGCAAGGTGCAGGGGAGATGCAGGGCCTACGGACGGGTTCCGGGCGCCTGCTGCTTCCTCCTCATCGGGCCCTAGTGCCGCCCGGGTCCGGGCACCACCAGGAGGGGTCGAGATGAGCAACGGCGGGGACTCCGCGGTTCGTCCGCAGGACGGCCGCGGCGCCGGTCGCACCGGTCGGTGGGGTGGCACGCCGCGCCTGGTCGGTGTGGACGCGGCCCGCGGCCTGGCGCTAATCGGGTTGATCGCCGTGCACATCCTGCCGGAGGAGACCGAGACCACCGGGGAACCGACGTGGAGCTACCTGCTCTTCGCCGGGGACTCGGCCGCGCTGTTCGCGCTGCTGGCCGGGGTGGGCCTGGCCCT
>NZ_WOGU01000029.1:0-10704 GCF_009735315.1 Kocuria sediminis
CCGCCAGAGGTGTTCATGTAGGTCATCGGCTTGGCCAGCACTACGCGCGGCCCGCCCGGGCGCAACCGGGTCTCGAGCCTTGTGCGCCTTGAAGGACCCGCCGAGCCGGGAGGCCAGCTCGTCGAGGACCATCTGTCCCACGTTGTGCCGGGTGCGGGCGTACTCGGGGCCGGGATTGCCCAGCCCCACCACCAGCCATGCCTCAGACATCGTGCGGCTGCGGAGTCGAAGGCGGTCTAGTTATGCCACGGATGGGGCGGCTCATGAGCCTCTCCGCATCGCGGAGGATCGTGACGAGCGGCAAAGCTCGGGTTTCGCCGTCCGAGGTTACGTCATCGCCGCCGGCGGACTCCTCTGTTGCCAGCGGGAACGGGCCCAACACAGAGCGGCGCCGGTTGTGCCAGCTTTCGAGGTAGTTGAAGATCGCGTTAGCCAGCTTGACCCTCGCTCCCAGCGACGGCGGCCGAGGAGCTCGACCTGCATGCGTGACCGCAGAGATTCCATGAGGCCGCAGTCGTAGCTGTCACCGATCGATCCCATCGAGGGAACAGCCCGGATTGCCTGGCACGCTGGGCGTAGCGCACAGCGACGTACAGCGCGAGTTACATCGGTCGATGCAACACCGAGTTGTTGTAGTGAGGCCCCTTGTGACGGCTGCGGCAGTGAAGCAGCGTATCAGCCCGTCACAGACCCGACGGATGGCAAACGCCGGGTGACACGCATTCGCATCATCCCAATTGTATGCGCACTCCGGATATTCAGCCATTGCGAACAATCATCCATAAAGGCGCAATAGGAACGCCTCCTGCGTACCTGCACCCATCCTCTGTTGAATAAGATGCAAAGCGCCTCTGGAGCATGCCTCGTAAAACACTTTATCCTGAAGGAGCTCTGATAGTGCTGCATGTACCGCATGGGCATTCCCATCCTCAACCACCACGCCCGCGCCGAACTGCTGAATCGTCTCGGCGAGAGCCGCCGATTGATTGACAATCACGGGAATACCTAGACTAAGAGCGCTGACCAAAACATTGCCCCAAGGCTCCTTAACGGATGTTAGAACGAAGACATCTGCACTGTCTAAAAGATCCAGTACTTTTTCAGGGGCCACGGCTCCGACATAGTCAAAATTGGGTAGTGCCCGCGATGCTGCTGTTACGATATCGAGGTCTCCTCCATCTGGCCCCGCAACCACAAATCGGGCGAGTTTAGATTCAGAATCCAGCCAAGCGGCTTCGACAAATGTTCCAACCCGTTTGCGAGGATGAAGCCGGGCCACAAACAGCGCCGTTGGCGACTTTGCTGGTTGGCGCACTCTAGATCGGTCGTGGCCGGGCACGGGATTACCGCAAACGACGTACTCGCCCTTGTACCTAGGGCACCATGTCGCGAGGTCCGCTTTTTCGTGTTCAGTCAGTGCGACGACTACGTCAGCACACCGATACAGCGGCCTGGCAACAATATCAGCAAAGAACTGCTTCAGACCTAGACGTGAAGTCAGCATCCCATGAGGCTGGATTATCAATCGACGTCGGCGAACAATACTAAAGAATGCCGCCACAGCAGGAATCATTTCGCGAGCAAAACTCACATGGACTATGTCCACGCACCCAACTGAACGCCACAGTTGCCGTGCGAGTGCCCACGAGAACATTGACGAGAATCCGCCACTGAATGGAGCTAACGTCTTGACGGGCACAAAAACTTGCTTGTATGGTTGTCCCCGCCTGTAAGGCGCGTCACACGGCAAGCGGCCTGCCAGCATCTGCACTCTATAACCCAGGTCGGCTGCAATTCGACTCTGCCGCGCCGCCGTTTCTGCTGGGCCGCCGTACGCCCCCGTCGAATTCGCCAGGGTAAACACCCTTAGCACTCTATGCACACGCGCATCAGTCTCTGTCGAATCAGGTTCCCGACTGACCCATATTTTCACTTTGATGGAGTCGTGCTTAGAACGATAAATCGCATGAGTAGCCATGGATATTTTGCGCCCCACCGCGCACGAACGCCACACGTTTAATCCCTTACGCCCATGTATTTGCCCGGGATACAATCTAGTCCCCCTCACCCATGGGGCTACATGCAATTGGCCCCCACATCGTGTGCCCAAGTAGTGGACGGACCGTGAAAATCCTAGGACATGTCCTAGTCATTCACGCATCCATGGCGATAGTACCAGAACGCTAGCCTGGAACGTACTGGTGAGACAATTTTTCTTTTATTCAGGTCGCAGTGGATTCCTCCGATCAACAAACCAGACACGAATGACACGACTCCTTTTATGGCAATAACCTCTCTGATAAGCTCCGATTATCCAATTTGCCACTGACAACCCGTAAGTCCCCGACTGAAGCCAGATGCCCCACACAAATCGATATGCGCATATTTTTCATTGCACTTATGCACAAGGCCACGCAGACTGACATTCTGCGCGGGCAGTCTTTATGGGCATACTGCTTCCGGCGATCCGTACGATAGGCCGAGCAGCGGAAAGGAATTCATATGAACCAAATCGAACAATGCGACAGTATTACATGCACCACATAAATGAGCACCATCTATTAGGCACAACGGCGCCCGCCTCAGCATGAATATCGACAATATAGCCGCATTTGCAGATCACCATTTCCCCGCTTGTGCGCTTCAAGAGAGTTCGCCGCAATCAAGTACCGCACGCTAGGCCAACTTGGCGGAGCGTCGTCGCACTGTGTTGTGCATACGCGGTGCTTTTTGATTTATTCTTGCTCGGATCTCGACACTTGCCCTCCGTGGCTCTACGAACGTTCGAGACGAGCGGGCGAAAATACTTTGACCCAGATTGACCACCGAACCGACGAGCAGGATAGCGAATGCAACGGTCGTAGCCATAGACATGTTTTGGAACAGGCTCTCGATGCACCAAGAAACCATCGCCTTACAAAAGTCGAAAAATGCCGGGTTGCTGGCCATCAGTCAATGTATGGGCGCGACTTCTTCAAACGCAATAATGTGGCATGCACACCGTTATGCATGAGGCCCGACTCGGTCAAGATAATCTCCCTTTAAGGATTATCAATTGCCTAGAGTTTGGTGACCATGAAACCTGGCAGAAGCAGCACCGCCCTCGATCGACTCGCATTGAGCTTTTGTCAATATCAATACCCATGTGTTTACACAACTTACCGGGGGCCATTTGAGGCACCGATTTCAGAATGCCGTGATCGCCTTTTTCTCGAGTTGCGTGCACAAGCTCACCTCAGCTCTCCTCCGAAGCGTTCAGGCGAGTCTCATTCCAGTGAGGTAGTCAAGACTCGTAAGTCGTTTGGGTAATCCGTATTTATGCCACAATCCCCAATCCGCGCGCGCCTAGACGGTATGTAGTGACCGCCCGGGTTCGCTGGGGGTTGCGGGCCGGGGCCTCACTCACACAGATTCGTGGGTTACCGAGCAGGGCCGCCTGCTCGGCCTATCCGACATGTGTGGGAGGCCCCGGTGTTTACAGAGCGTACGAGCGTCGGCCTGGATGTGCACGCCCGATCGGTCGCAGCCGCAGCGATCGACGGCGCCACCGGCGAACTGGTCCAGGCGAGACTGACCCCTGATCACGGCCACATCCGCAGATGGATCGGAGACCTGCCAGGGCCGGTGGCGGTGGCCTATGAGGCCGGCCCCACCGGTTTCGGCCTGGCCCGGGCCCTGGGCGCCGACGGCGTCCGGTGTGTGGTCGCGGCCCCCTCGAAGCTGCAACGACCCTGCGGGGACCGCATCAAGACGGATGCCCGCGACGCGGTGCACCTGGCCCGGTTGCTGCGCCTGGACGAGATCACCGGTGTGGTCGTGCCATCCGTGGAGCAGGAGGCCGCCCGGGGCCTGGTGCGGGCCAGGGAGGACTGCCGCGGGGACCTGATGCGCGCCCGCCACCGGGTCTCGAAACTGCTGCTGCGCCACGGCATCGTCTACACCGACGGGGCGGCGTGGACCGGTGCCCACCACGCGTGGCTGGCCCGCCAGCACCTGGGAACACCGGCGACCCGGATGGCTTTTGACGCTGAGCACGAGACCGTGCTGGCCACCCTGGCCCGCCGGAATCGTTTGGATGCGGCGATCACGGCGATGGCCGTTGACTCCGAGTTCACCCCCGTGGTGCACCGGTTGTGCTGCCTGCGTGGGGTGTCCACGCTGACCGGGTTCGGACTGGCGGTCGAGATTGGGGATTGGCACCGGTTCACCGGCAACACCATCGGTTCCTTTGTCGGGCTGGTGCCTTCCGAGCACTCCTCCGGGGCTACCCGGTCGCAGGGCCCGATCACCAAGACCGGCAACACCCACGCCCGCCGGTTGCTGGTCGAAGCCGCCTGGCACCACCGGCCCGCGTATCGGATCGGTGCCACCATGCGCGCCCGCTGGGACAACGCCCCGGCCGCGGCCCGGGCCCGCGGGGACGCCGGCAACCGCCGGTTGCACGAACGCTGGGTACGGATGCTCGAGCGCAAGAAGCGCCCCACCATCGCCACCGTGGCCATCGCCCGGGAACTGGCCGGATGGTGCTGGTCCCTGGCCGTCATGGACGAGGCCGCTGCCGGATAGGCTCCGGCCCCACGAGCTGGCCCACCGGTGCTTCCAGGAGGCAGCGCGTGGAGCGATCCGCGAAACAACTATGAGCAGCACCGCGACCCCGCTGTTGCGGTGCGACGCTCGATCCTAGACAAGCGGTCCGCTCCAGCCGAACACCGTCCTGCGGTACCCAACCCGCGCATATCAGTCTGACCGCGCGTCGTCATCGACACGCTCCCCGGTCAGCACCGGCAGGGTCAACAAGAGGCGCCGTCCGGAAACACTCCGGACGGCGCCTCACCCTGCCCTATTGACAGGAGCCTCTTACATATCAGATGTACCCGGGCAGGACGTTGGTAGCAGGAGGGTGTTTACGTGAGGAGAGCCTCCGGGTGGGGTGTGGCTTGTCGAAGGCCCACATCCACCACGGAGGCTCCCGTGTCCCACCGTAACGCCCGCACCACCGTCCACGGCAGGCTGCTCATCGTCGCCCGGCACCACTCCGGGATGCCCAAGGCGCACATCGCCGCCGCGATGGGGATCCCGCGCAAGTGCGTCGCGCACTGGATCGCCCGCTACGACACTGACGGCGAGGCCGGCTTGCACGATCGCACCTCGCGCCCGCACACCACCCCGACCCGCACGTGCGCGCAGACGGAGCAGCGGGTGCTGGCTCTTCGCGCGGTCACCCGGCAGGGCCAGGACTGGATCGGGCCCGAACTGGGTCTGGCACCGCGCACGGTGGGCCGGATTTTGCGCCGTCACCAGGTCCCGTATCTGCGGGAGCTGGACCCGCTGACCGGTGCGGTGATCCGGTCCTCGAAGACCACTGCGGTGCGCTACGAACGGGAGAACCCCGGGGAGCTGGTGCACATGGACGTGAAGAAACCCGGGAGGGTTCCCGACGGCGGCGGCTGGCGGGCCCACGGGCGTGGGTCCGCCAGCATCGCCCGGGACCGCAGCACCCGGGTCGGCTTCGACTACGTGCACTCTATGGTCGATAACCACTCGGGGCTGGCCTACTCCGAGATCTTCGCCGATGAGAAGGGCGCCACCTGCGCGCAGTTCTCGGCCCGGGCCGCGGCCTACCTCGCCGATCACGGGATTCACCGGATCGAGCGGGTGATGACCGACAACGCCTGGGCCTACCGGAAGTCATTGCGCGCAGTCGTCGAGACCCTGGGTGCCAAGCAGGTGTTCATCCGACCGCGCTGCCCGTGGCAGAACGAGAAGGTGGAGCGCTTCAACCGCACCCTGGCCACCGAGTGGGCCTACCGGCAGGTCTTCGCCAGCAACGTCGCACGCGCTGCGGCTCTTGTCCCCTGGATCGCGCACTACAACACTGAAAGACGCCACAGCGCACTCGGCGGACACCCGCCGGTCAGCCGCCTGCAATCAACCTCATGGCCGGGTACACCTAGACGGTATGCAGTGACCACTCGGGTGACTTCGGGCTTGCGTGCGGGGGCCTCGCTCACTCAGATTTGTGGGTTACCGGGCAAGGCCGCCTGTTCGGCCTATCCGACATGTGTGGGAGGCCCCGGTGGTTATAGAGCGTACGAGCGTTAGCCTGGATGTGCACGGACGATCGGTCGCAGCCGCGGCGATCGACGGCGTCACCGGCGAACTGGTCCAGGCGAGACTGACCCCTGACCACGGCCACATCCGCAGATGGATCGGGGGCTGGCCGAGCGGTAGCGGTGATCTACGAGGCCGGTCCGACCGGCTTCGGTCTGTCGCGGGCCCGGGTAGCCGACGGGGTCCGGTGCGTGGTCGCGGCCCCGTCGAAGCTGCAATGACCCTCCGTGGACCGGCTCAAGACCGATGCCCGCGACGCTGTGCACCTCACCTAGCTATGCGCCTGGACGACATCACCGCGATGGCCGTTCCCGGGGTGGAACAGGAAGCCGCCCGGGACCCGGTGCGGGCCAGGTAGGACTGCCGGGGAAATTCGATGCGCGCTCGGCACCGGGTATTGAAGTTGCTGTTGCGCCACGGCAGCGTCTACACCAGCGGTGCCGCCTGCACGGGAGCCCATCATGCATGGCTGGCCCGCCAGCACCTCCCCACCCCGGCTACCCGGGTGGCCTTCCACACCGAGCACGAGACCGTGCTGGCCACCCCGGCCCGCCGCCACCGGCTCGATCAAGCCATGACCGCGATGGCCGCCGACTCCCAGTTCACCCCAGTGGTGCATTGGGAGTGCTCTCTGCGCGAAATGTCTACCCTCACCGGGTTCGGCATGGCCGTGGAGATCGGCGACTGGCACAATTTAACCAGCAACACCATCCGCGCCTGCCCCGGGCTGATGCGCTCCGAGCACTCCCCCGGAGCGAGCAAGCACAAGGGCCGGACACCCAAGACCGGAAACACCCTCACGCCCGCCGGTTGTTGATCGAAGCCTCCTGGCACCACTGCCCCGCCTATCGGATCAAGGCCACCATGCGCGGCCCGGTGAGAAAACGCCCCGGCCGCGGCCCGGGCCCGTGGGAACGGCGGCAACTGCAGGTTGCAGGAGCGCTGGGTGTGGATGCTCCAGCGCAAGAAACGCCCCGCCATCGCCACGGTGCCCATCGCCCGGAAGCTGGCCGGGTGGTGCGGCTCGTTGTCTGTCACGGACCAGATGAGGGGCGAGGTCGCCGCCGGATAAGCCCCGCCCACGAGCCGGCCCACCTGTGCTCCCAGGGGGCAACGCGTGGAGCGATTCGCTCCAGCCGAACACCTTCCTGCGGTACCCAACCCGCGTATGTCAGTCTGACCGCGCGTCGCCACCGGCACGCTCCCCGGTCAGCACCGACAGAGTCAACATGAGGCGCCGTCCGGAAGTCATCCGGACGGCGCCTCACCCTGCCCTCTTGGCTAGAATCCCCTACTTATCAGTGTTGTGGGTCCTGAGGTTCTTGGCGCGTGTGCGGCGATGACGTAGAGAATGGGCTCCTCGTCACAGAAGGGAAGTTCTTACACCGTCCGTCCGAGCGAGGGAGCCTGTTCTTGACCCACGTTAATGCACCCCTGACCCCGACCGGCCGACTGCGCATGGTGTTGCATCTCCTCGACGAGAGGGTCCCAGGACCCACATGGCCGCTGTGTTCCCGATCCGCCAACCTACGGTGGAAACCTGGGTGGCCCGCTATCTCGAGTCCAGCGAAGCCGGGTTGGTCGATCGCCCCTCGCCCCCGCTGTGCCGCAGCACCCACACCCCGGCGGCGGTCGTGAAACTCATCGAGGTTCTCCGGCGCCAGCGCAAGTGGTCGACCCGGCACATCCACTGTCACCTGATCCACCGCGCCGTGGCACTCAGCCCACGCACCGTGGGTCGGGGGCTCTCCCGTCGGGGAATTTTCGGTCCCGCAACCCTACCCTAATGGGGAGAATTCCCGCAGGACCCCGGGACGGATCCGTGCGGCCTGGGCTGAACACATGGTGCATCTTGATGTGAAAAAGGTCGGGCGAATCCCCGACGGCGGCGGCTTGCGGGCCCACGGCCGCGGCACTGCTGCCGCGAAGGTGGCCAAGCTCCGGCCGGAGGGAAGGTCGCCTACACCTACCTGCACTCGGCCGTGGACGGCTTCTTGAGTCTGGCCTACATCGGGGCTTTCGCCGACGAGGAGGCGATGACGACGATCGGGTTCTTCTGCCGGGTGAGGGCGCTCTTCGCCGCCCGCTGCCTCCCCCGGCCATACCGCGTCGTTGCGGACAACGGCGCGAGATACAAGGCCCTATGACTATCCAATGACGGGTTCAGTGGAGGCTGTCAACGCCCAGTAAATGACCCCTTAGCGCCGGGTTGACTCCGTCAGAGTAGAGGATGCACCTAGCCACCGTGCCGCGGCGGGTCAATGTGCTGTAACGGGTTCGGCCCGCCGCAGGCAGACGGACTGCTGGGAGGACCCGAAGCAGGCAAGTCACCGCGACGGGGATTCCGTCGGCGACCAGGTCGAGAACCAGCGGAGACCATCTTTTTTTGGGGGGTACCTCGTCGGGCGTTGACCGCCGCAGCCCGACACAGGATCTGACTCTCCATCTCAAGGAAGCGACTGCGCCGCTCCAAGCCCCGCGATTCCTCCGTCTCGGCCCTAGTAAGGCGGGGGCGAACATCGTCGTCGACATCGGTTCTGCCGAACCATTCGTGCAAGTGGCTTCTTCAGATCCCATAACCGCCGGCCATCTGCGACCGCGAGGCTCCATGTTTGCGGGTCATCGCCACCACATCGCGGCGGAACCTCGGGACAGGGCTTGAATACTGCATGCTCCTCACCGCGAGCCCCACAAATAAGGAGCCAAGCGAACCCGGGCCTGTTCCACGACATGTGGTACCAGGCAATGGCGGCCCGAAACAATACGGTCTTCCCAAGAAGAGAGCCAACAACTCTGGCATAGAGCTCCGACACTTCCGCATCTAGGGCCGTTTTATACGTGGCCTTTCATTTCGCACCTGAACATCTCTGTGAATTTGCTTTCGAAACGCGCATGCTACGCCATAGACACCATACCGGCCAGGAAGCAACGGGAGATCCCATGCTCCTGGAGCGTGCACTAAATGTCCACCGAAGGTCTTCTTGAACTGACTAAATCCGTACCACTTATGTTCCGGTCCAGCGTTCGGAGGGGCCGATCCCCAGAAGTCGAATTTAGTCAATCCTTTCGCCTTCGCGTCCAGAATGATGCGAACTAGAAGAGGTTTACCCGCGTTGAGTTTACGGTGTTCGAAGTCCATGGCAGAGTGCACATAGCTGCGGGTATCATTTGTATCAAATACCAACATGGCCCCAATAGGATTTTCGTTCAGCCAGGCGACGTACAAAATAGCCATCCCGAGAGGCATCATAGTCTGCGCTTGGCTGCGTAAATACTCGTCGTTGCGGCGGGCAAATCCGCCATGAGCAGCAACTGCATCATAAAATGGAAGGAGAATTCTAAGATCGTCGGGGTCTCTTGATGCAGTAAAGGTGACGCCCTTTTTGTGTATATTGCGGTAAAGTGTTCGATTGGTCGCGTCCATGTCCTGGAGGATGGACGATACATCTTGAGTTAGGTCGATAATGCGCGTGTAACTCGGTCTTTCCTGATGAGGAGAGCGCCGAAACCCACGGCGGCGCAGAGAGTCTTCTGGAGATTCAGGCCCATCGGTAATGGCTATTGCATCCGGTTCTATACGAATAAACCAACACTTGTGCTCCCGCGCTGTGCGCGTCAGGTGACTCAGTGCAAATTCAAAAGCTGAGGGAGTCGTTGCTTCAGGACCGTCAGGGCAGTACAGGTAGGGCCAGGTGTTGCCACCCATTCGAATGGCTACATACCGCCATCCATCCCCGGACGCTTCAAACACGGAGTATCCGAGCCGCCGATGAAAAGCCGCCCATGCCGACGTCTGGTGCAACTGAGCCATGGGCTCACTATACGGGCGAAAAGGGTGCGCTGATGAGGCATCCATTATGTGACTGGGCGCGACGACCCGGGACTGCTGCACCGATAGGTGACAGGTGGGGTCTCATGCCGCGGGGGTTACAGCGGGCTGCATCGCGGTCTCTTACTCGATAGGGGTCAACCGCCCCAGGCGGGCCTGCCGCCGGCGGCGGTGGTAGGTGCGCTCCGTCCAGGCGACGAGCGCAATCCGCAGCTCGTTGCGGGTCGCCCAGGACCGCCGGTCGAGGACGTTTTCTACAACAGGGCGAAGAAGCTCTCCATCGCGGCGTTGTCCCCGGCCGCCCCTAGCTTGTCCATCGAGTCGACTAGGTCGTGCCGGTTCGAGGCGCGGACGAATTACCGTGCACGAGATCCCGACCCGCGGTCCGAGTGAACGATGCAGCCGGCCGCGTCATCGCCGTGTGCCACTGCGTTGTGCTGCGACCAGACCGCCATTCGGGCCTTATCCGCGAGCCGATGGAGTAACTGACGATCCGCCCGGAGAAGACGTCCTTAATCGCGCACAAATAGAGCCTGCCCATGGCAGGTCATATGCTCGGTGACGCCGGTCAGCCACAGCTGGTTCGGTCCGCCGGCGGTGAAGTCTCGGGCGACGAGGTCATCGTGCACGGGTCGGCCCGGCTTTTCCCGTTCTTCCCCTCGCTTCTTCCCTCGTTGCTTCCCGAAGGCCGACCATCAGCGGTCGCCTCGGCAGATCCGCCACGCGCTGCGCTCACACATCACTTCGCCGACGTCCTTGGCCCC
>NZ_WOGU01000003.1:0-48219 GCF_009735315.1 Kocuria sediminis
CCGCCAGAGGTGTTCATGTAGGTCATCGGCTTGGCCAGCACTACGCGCGGCCCGCCCGGGCGCAACCGGGTCTCGAGGACCTGGGCACGAGCCTTATGCGCCTTGAAGGACCCGCCGAGCCGGGAGGCCAGCTCGTCGAGGACCATCTGTCCCACGTTGTGCCGGGTGCGGGCGTACTCGGGGCCGGGATTGCCCAGCCCCACCACCAGCCATGCCTCGGACATCGGTGCCTCCAGCGAGTTCGGTTCAGAAAGTGCGGATCAGGACGCCGCAGCCGGGACGGACGGCGTCGGTGCGGTCATGTGAAGTGCGGGGCGGCCCGCGGGCCGCCCCGCACTCACGGGATCACGAGGACCGGTCGAGCGGTGGTGCTCAGGCCTCGTTCTCGGGGACGACGTCGCCCTCGGGGGCTTCGGCGGCCTCGTCGGCGACCTCGGCGCCCTCGGCCGGAGACTCGCCGAGGTCGGCGGCCTGCGGGGCGGCGACGTTGATCACGAGCAGCTCCGGGTCGGAGACCATGGTGACGCCCTCGGGCAGGCGGACGTCGGCGGCGTAGACGTGGTCGCCCACGCCGTGGCCCTCGAGGTTGATGGTCAGCTGCTCGGGGACGTGCAGGGCCTCGGCCTCGACCGTGAGGGTGTTCTCCTCGACGTTGTGCACGGCGTCGGCGTCGACCTCACCGATCACGTGCACGGGGATCTCGGCCTGGACCTTCTCGCCGCGGCGCACGGCCAGGAGGTCGATGTGCAGGATCTCCGGGCGGGTGGCGTGGCGCTGGACGTCCTTGACCATGACCAGCTCGGTGCCGCCGTCGAGCTGGAGCTCGAGCACGGCGTTGCGGTTGCGGACCGCGAGCATGGTGAGGTGACCGGGGATGACCACGTGCTTGGGCTCGGCGCCATGGCCGTAGACGACCGCGGGGATCTGGTCGTTGGCGCGGATCCGGCGGGCGTAGCCCTTGCCGAAGTCGCTGCGGGTCTCGGCAGGGATGCGGATGGTGTCAACCATGGGAACTCCTCGGAATCGGGTCTGTGCTGTCTCGGCCAGGCGATACCGGCCGCAGACCCTCCCCAGCATCCTGGGCGGCACGCCCTCGCGGACGCCGCCACCGCGCGGGGCGGGAACGTTCAACCAGCCGTCGTCGATCACGGGACACAGGGGTCCCCTCGCCTTGGCAACCACGCCAGGGTAGCACGGGGCACTCCGAGGGGCATCGCGCCTAGTCATTGCGATAGTGAATTCACATTTAGCCATTCTCGACACATGTGTGCGCTTCCGGAACTTCTCCCTTTACAGTCGAGAGTGCGGCAACCGGACCGGTGGGGGTCGATCCAGTCCCACCGGTACAGGCCAGTCGATGGGGGTCGACTGGTTCGCACCGGAACGTGCACCGGAGAACCGGGTGCCCAGTACTCACAAATCTCTCGTCGTCGCGGCGACGGCCTGCTTTGTGCTGCCCTGGGAACCCCGTGCACCCCGACTCGTGCGAGGCCGCAGGGGAAAGGACAAAAGAGCCGTGCTTAAGGAATCTGCACTGCGCCGTTCCACTACATGGCGCGACCACTACCTGCGCTCCTTGCGCAAGACCGACGCGGTGATGGTGACGGCGACGGTTGTCGCCACGCAGCTCATCCGATTCGGCTTCGAGGGCGAGACGCTGCCCCTCGACGAGTTCGGCTTCGATGAGACGCTGCCCGTCGAAGGCCTGGGTCTCCCGTACTGGCTGGTGGGCGCGGCGCTGGGCATCTGCTGGTGGGTGTGGCTGGAACTCAGGGGTACGCGTGACATCAGACTCGTGGGGCAGGGCGTCGAGGAGTCCAGGGAATTGATCAACGCCACCCTCATCCTGTTCGGGGCCATCGCCATCGTCTCATACGCAGTCAACGTTCCCACGGCCCGCGGGTACGTGTTGGTGGCGCTGCCACTGGGAACCTCCTTGCTGCTGCTCGGACGGAGCCAGATCCGCCGCCGCCTGGTCAACCGGCGACGGGTCGGCGTGGCCATGTCCCGGACGATGGTGGTCGGGTGTCGGCCCGGGGTCATCGAGACCGTCAAGTGCCTGCAGGAGCACCCGGAAGCCGGTTTCGATCCCGTGGCCACTTATGTACCCACCTCGCACCGGGCCCTACCGGCGGCACTGGCATCTGTCGAGCAACCACCGAATCTCCTGCCGGACGGCGAAGCCCCGGACGTGGACGAACTCGTGGAGGCCTGCCGCGACCATCAGATCGAAGTGCTCGTGCTGTGCGCGAGTGCACCGTTTTCTCCGGAGGAGATCCGGCACCTGAGCTGGTACCTCAGCGACGAGCGCATCCGGCTGATCCTGGACACCGGCCTGACCGACGTCGCAGGACCCCGCATCCACACGCAACAGATGGCCGGTCTCCCTCTGATCCATGTGTCCACACCGAGGATGAGCTGGTCCCGTCGGCTGTGCAAGCGAACCATGGACATCGTCGGTGCCGCTGCAGCCCTCGTGCTCCTCGCCCCGCTCATGATAGTGCTCGCGCTCATCGTCAAGCTCCACGACGGCGGTCCGGTGCTATTCGCCCACGAGCGCATCGGGCTCGACGGCGAGCCCTTCAAGGTGCTGAAGTTCCGGACCATGCGCACGGATGCCGAAGCCCTGCACCAGCAGTTGTTCGCCGAGGCCGGTGGAAGCGCCGTGTTCTTCAAGCTGAAGAACGACCCGCGGGTCACCAGGCCGGGAGTGTGGATGCGCAAGTACAGCCTCGACGAGCTGCCGCAGTTCGTGAACGTGCTGCGCGGTGACATGTCCTTGGTCGGTCCACGGCCGCAGGTGCAGGCAGAGGTGGACGAGTACGAGCGGCACATGCACCGACGACTGCGGGTCAAGCCGGGCATCACGGGACTGTGGCAGATCTCGGGACGGTCCAACGTTCGCGGCGAGCAGGCTGCGCGCCTGGATCTGTACTACGTGGAGAACTGGTCGCCCATCCAGGATCTGACCATCCTGCTGCGCACCGTCAAGGTGGTCATCCTCCCGGACGGGGCGTACTGAGCGGAGCGAAGACCCGAAGAGCCGATCGACCCCGAAGCCCTGGCTTCTGCTTTCGCTGGGCCCGGCTGCGTGGTTCGGGTCCACCGGGACAGCTTGATTTACACACCCGTGCTGGTCCCCGTCCCGCTCCGGGCGACCTTGGCCGCCAGCAGATACGCGAGGATCCAGGGCTCGACGACGTAGCGGTGGCCCAGCCGCCGCGGCTGGGTCACCAGCCGGTAGGCCCACTCCAGGCCCAGCGGCCCGAGCCAGCGCGGCGGCGGCTTCTGGATGCCGGCGTACTCGTCGATCCCGCCGCCCACGGCCGCGTAGATCGCCGGGGGCAGCTCCGCCCAGCGCCGGCTCAGGAACTCCTCCTGCAGCGGCATGCCCAGGCCGACGATCACGAAGTCCGGCCGGTACTCCTGGAGCTCCTGCACGATGCGCTTCTCCAGCATGGGATGCCAGCCCTCGCCCGCCCAGCCCCGGACCTCGCCGGAGCCGGCCCCCGCACGCAGCATCTGCACCGTGCGCGCGTTGCCCTGAGGAGTGGCGCCGACGACGGCGATGCGCCGCACCGGCGTGCGCCCCATCAGACCCGGCAGCCAGTCCAGGGTGCCGAGCCGGTGCCGCTTGGCGCTGAGCGGCCGGCCGGAGCGCCACTTCGCCAGCTTCAGGACCGGGAAACCGTCCGTGAGGACCACGTCGGCCTGTTCGTAGAAGGCGCGGAAGGTGGCGTTGACCTCCCAGGTGTAGAGACTGTGCAGGTTGTGGGCCAGGATGGCGGCCTTGCGGCCCTCCTGCCAGGTCGCCGAGATCCACCGGTGCAACTCGTCGGCGTCCATCGGCGTGACCTTGACTCCACTGACCGGGATCTCGATCGGGCCCGTGCTCTCGGCACGGGACTGGTGCTTCAACATGCGTGCTCCCCCTGTGCGGCGCCGCTGTGGCGCCTCGCTCTCGCGCTGGACCCGGTGACCGGGCCGGCGGCTTCCGGCAGGGAGCACCGGCCGTGGTGCGGCGGGATCCCCCCGGATCCGGCCGGCGCACCGGCGCCCCCTGACGCGCACGTCATGCCGACCCGAGCCCGTGGGTCTGCCGTCGTGCACGTGCGTTTACATACGCACAGCCTACGGCTCGCCGCGCCCCTGGAGCTGCGTGAGGGTGTCCCCAGTTAAGGGACTGTTTGCATGAATGTGCGCTTGTAAACTCGGGAACGGGGTCGGAACCGCGCCGGGGGGCGCAGGGGAGCGTTCCGGCCCCCGCACACTCGGGGGGAGTGAGTCATCCGTGCTCAAGAGGAACATGACCGTGCGGCCGGCCGCCTGGCGGGACACGCACATCCGGAACCTGCGCCACCTGGACGCGGCCGCCCTGGCCGCCACGCTCGTGCTGACGCAGCTGGTGCGCTTCGGCCTCGAGCAGGAGCAGCTGCTCCTCGGCGGGCTCACCGTGCCGTACTGGCTGGTGGGTGCCGCCCTCGGCTTCGCATGGTGGGCCTGGCTGGAGCTGCGCGGCGCCCGCGATGTCCGGCTGATCGGCTACCCGGTGGATGAGAACCGACAGGTCGTCTCCGCCACCCTGGTGCTCTTCGGAGCCATGGCCATCCTCTCCTACGTGTTCAACGTGCCGATGGCGCGCAGCTACGTGGTGCTCGCCCTGCCGCTGGGCATCCTCCTGCTGCTGGCCGGACGCGGCCTGGTCCGGCGCGGGCTGACGCGCCGGCGGCTGAGCGGGGAGGCGATGGCCCGCACCCTGGTGGTGGGCCGGGTGCCGGGGGTCGTGGAGATGCTCAAGGCGCTGCAGGAGCACCCGGCCGCGGGCCTGGAGCCGGTGGCGGTCTACGCCCCGTCGTCGGGCACGGCCCTGCCCCGGCACCTGGCCCGGGTGCGGATGCCGCAGAACATGCTGCCCGCCGGCGAGCGCCCCTCGGTGGAGGGGATCGTGGCCGCGTGCCGGGAGCACCGGATCGAGACGCTGGTGCTGGCCGCCTCCGCGCCGCTGAGCTCGGAGGAGGTGCGGCACCTGTCCTGGCACCTGGCCGACGCCCACATCCGCCTGGTCCTGGACACCGGGCTCACCGACATCGCCGGGCCCCGGATCCACACCCAGCAGCTGGCCGGCCTGCCGCTGATCCACGTCTCCACCCCGCGGCTGAGCCGGTCCCGGCGGATGCTCAAGCGCCTGGTCGACGTGGTGGGGGCGGCCGCCGCGCTGGTGCTGCTCTCCCCCGTGCTGCTCGTGCTGGCCCTGATCGTCAAGGCCCACGACGGCGGACCCGTCCTCTTCGCCCAGGAGCGCACCGGCCGGGACGGCACCACGTTCAAGATGCTGAAGTTCCGCTCCATGTACACCGACGCCGAGGAGCGCAAGGCCGAGCTGATGGCCGCCAACGACGCCAAGGGCGGGGTGCTGTTCTTCATGGAGAACGACCCGCGGGTGACCGGACCGGGGCGGTGGATGCGCCAGTACAGCCTCGACGAGCTGCCCCAGTTCCTCAACGTGCTGCGCGGGGAGATGTCCCTGGTCGGGCCTCGGCCTCCGCTGCCGAGCGAGGTGGCCCAGTACGAGGACTACGTGCACCGCCGGCTGCGGGTCAAGCCCGGGATCACCGGGCTGTGGCAGGTCTCCGGCCGGGATGACCTGGAGTGGGAGCAGGCCGTGCGCCTGGACCTCTACTACGTGGAGAACTGGTCCCCGGTCCAGGACTTCGTCATCCTGCTCCGCACGGTCAAGACCGTGCTCGCCAAGGAGGGCGCGCACTGAGCCCTCCGGGCACGGTCAGTGGCCCGTGCTGCGCGGGCGCAGCCGCGCCTCTTCGACGTCCAGGACCCGCTGGGCGTCGGCCAGGATCCGTGAGGGGTACTTCCCCTGCCGGCGGGCGGTGAGCAGGGCCTCGCGCTCCTCCCGGACCACGGCCAGGCGCAGCTGCCGGTACTGGTAATGGGGTGTGGGGGCGTCCTTCGCCTCCCGTGCATGGGCCCGCTCCCAGGTGGACTCGCTGCGCAGGAAGGTGTCCTGGCGGACGCGCTCGACGACGTCGGGGTCCACGGCGGCGTCCGCGCCCAGGACCGCGTCGGGGGCGTCGAGGACCCGCAGCCCGGCGTCTGCGATCTCGTCGAACAGGGCGGCGGACTCCCGCAGGTCGGCGGTGGTGTCGATGCCGCGGATGCCCAGGGCCCGGATGAGCGCCGGCAGGGTGCCGCCCTGCAGCAGCAGGGTGGTGACCGCCACCGTGAAGGCGATGAGCACGAGCTGCTCCCGGTAGGGCACCGAGTTGGGCAGGGACTGGGCCGCCGCGAGGGTCACCACACCGCGCATGCCGGACCAGCCCAGGACGACGGCGCCCCGCCAGCCCAGTCCTTCGCGGCGCTCCTGCTCCAGGTCGGCCCGGCGCTGGGCGTAGACGCGCTGCCGCAGCCGGCGCCGGCGCTCCTGCCGGGGATCGGTGCTGCGCTCGCCCGTCCGGTCCAGGCCCAGCCACAGGCGCATGGTCCGGCGCTCGGCGCGGCCGGCGCGCCGGCGCAGGAGGAGGACCAGCGGGAAGACCCAGGCCACGCGGACGACGATGAGCACCGCCGTGATGAGCAGGCCGATGAGGACCGTGTGCGGAATGCTCAGCAGGTCCTGGTCGATGTTCTCCACCAAGTGCCGCAGCTCCAGGCCCATGAGCAGGAACACGGCGTTCTCGAGCAGGAACTGCACGGTGCGCCAGTTCACGTCGTCGCTGATCCGGGCGGGGGCGTCCAGGACACTGGCGCTGCGGTGGCCGGTGTAGAGCCCGGCCACCACCACGGCCAGCACCCCGGAGGCCCCGAGCTCCTCCGCGGGGATGAACGCCAGGAACGGCACGACGAAGGACAGGGCCGTGTCCAGCACCGGGTCGTGGATCTTGGAGCGGACGAGGACGGTGACCACCCCGACGAGCAGGCCGACGGCCACGGCGACGACCACGGCGTAGCCGAAGTCGGCGACCCCGCCCCACACCCCGGACATGGTGCCCGCCGCCACGGCCAGGGAGCTGCGCAGCAGCACCAGGGCGGTGGCGTCGTTGACCAGGCCCTCGCCCTCGAGCACGGTCACCAGCCGCGGCGGCAGGCCCAGCCGCTTGCCGATCGACGTGGCCGCCACCGCGTCCGGCGGGCTGACCACGGCGCCCAGGGCGATGGCGGCGGCCAGGTTCAGGTCCGGCAGCAGGGCGTAGAGCACCAGACCGGTGAGCACTGCGGAGACCAGCACCAGCACCACGGACAGGCTGGTGATCGCCCCGAGGTTGCGGCGGAAGTCGATCACCGGGACCTTGATCGCGGCCGCGTACAGCAGCGGCGGGAGCACCACGGTGAGGATCCACTCGTGCGGCACCTCGACGGCGGGCACTCCGGGGGCGTAGGACAGCGCCAGCCCCACGATCACCAGGAGCAGCGGGGCGGCCACGCCGAGTCTCCTCGACACTCCGGTGACCGCCACCATCAGCACGACCACCAGGACACCCGCGACTGCCATTCCCATTCCCGCACTCTATCCAGCGGCACCGGCCGCGCCCCGGACCTCGCGCGGCGGCCGGAGGCCGGGCGGGGCCGCGGGCCGGTGGGCGGTCAGCGGGCCCCGGCGGCCGGGAGCGCGGCGCGTGCAGGGTCCAGCGGCAGGGTCAGGGTGAACACCGTACCCTCGCCCAGGGTGCTGTGACAGGTCAGGGTCCCGCCGTGCTGGTCCACGATGGCCTTGCTCAGGGACAGCCCGATGCCCAGCCCCGGGGTGGTGCTCATCCGGGCGGTGGAGCTGCGGTAGAACTTCTCGAACACCTTGGCCGCGTCCTCCGGGGTCATGCCGTGCCCGTGGTCGATGACCTGCACCCGGGCGGTGTCCTCCGTGCACGTGCCGACCACGAACACGGCGCTGCCGGCCGAGGAGTACTTCACGGCGTTGGAGACGAGGTTGTCCAGCACCTGCCCGATGCGCACCGGGTCGCAGTCCAGCCCCAGGGAGTCCGGCGCCCAGGTCCGCACGGTGATTCCGGTCCGGGCGGCCGAGGGCTGGGCGGCGGCGACCGACTGCTCGAGCAGCCCCACCAGGTCCACCGGGACCCGGTGCAGGTCGGCGGCGTCCCGGTGGGCGTTGAGCAGGTCCTCCACCAGGCTCAGCAGCTGGTCGGCGTTGCGCTCGATCACCTCCAGCCCGTCCTGCGCGGACGCCGGCAGCCGGTCGTCCATGGCCAGCAGCTCGGTGTAGCCGCGGATGGAGGTCAGCGGCGTGCGCAGCTCGTGGGAGATCCCGGCCACGAAGTCGTCCTTGGCCTGCAGGGCGTCCACGAGCTCGGTGACGTCGCTGAAGGACAGCACCGATCCGTCCGCCCGCCCGTGCTCGTCGTGCATCACCCGCGCCGTCACGGACAGCACCTGCTGGGCCGGGGGCTCGCCCACACGGACCAGGATCGAGGAGAAGGACTCCCCGCCCACCGCCCGGGCGATCGGGGTGGCCTCGGGCGGCAGCGGAGCGCCGGCCCCGTCGTACAGCGTGAGCCGCGCGGAGGCCGCAGGGGGCGCCAGCCGCTGCTGGGCGTGGTCGTGCAGCCGTCCGTTGTTGGTGAGCAGCGGCCGCCCGATCTCGTCCAGGGCCAGCACCCCGACCTCCACGGAGTCCAGCACGGTGCTCAGCAGCCGCTCCCGGCGGTCCCCGGCGGCCAGCAGCCGGCGCAGCTGCGCGTCCTTGGCCTCGGCGCTGTTGACCAGCACCTGCGCCATGGTGCCGATGGCCAACATCATCAGCGGGATCAGCAGCGGGGCGGTCAGCGCGGAGAGGACCACGGGCCCGGGGCGCAGCAGCACCGGCACCCACAGCATGGCCGTGGTCAGCAGCGCCCCCAGCGCGGCGGCGGACCGGGGCAGCTGCGCCGAGGCGACCAGCCACAGCACCGGAAGAGCCGCGAGGAACGGCACCCCCAGCACGTTCGGGAACAGGCCTTCGAAGAGCAGCCCGATCGGCACGAAGTCCAGCACCGGGATCACCAGGTAGGACCGCTCGGGCAGCCGGTCCCACGGCACCAGGAGGCACACCAGGGTCAGCAGCACCGTGAGCACCCCGGCCCAGAGCACCCGCGGGTCCGCCAGCAGCGGCGCCCGGAAGACGGCCAGGACCAGCAGGAGCAGGAGCGTGGTGACGGCCTGCGGCAGCTGGCTCACCACCACCCGCCCGCGCAGCGAGAGCTCGTGGAACGGCTTGGGGACCAGGGAACGGTGAGCGACGAGGGCGTCCACGGCAGGGCTCTTCCGACGGCGGGGGCGCCACCCGGGGGGCGGAGTGGCACCTGCAAACCCTAGCGCGTCGGGCCCCGCGGCGGACCGCTCAGGCGGCCGGGGACAGGGGCGCGCCGGGCTCCTCGGACTCAGACGATCCGGGCGCGGACGATCCGGGCGCAGACGGACCGGGCTCGTGCAGCTCGGCCCGGGCCACGGCGTACTCCGCCACCACGGGCAGCAGGTCCACGCCGTGGAAACCCGTGATCCGCCCGTGGTCGAGCTCCGCCTCGTGCTCGGTGTCCAGCAGGCAGGCCGGCACCAGCGCGACCGGCACCTGGTAGTCCGTCCACCGGTACGTGTGCCCGGGGCGGCGCCGGCCCTCGGTGAGGGACTCCAGCACCACCGGCAGGCCGGGGTCGTGGCCGGCCGGCAGCTGATAGGAGAACAGCCGGGCCCACTCCACCGCCCCGGCGGGAGTCTCGGCAGTGAGGATGCTGAGGGTCACGGTCATCGTGCGGGGTCCTTCCGGGACGCTGCGTGGACCGGCCGGTCAGCCGCCCTCCTCCAGCCTCCGTGAGGCGCGTAACAGGGGCGTGTCCCCCACCTGCCAGCTTCCCGTGCCTTCCGCACTTCGCCGCCCGTGGTTACGGTGAGGCGGGAGCACCACGGGAAAGGACCCCTCATGGCCGACTATCCGCACCTGCAGACCACCGTGCTGGACGCGACGGACGTCCGCGGGCTGGCCGAGTTCTACCGGCAGCTGCTGGGCCTGCAGTACCGGCCCGGGGACGAGCCGCCGGTGGACGGCTCCGCCGACGAGCTCGAGTGGCTGGTCCTCACCGACGCACACGGGACGCGGAAGCTGGCCTTCCAGGCCGTCCCGGCGCTGCCGCGGGTGACGTGGCCCGATGCCTCCGGCGTCGCCCAGCAGCTGCACCTGGACCTGACCGTCCCGGACCGGGACGCGCTCGAGCACCAGCGGGAGCGTGCCCTGGAGCTGGGGGCCGAGCAGCTGCTCGACCGCACGGACGACCCGGACGAACCGCTCTACGTGTTCGCCGATCCGGCCGGGCACCCGTTCTGCATCTTCGTGGCCTAGGAGCCCGCCGCGCCCCGGCGCGCCGACCGCGCCCGGACCGCCTGACCGGCGAGCACGACCAGCGCCAGGACCAGGACCATCCCGGAGTAGCCCACCGCGGTGGGCACCAGGCCCACCCGGCCGGCCAGCGCACCGGCGGCGACCGCCGGAATGCTGTTGGCCAGGTAGCTCACCACGTAGATGGCCGAGAGCAGGCCCGCCCGCTCGCGCGGGGCGGCCTGGGGCAGCAGGGTGCGCAGCACGCCGAGGAAGCCGGCGCCGAAGCCGACCCCGGCCACCACGGTCGCGGCGAAGTACAGCCCCACGGACCCGGTGAGTAGTCCGGCCACGGTGGCGGCCATGCCGACCACCAGGGTGCTCATGCCCAGGACGAGCACACGGGAGGCCCGGACCGAGCCGAGCAGCAGCGTGGTCAGCCCGCCGGTGCCGGTCAGCGCCGCCACGAGCAGGCCGGTGAGGACCACGGAGTCCGCCCCGGTCATCGAGCGGACCACGCTGGGCCCCAGGGACAGGACCAGCCCGCCCAGGGACCAGGTGGCCGCCGCGGCCGGCAGCACCCACAGCGCGGAGCGCCGCACCGCCGGCGGAAACTGCACCCGCGGCCGCAGCGAGGCCAGGGCGCCGGGCTTCCGCTCGACGGTCTCGGGGCCCAGCGCCGTGGCCACCACCTGCAGCACGAGCAGCACCAGCAGCACCACGTAGATCAGGGACACCGCACCGGGCGCCGCGGCGACGATCAGGCTCGAGGCCACCGCCCCGGCGGCCAGGCCGAACGTCGGCCCCGCCCCGTTGAGCACCGTGCCCAGCCCCGGCCGGGCGGGCGGCTCCAGCTCGATGAGGTAGGCGCCCAGCGCCCCCATCGCGGTGCCGGTGGCCACGCCCTGCACCAGGCGCGCCGCCACGAGGGCCGCCTCACTGCCGGCCAGGGCGAACACCAGCATCGCGACGATCTCCAGCCCCAGACAGGCGAGCACCACCGGGCGGCGCCCCAGGTGGTCGGACAGCGAGCCCACCGTCAGCAGGGCGGTGAGCAGAGCGAGGACGTAGGCGGCGAAGACCACTGTGATCACCACCGGCGGGAAGCCCCACAGCTCCTGGTACAGCGGATACAGCGGGCTCGGCGCACTGGAGGCGGCCATGAGCACCACCAGCACGGACGCCTGCACCCAGAAGGCAGCAGAGGCGGGCAGCCCTCGACGACGGCGCGACGGGGCGGCGGACTCGGAGGGCATGCGGACCTTTCACGGCAGAGGGTGGCGCGGGACGCGCGCGAACGCCAGGAATTTGCGAGGAGCTCAGGATAGTCCTCCCGAGCGCGAGGTCCTGACGGCCATGGCCCCGGGCGGATCCCACCGGGCCGCCTGGACGAAGGTCTACACGTGACCACTCTCCGCACAGGGCCCACGCGCTGACAATAGACCTTTGTCCGATCCCACGGGGACCATGTGGGGACAGAAACCTCCCCCCACATGCAGAGTCATCCGGATACGCTCGTACACATCCCACCCGCTCCGTATCCCCCTCGACGGACAAGCGAGAATCCGATGACCACCACCCCCCTGTTCACCGACGCCCAGCGCTACCTGCGCTCCGGCTCCCCCGCCGGCCTCACCGTCACCCGGTTCGAGATCGTCGACGACGTCGCCGAGCTCACCGTCGCCTTCACCCCGGAGGCCCTGGAGCGCGTGCTGCGCTCGCAGCTCGAAGCCGTGGAGACCCCCGCCGACTGGGACTGCCCGCAGGCTCCCACGGAGGCCGGCTCCCCCACGTGGGCCTACGCCCTGGAGCTGTCCCGGGTGTTCAACGAGCACTACTTCAGCCACGTGCTGCTGGAGCGGCACGAGGCCGGTTTTGAGGCCCTGCTCGCCGCGCACGGGCACGAGGGCACCCCCGTGGTCGCCAAGCCGGACTACACCCCGGCCTCCCTGCTGCCCGTGCTGCGCCGCCTGAAGGCCGAGCACCTGAGCCGCTCAGAAGACCACTGGTCGGCGCGCGCCGCCTGAGCTGAAAACCCACGGCGTCCCCCTGTTGGGGGACGCTGCACGGCCCCCGCCCCCTCGGGGGCCGTCCCTTTGCCCGACGACGTGACCCCCGTCACCACTAGGGGGAATGCCGTTCCGCGAGTTCTCGGCAGAGGTCAATGCAAACGCAAAAATGGTTCGTCATAGAGCCCTATTCATCCATTTGCGCCCCTAAACTTGGGGACAAGTGCAATGCAGCGCGCGGTCCACCGTCGCTCCCCGGGCCGGGAGTCGACTTCCCCAGGTGGCCGCGCGCTTTTTCGGGGAGGGAGCACCACCATGCTCAAGGCCAGCCAGGTAGCCCACACCGCTGCGGACCACCACATCGAGAATCCGATCGACCAGCTCCGCCGGGTCGATGCCGAGCGCACACCCGCGTCCGAGACCGGGTGGCGCTCCGCGTACCTCACCCGGCTGCGCTGGGCCGATGCGCTGGCCGTGACCGTGGCGCTGCTCGGCACCCACCTGTTCCGCTTCCAGCTGGAGCACGCCGGCCTGGACCTCGGCCCCCGCTCGGTCCCCTATGCGGTGGTGGGACTCGTCCTCGCCCTGGTGTGGTGGACCCACCTGGGCCTGCGCGGCGCCCGCGACGTGCGGCTCATCGGCCACGGCCTCGAGGAGACCCGGCAGGTCGTCCTCTCCAGCCTCATCCTGTTCGGCGCGCTCGCCATCATCTCCTTCGGCTTCGACATCCCCACAGCGCGCAGCTACGTCCTGATCGCCCTGCCCCTGGGCATCGGACTGCTCATGCTGGGCCGGTTCCTCGTCCGGCACCGCCTGGTCAAGGCCCGCTACCGCGGCGAGGCCCTGTCCCGCACCATGGTCGTCGGCCGGCTGGGTGGGGCCACCGATCTCATCAAGTCCCTGCGCCAGCACCCCACCTCCGGGCTCGACGCCGCCGCCGTCTACGTGCCGGAGACCCGGCACCCCATGCCGGCGGAACTGCAGCGCATCAAGCTGCCCGTTAACGCCCTGCCCGCGGGTGAGCGCCCCTCCGTGCCGGGCATCATGGCCGCCTGCCAGGAGCATGAGATCGAGACCGTGGTGCTGTCCTCCAACGTGCCGCTGAGCACCACGGAGATCCGCCACCTCAGCTGGGCACTGGCCGACGCCCACATCCGCCTGGTCATGGACACCGGGCTCACCGACATCGCCGGTCCCCGCATCCACATGCAGCAGGTGGCCGGCCTCCCCCTGATCCACGTGGCCACCCCGCGGCTGAGCCGCAGCCGGGCGCTCACCAAGCGCCTCATGGACATCGTCGGCTCCGCGGCGGCGCTGCTGGCCCTGTCCCCCGTCCTGCTCGCCCTGACACTCATCGTCAAGGCGCACGACAAGGGCCCAGCCTTCTTCGCCCAGGAGCGCATCGGCCAGGACGGCAGCCGCTTCCGGATGCTGAAGTTCCGCAGCATGCGCACGGACGCCGAGCAAGTCCTACAGCGCCTCAAGGAGCAGAACGAAGGCGCCGGCCTGCTGTTCAAGATGAAGGACGACCCCCGCGTCACCGGCCCCGGCAAGTGGATGCGCCGCTACAGCCTGGACGAGCTCCCCCAGCTCTTCAACGTCCTCAAGGGCGACATGTCCCTGGTCGGCCCCCGACCCCCGCTGCCGAGCGAGGTAGACCAGTACGAGGACTACGTCCACCGCCGGCTGCGTGTAAAACCCGGCATCACCGGCCTCTGGCAGGTGTCCGGACGGTCAAACCTCGACTGGGAGCAGTCTGTGCGCCTGGACCTCTACTACGTAGAGAACTGGTCGCCGGTGCAGGACATGCTCATCCTTGGACGAACCTTTAAAGCCGTTCTGGCCAAGGAAGGTGCGTACTAGGAAAATCTATCTGCACCTACGCAGACATGCGGCTTAAAGCATCTCACCAAAATCACAATGCAAGATATACCTAAATACACTCGCTCCATTTGGACAGCGCGGACAAACCCACGAGCCGCTCAGCGACAAGACTTCGCTCAATGCAACATGAAGGACGCCCCATGGCAAACCATCCAAACACCAACCGCTTTACCCGCCTTTTACCTGGAGACACCGACAAAACCTTCATAGGTGGCGTTCCTTTTACAGCGGCCACACCACAAAGTGCAGTAGAACAGACATTGAACCTCGTGCGCTCCAGACCCAGCGGAGGCACCGATATTCACCTACTAAATGTATATAGCGTCGCGCTCGCAACTAAGGACCCACAATTTGCAAGATGCGTCCAAAACGCCGCCATAAACCTGCCAGATGGAAAACCAGTCGCAGCAGTTAGTCTGCTTTTTGGAAACCGACTCAAACAGGTTCGCGGTCCCGCCTTCTTCGAAGACGTCATATCCGCCGGTCGCCATGACAACATACGTCACTTCCTGCTTGGCTCGACTCCCGATACCCTGAGCGCGCTGGAACAGTCCCTCCTTAAAAAATACCCGGGCGCGTTGATAGTCGGAACACTTAGCCCACCGTTCAGGGACCTGACAGATACTGAACGCACCGAACAGGATGCCACAATAAGGAATACAGGAGCGGACATAGTCTGGGTCGGACTCGGCACCCCCAAGCAGGACTACGAGACTCGAAGGCTCGCGGAAGCTGGCTTCACCGCCGCAGCCGTGGGAGCAGCCTTCGACTTCAGCGCCGGACGAAAACTGATGGCCCCCAAGATAATACAAACCCTCGGACTGGAATGGCTGCACCGACTAATCAGCGAACCCAAACGGCTCTGGCGACGATACCTTTGGGGAAACACCACCTTCGTCCTCCTTATTTTGCGGAAACTGGCCCGCCGATGAAAATAGCGATTGTACATAGTTACTATAGCTCCGTCACTCCAAGTGGTGAAAACATTGTTGTAGATATGCAGGCCGCGGCACTGACTGAAGCAGGCCACGACGTAAAAGTCGTGGCGCTACGCACGGACGAACTTAGAAACCGACCCTTCTATAAAGCCCGCGCATCGCTCAACGTGGCCAGCGGACTTGGAGCATCGCCACTCAAAGAACTAAAAAAGTTCCGTCCCGACATCGTTCACGTTCACAATCTGTTCCCCAACTTTTCTACACGGTGGCTAAAAAAGTGGAGGGGCCCCGTAGTGGCGACTATGCACAATTTTCGCCCTATCTGCTCCAACGGGCTTATGTTCCGGGACGGTCATCAGTGCAGTCTGTGTCCAGAACAGGGTCACCACAACGCTGTCGTGCATGCATGCTATCGGGATTCTCGCTTAGCAACACTCCCTATCGCTATACGCAACCGAAATGGAGTGGCTGGAGACCCGCTTTTCTCCAGAGCGCAAGAACTCATCGTCCTGTCGGAACGATCACGGAGTACCTACAAAAAATTTGGGGCCAACGCAAGCAATCTAACTGTAGTCCCGAATTTCATAAATCCACCAACTTTCAGCAACGTAGTAGGACAAGATCGATCAACCTGGATATACGCCGGAAGGTTGAACGTTGAAAAAGGCATAGTCGATTTGCTGCAAAGATGGCCGCGCAACGAGCGTCTCATAGTAGCTGGTACCGGAAACCTTGAAAACAAGGTGCAAGAGATGGCAAAACAAATGAAAAACGTCACATTCGTTGGGCCAATACCCCGCGAACAATTACTTTCATTAATATGCAATGCAAAAGGTGTGGTAATCCCGAGTCTTTGCGCAGAAAACTTGCCTACAATCTACCTTGAGGCACTCACAGCTGGAACGCCTGTCATTGCTAGGCGTGGAAATAGCGCTGCAGACGACATTGATACTTGGGCGCCCGGTCTTACTTACAACAACACGCAACAATTACACGAGGCTATCGAACAGGCGACACAGAACCACCAGGACCTTTCCATTGGTGCACGCCAACGATTTCGAGACCAGTACACAAAAGCAACTTGGCTGCGAAACATTGAAGCTATATACCAGGATGCGTTCAATAGGCTGCCCCATAAATGAATCTCAGTCGGACGACACATGTCGATAGAGCCACGTCGCAAGCTCAGCGTTCGTTGAGGATCATCTACAACAAAGCGAATACGGTGACCATATGATGGCGACGAGGTCCAAGAAAGCAGTGCGAGTGCGAACTTTACTCGGCGCGTCCGCTCACGTAGGGGCCCTCACTGCAGCGAACGTGCTACACCTTTGCACGTTACTCATTTCAACCATTTTGCTTGGACGCAGTGCGGGCCCGGAAGCGTTGGGCATTTTTTCCCTTGCCACCGCATCCGGTTCGATCCTGCAGTCTATATCGACGGCCGGCCTCCATACGGCGGCCATTGCCGCACTTTTGCGCGCAGATATCAATCGAACCTCCGAACTAAGAAGGATAATTTTCAGCAGAATCTTTGTTATACCTCCGATATTTGTATGCGGAGCATTGATTGTCCATTTGCTGCCGGGTATAGAACTGGCTGACCCTAAAGTCATGACCCTGTTTTTTATTGGATATGCCGTAGGCTCCTTTGACATCGCCGATCTTTCGCACACGGCGCTGGGCAATTTTCAAACTATAGCGTGGCGGCGCGTGGCGTTACTAATTTGTTTCTGCCCCTTCATATTTTTAGCGGCATCACGGGGGCACCTCGAATCAGTATTGTTGTTGTTGGCCGTAGAATCCGTGTTGTGGCAACTTGTACTTATTCCGGGTGCTGGGCTGCCTGCGTGGCCATTTCGGCACATACCAAATGAATGGAAGGCAACAATCAGGGGAATCTGGGGCGTGCGTTCACTCTGGATAGCAAGTATTTTAGGATCCATAGCCCAACGAATCGACCTATTTATAGTCGGTGGCCTTATGACAACTTATGCCGCCGGCCAGTATGCCACCGCGAGTAGACCCGTAGAAGCAACAACAATGGTAGCAGGTAGCCTCATAACGGTTCTTTTCAATGCTATGGCCAGGAATCGCAATTCCGCCAGCGCCTATGCGAGATACTCGGCTCGTGCTGCTAGAGCTCTAACTTTCGCGTCGGCGAGCATTACCATAACGATTTTGCTTTTTGGCCCAATGGCTATTATATATCTGTATGGTGACGCCTTTTATCCCGCCGCACAGCTCCTACTTATATACGCAGCCAGCATAGTTTTTATTTTTCAAAAGCAGCTTCTTGATCGGATTGTCATACTCGAAGGATCTTACAATTATACTTTTCTTTACAGTTGCGCCTTTATTGCCATAACGGTAATGCTTAATCTGATTTTTATTCCCTTATATGAACTTACCGGTGCAGCTGTAGCGTCTGTTTTAACCCACCCCGTTGCGTTGATATCGACCTTTGCATTCACTGCTCGCGGGCGACAAATGCTAGCTATTGGCTACGGAAGTGTTGTATTGCCCTGGAGTCGTTTTACCCCGAGCGCGAACAATCTGATAAACACACGCTGACTCGAGCCCATTCTGTAGGCCGCTGGTCACTTTCCGCCATATGCCCCGGTTAGTTCGATTCGCGTGGCGTCTTTTTCGCAGGGCTTTAGCGAGCGATCTCAAACGTAAACATGTAATTGAATTTATAAACTTAACTATCGCGAAAGATCAAAACTCATGTCAAATCAGCGCAAATTGCCCATTTTTGTGTGTGCTTTTTCCTGTGAGCCCGGCCGCGGTAGTGAACCAGGTGTCGGCTACAGCATGGCTGAGGCTCTCGCTACATTGTCTCTACAGCTCCGCCACGATATAACTCTTTTTACTCGGCCGCACACAACTGACGCGATTCGCAGGGCTCTAAACGAGAGCGTAGCGGGCCACAATTTGACCATACATTCTGTCAAACTGCCATTGTGGCTCGTGGCCGCCACCAAAGGCAGAGGTATACGCATCGCATACATTATATGGCAGTTAAAGGCCGTCTTGGCAATATCGCGACTTTCCCGGAAAACGGAGGGCGGCTTCGTTGTACATCACGTGACCTTCGCCACGGAGGCATTGCCGACATTTGAAAGCATGCTCGGTAAGCGGGCAAAAATTGTATTCGGGCCGGCAGGTAGCTCGCAAGCGTTAAACGTGCAATCCTCAGGCAAGTTGAGGGCGTTCATGCGAAACGGCGTGCGCAGGATCATTGGCCGGATTAACATGCGCGACGTAGTTTTAGCTCTCGCAAACAACGACTTTGCCGCTCAATCGTTTAGGCGACTTGGCTCAACTCATACTATTGTGGAACCGAACATCGTGGTTCCTTCCGCACTGGCCTTCGAGGCCTTGAGTTCACGGACGTGCGAAGCAGACGGCTACGACTTTATCTGCGTAGGGCAGTTGCGAGACCTGAAACGATTCGGCATGGCCATCGATGCTTTTAGCAACATGCAGGACCGCTCTCTTAGGATGCTCGTCGTAGGTGACGGTCCATTGCGACGGACCCTGGAGCGGCAGGCCGAGGACGCCGGGGTAGGGAAGCGAATCGTCTTTGCCGGATCGGTCGACCGTGCAGAAACACTATCCCTTATGGCGAGCTCTCGTGTGTTGGTACATCCATCAAGGCAAGAGGGATCGGCCTGGGCCGTCGGTGAGGCACAAGCGGTATGCACCGTACCTGTTGTTGTTAGGGGCTCTGGATGCGAAGCCACGGTTCGACTCGGCGGCTTCGGTATTGTTACTGATAACAATGTCGCCTCGCTGCGGCAGGGCATGGAGGAGGCGTTGCACACACAAGGTTGGCCGAGCACCAGGTGGGACGGCAGTCGTTTACCCAGCCTTTTAGAGGAGTGGTACGAAGCGGCCTTATCCACTGGCTAGATCTCCTCGGTTACCTTGAAAGCCACTCAATGCGATCCACTGCAATCGGTGACCCACGCGGGCGCATCAGCGTTGCTCAAGGCGAGGTGTCAACACATAGACATAGCGGAAGGCAACCGAAATTGATGCGACGCCTACTCCAACCGGGCGGCCGGCATCGGTGACTTCTTAAGTTGGTGTGCCGATGGCTGAGGCCAACTCCATTGGAGACTGTCATGTTGCCTCGCCTATTTCTAAAATTTTTGTTTTTCAGTCAGTAGGCGTTTTGCGACAGTCAAATAGATATGGATAAATGATGGTTAAAATGCACTCAAATGCGAGTCGGACGAGGGCTCCAGGCATAGACATCGCCCGTGCCCTCGCTGTCATTGGTGTCGTAGCCACCCATACTGTATCTGGAATGTTAAACTCGTCTCTCATAGATTCGAGTTATCCCGCGTACGAATGGATCCAGAACATCGGTATGCTGCGACTTCCCGCTTTGGCTTTTCTTACGGGTCTGTTTATTCCGTCGGGAATAGCGAAGCGTGGTGCATCACGGTACATGCGCATTCGGCTTGTTTCGCTAGGATACTTGTATGTCCTGTGGAGTTTGATTCAGGGAACTGTCGCGGTCGCGTTTGCAGGCTACAGGAATGGCTCGGGTGGGACATGGCTCGGCGTACTTTCGTTATGGACTCCCGAGGGCCAGTTGTGGTTTCTCACTTACTTGATGACCGCGTCGGTTTTGCTCACCATTTTCCGTCCTTGGAAAAATGGGAAACGGGCTATTGCATCCCTCGTCCTTTTCCTTTGCGTTACCTTGCTAATGTGGGGGCGTCAGTACAATTATGTGGGTATTGCTGGGTTGAGTCTTATTTTCTTCTCCGCGCTCGGCGCTACGATGGGTATGCATCGGGCAGTCCGCATACTGAATCGTGGTTTGGGAACTTGGATTGCTGTGGGCGCAGTAAGTACTTCCCTTTTCATAGCCCTTCTGGGCGCCTCGCCACAACATCCGGCGTCGGGTACGTCTGCGACTCCGCCTCAATTGCTTTTGCCAAGCTTGCTTGCATCCACAGTTGGTTGCATAGCACTTGTGGCCTGCTCTCAAATTCTATTCTTTGTTCCATATGTCGCACGCCCTCTCCAGTTAGTTGGACAGCGCACGCTTGAAGTGTTTGTGATGCATTACTCTCTTTATGCGGGCACACGCGTGCTCTTAATGCACGCTGGAGTTGAGAACCCAGCTTTTCATCTCGTAGCTGGGATATCCGTAGGCGTTCTTGTACCCGTGTTTTTGTCCTGGCTACTTCCAAGGATTGGCATGAGGTGGTTATTTCAACCTCCGTCATTTTTTATGCTGGATGGCCGTTCACTTCTCGCCAAAGTACGCCTTGTCGCCCGCCGGGGGGCTCTTCGCACCTAAGATACTTCCGTTCTTACAGATTCAATAGGTGTACTATAACCACAGTCGCATCATCACGACACGCCTTTTAGCAAGGCAAAAGTGACCGGTCAGATTGGTCTGTCGGCTGGCATGATGCGAGCGTGGTGAGATGTCGAGGTCTGAGCGACTGCTCAGGAAGAAGGGACACGACACTTTGCCGTCAAACCGCTTGCCTTCGAATGATTTACTTGCCCCCTCAAAATTGCACACCCGCACTGTTACTCAGTTTCCTCTTGTCGAGGAACTTCAGGCAGCCGAAGATGAGGTGGCGGACCTTACTTCTGTTTTGCGAGCTGCCGTCCGCCGGCGCGACGCTTTGCTGAACTTGGTAGACCTGTACCGTCAACGGGGTTTACTTCTGTAAGTGCGAGTGAGTTGTATGGCACCTTGGTGGGTCGTTTGTTCTTGGAGATGGGCTTATTAGTTTATCCGAGGCAGTCGCCGGGCGCAGACGACGGTGACCCCAGGATGACGACAGCGGTGATGGTGGCGGCACTTCGGTCGTAGCGGTTGGCCAGGCGGCGGAAGGCCAGCGATCAGGTTAAAGTGCTGTCCACGACCCAGCGGTACTGCCCGAGGCTTTTGCTTGAGTCCATCCCGCGTGGGCGATACGGGCGGTGATCCTGCGCCGGCGCAGGTAGCGGCGCACCCTCGTGTTGTCGTAGGCCTTGTCCGCGTGCACCTTACCCGGTCTCCGCAGTGGCCGACCGCGGCCTCGCACTCTGACCGGGCTCGAACCGTCCAAGATCGGCTCCACCAGCATGGAGTCGTGCCGGTTGGCTCCGGTGATCGCCACCGCCAGCGGCAACCCGTCGGCGGTGACCAGCAGGTGGTACATCCTGCCGAGTTTCTCGCGATCCGTGGGGTTGGGACCCGTCAGCTCGCCCCCCCTCTTGGCCCGGGCGCTCGCCGAGTCCAAAAACGCTCTCGACCAGTCGAGCGCCCCGTCCTGGCCGAGTTGGTCGAGGACGGCGTGGTGGAGCTTCTCCGACACACCGGCCTCTTGCCAGGCCCGCAGCCGACGCCAGCAAGTGATCCCGGAGCCGAAGACCAGCTCGGTGGGGAGCTTTTCTTCCACGCGATGCCGTGCTCGACCACGAACAGGGTGCCGTTCAAGGCGGATCGGTCATCGAGCCGAGGCCGCCCGGTATGCCCGTTCTTCGCCGGTGGAGGCGGTGGGATGAAAGGTTTCAGCAGCTCCCACAACTGGTTGCTGAGCAGTCGCCCGAAGGCCGTCTGACTTGCCATGGCAGTCATGATCGCCGGCCCGGCCGACCCCACTTAACGCCTCAGCCATAACTATGGAGACCACTTTCGAATGGCGCCGTCCACACCGCCGAAGGCGAGGCCGTGGGCCCGACCGGACCGATTCGGGATGGGAAGAACAAGCCCCATCGCGGGGCCGGGCGTGGGCGCGTGGATGGTGCCCGCCGCAAATGGCCAGGCGGCTTCCCCTCGACTTTCACCAAGATGCCTCGATGCGGATCGATGCCGAGACGATCTATCAGGCCTTCTACATCGAAGGCCGCGGCGCTCTCCAAGGACGCCTGAGCTGGTGACTGCGATGAGGGCCGGACCAAGCGCGCACCCCGGCCGCGCACCCGGCAGCAGACCTGGGCGCACGTGACCGAGGAGACCTTACCGGCCAAGCGCACCGAAGAGGTCGAGGATCGCAAGGTCGCCAGACATTGAGAGGTGACCTCATCATCGGACTGAAGCGCTCAGCGGTTGCCACCTTCATCGAGCGCACGACCCGCTACGCCATGCTGGTCCACCTGCCACGCCAAGAGGGCTATG
The DNA here is from genome assembly GCF_009735315.1 of Kocuria sediminis. Taxonomy (NCBI): domain Bacteria; kingdom Bacillati; phylum Actinomycetota; class Actinomycetes; order Micrococcales; family Micrococcaceae; genus Kocuria; species Kocuria sediminis. The sequence goes on from NZ_WOGU01000003.1 coordinate 22,288, forward strand.
GGCTGATCTTGCCGAAGAAGAACGCACCAGCACCGCCTAGCTAAGGCGCCCTGTCCATGAAAGACGCCCTTGTAGCGGCCTTCACGCCGGCCACCAGATAGCGTGCGCCGGTCGTTGACGTGGGACCGCGGCAAGTAGCTTTCCTCGCATGCGCTCTTCGAGGCACAGACCGCAGTGCCCGCCTACTTTGCCGCTGCCAACAGCCCCTGGCAGCGCGGCAGCAACGAGCACCTCAACGGGCTGCTGCGCCAGTACCTGCCCAAGGGCACCGACCTCTCCCGCTGGAGTACTGCGGACATCGCCGCATAGGCAGACACCGGTAACAACAGGCCCCGAGGAATCCTCGACTGGCGCGCCCCCGCCGAGCTCTTCGAGGAACACCTACGCTCGGCTCAACAGCACACTGTTGCGACAACCGGTTGCATACGGCCAATACACGGCTTGCGATTTCGGCCGGACATTGCGCACCAAGGGAATACTGGCCGCGATGGGCTAGGTGGGGCCGGACTCTGATAACGCGATGGCCGCAACACTCTTCGCCAACCCAAAGACCGAGATCGTCTACCGCCGCTCCCGGCCGCCGAGACAGGGCCTGAGATGGAGGTTTTCTCTTACCTCGAAGCCTTCTACAACTCTCGTCGCCGCCACTCCCGGGCGGGTGACCGCAACCCCACCGACTACGAGCAACAGCTCGTGACACAGAAAGAGACGTCCGCCTGACGGCAGTCTCTTCACTGTGTTGAGGCCCTACCCAGGTAACCGAGCCTCCATCGAACGCGGAGCTATTCGTTTCGCCGTGTCATGTGTCCCGTGATGCACGTCAGCTCATAGCCTTACTGAGTGCAAACGACACCCCCCAGCAAGTACCGCACCACCCACCTACGCAGCCTCACGGGCTTACGGTTCTACGCAGCGTTGCTCGTGGTGCTATACCACTTCTCAGTTCACTTCCATCCAATGGCCAAGACAGGGTTGCTCGTTGGGTTTGGCTATACCGGTGTTGGCTTCTTCTTCATCCTGTCCGGATTCGTATTGGCATGGTCGCGCCGTACACAAGACGCAAAAGGCACCTTCTACTGGCGTCGGTTCGCCCGCGTCTGGCCGCTCCACGCCCTTACCACTGCGCTCGCCATTCCCGTTATTCTGTTCACGGGCGGCGGCATCCTGTGGCCGACTTTGCCATTCATACTCACCCTGACCCATGCATGGATTCCGCCCGGGGAATGGCGGTACGCCTTTAACGGTCCGTCCTGGTCCCTGGCCTGTGAAGCGTTTTTCTACGTGTTGTTTCCCCTCGCCGTCGGGTGGATCAGCAAGCAGCGCCGCCTCCTTAACGTCGGCGCGCCTGTGTTCGCAGGCATGGTCCTGGTCGGTGCGGTGGGCGCTACAGTTCTGCCAGAGCGTGTGCTGGGATATCTGTTTTACACAATGCCGGCGTATCGATTTGGTGAGTTCATCATCGGCATCTGCCTCGCATTGGCCATTCAGCGCGGGTGGCGGCCGCGCTTCACACTGAGCCAGGCATTGATCGGGAGCGCTTTGATGTATATGGCGCTCATGGCGGTGGCCTTGGCGATTGTCGGAACGACAGAGGCCGTGCCGTACGTAGTGGCCAACGTGTGGATGCTGCCTGGGTATGCTGCGATCATCGCAGCCGCCGCCACCGGAGACGTCAGTGGCGTGCAGGGGCATCTACGCTCGAGGACCGTCGTACGGCTAGGGCAATGGTCGTTCGCTCTCTACCTGGTCCACGAACTCGTTATCAAATTGGCAATCCCGTTTGTTGACACCCTAAGCTTTACCGGGGCCATGGCGACATCCACAGCCATTCTCATCGTGTCAGTAGCCTTGGCGGGGGCACTGTATGAATACTTTGAGCGGCCCGTAGAAAAGCGCCTGCGCCACTTTAGGCTTGCTCCGGGTTTCAGCAGATCGTAGCTCAAAGTTATCAATTTTTATCGCAAAGGGCCGCCCCGGGGGTTGGCTCGTACGTAATAACACCACCTCGCAGGTCTACCGGGTAATCTCCTTGGGTCGCTGGGTGTTGTAACCGGACGGATCCGTTGGATTCAACTGATGTAGGGCGGCAGCCTGGTTGGGTAGTATGCGGCGCTTGCGTCGCTTTGTGGGCACAGGTTGAGCCAGTGAGCACCCAACGATGACGCCGAGTGGGACGACAACAAAGGCGTAGACGATTACATTGTCAGTGACTGCCGCAATTGCCCCGCCAAGGAGGGAAAGGAAAGCAACCCAATGGATCTGATCGTCGGTACGGCAAACCCTCAACCACACTCGATATATCAGGATAAGCAATCCGGCCGTGAACAAAGACGCGCCAACGATCCCGGAGTCATGATAAAGACGCAGATAGTCGTTGTGAGGATGGGCGATACCGTCGAACACATCAATCATAAGCTGATTGGAGGAACCAGGGCCATGCCCGAACCACGGGGCCTCGGCTGCGGAATCGATAAGAGCACCCCACAACGCCGATCGGCCTGAGGTGCTGATGTTCAACCCTCCCACCGCAAGGGCCTGGTCCCCGACCAGGAATCTGTCTCGGAACGGCGCATAGGAGGTCACCGCCCAGAACAATGCCACGCCAACAACACTGGCAAGAGCCGCAGCACGCGCCACCCTGTACCGTCGCCTCGACCGGACCGCCGTGAACACCAGCAAGACGGCCGCGATAATTGCAGCGGTGCGCGAAAGACTCAGGAAAATTGTGGCAACTACTAAATAGGGGCCAGCTTTATACGCCAGCCGCTGGCCACGGTAGGGAATAAGTACGGCCGTGAAAAGCATCGCTGTGAGCGCATAAGCCCGTTCGCCGTACACCTGCACACCAGCCGCCCACGCTATAAGAAAAATCAGGGGTGCGGTGATCGCCACCAGCCGCAGTGCCCGCAAAAAGCTGGTCGTCTGCCATACCGGCGCCCACCGGGCGGCAGCCAGCATCGCCCCGATGAACCCGGTGTACACGGCGACGTTCTGCACACCCAGTAAGGACGGCCCGAACAGCAGTTGGACCCAGGACAGCAATAAAAATGCAACCAACGGCCACGGAACCGCTTTGCGGGGTACCTCGCCATGTTTTTTGATGTAAATGAGAGCGAGATACCAGACGCACAACAGTGCCGTGGCTATGGTGAACAGCCCTGATAGGCTGATGGGCCCCGCTTGGACACTGGTCAACACATCAATGACGAGGAACCAGGAGAGGGCCATCCAGCCCATGAGCGGGAGACGTTTACGGCGGGGGGAGACCATGCGAGACACTCTAACCGTGGGCCCCGCCGACACGCTTAGATGTCGTGCCCGTGGCGGTTGACCGTCCGTCTTGATCGTTAGTGATGTGATCGACGACTCAAGTGGCCCTGTGAAGGCAAGTTGGACCGGACTCGTTATTGGACAGAACCGAGGCATGGCTGCCACCACCTGCGCCACGGCTGTGTACACATGCCGGTCCGCAGACCAACCGACAACAGGCCAACCGTGGCCGGACCAGTGTCCAGACGAGCCAAAAGAGGTGACTTCGGACGGCGCCTCTCCCTAGCCTGCCGATAAGGAGCCCCATATATGTCAATCGTCGTCAGCGTGTTGTTCATCAGCGAGAAACCTGTGTTCCTGAGAACGTGTGCCAAGCACGTTGACGCCATACTTCGCCACCGGTCGCCTAGTCCTGGCTGCGGTGGACACCGAGCACACATTCGCCAACGACATCGACTCGGCCGGGGCCAAAACGATCACTTGCTCCGGCGATTTCCGAGGACTGCCGCGAGTGACCGGGCACTGAGTTCGACCGGTCCGCGCCCTCGAAGCCCCGCGGCCGCGGTCCCACGTACGTCGCGGAGCACCTCACAGTAAACGCCGCCATGCGCTCGTAAAGAGATGTGGTCTGATCTTTGACGCAACATGTCTGCCATCGATCGTCGACTTTGCCCGTTGATTCACTAGCATGAACTTGTCCCCCCGACGGCCCACGTCTCATCCCCCAGAAGGACGATCATGCACGCCACCCCCAAGAAGGCCTTCATCACGGGTATCACCGGTCAGGACGGTTCCTATCTGGCGGAGCTGCTGCTCGCCAAGGGGTACGAGGTCCACGGCCTGATCCGGCGGGCCTCCACGTTCAACACCCACCGGATCGACCACCTCTACTCCGACCCCCATGAGTCCGACGCGCGCCTGTTCCTGCACTACGGCGACCTCTCCGACGGCTCCCGGCTGGTGACGCTGATGGCGCAGATCCGCCCGGACGAGGTCTACAACCTCGCCGCCCAGTCCCACGTGAAGGTCTCCTTCGAGGAGCCCGAGCACACCGGGGACACCACCGGGCTGGGCACCATCCGCCTGCTCGAAGCCCTGCGCATGGCTGATGTGGACGCCCGCTACTACCAGGCCTCCACCTCCGAGCTCTACGGGGCCACCCCGCCGCCGCAGTCGGAGACCACCCCGTTCTACCCCCGCTCCCCCTACGGGGCGGCGAAGATCTACTCCTACTGGATCACCAAGAACTACCGCGAGGCCTACGACATGTTCGCGGTCAACGGGATCCTGTTCAACCACGAATCCCCCCGCCGCGGGGAGACCTTCGTGACGCGGAAGATCACCCGGGCCGTGGCAGCGATCCAGGCCGGCCAGCAGGAGAAGCTCTACATGGGCAACCTCCAAGCCATCCGCGACTGGGGCTATGCCGCCGAGTACGTCGAGGGCATGTGGCGGATGCTGCAGGCCGACGAGCCCGAGGACTTCGTCCTGGCCACCGGCACCCCGACCACCGTGCGGGAGTTCCTGGAGCTCTCCTTCGACCACGCCGGGCTGGACTGGCGCGAGCACGTCGAGTTCGACGAGCGCTACCTGCGCCCCACCGAGGTCGACGCCCTGATCGGGGACCCCGCCAAGGCCAAGGACAAGCTCGGCTGGGAAGCCACGATCAAGGCCCCCGAACTGGCCCGGCTCATGGTCGACGCCGACATCGCCATGCTCCAGGACGACGCCTGGGTCGACTCCGTGCAGCTCGCCTCCTGGGCCAAGTGACGCGGAACGCGACAGGAAGAACACCCATGACACAGACACCCACCACCACGGCCCCCGCCAATACCACCACCGGGTTCGTGCCCGGCCCGCTGGAGCGCACCGCGCCGTTCTACGTGGCCGGCCACCGCGGGCTGGTCGGCTCCGCGATCTGGCGCAAGCTCCAGGCCGAAGGCTTCACCGACCTGATCGGGGCCACCTCCGCCGAGCTGGACCTGAAGGACCGCGAGGCGGTGTTCGCCTTCTTCGCCGAGGCCAAGCCGCGCTACGTGGTGCTCGCCGCGGCCAAGGTCGGCGGGATCCTGGCCAACAACACCTACCCCGTCGACTTCCTCTCCGAGAACCTGCGGATCCAGGTCAACGTCCTCGACGCCGCCCTGGCCCACGGGGTGGAGCGGGTGCTCTTCCTGGGGTCCTCGTGCATCTACCCGAAGCTGGCCGACCAGCCGCTGAAGGAGGAGTACCTGCTCACCGGGCACTTGGAGCCCACCAACGACGCCTACGCGATCGCCAAGATCGCCGGGATCCTGCAGATCCAGGCGGTGCGCCGCCAGTACGGGCTGCCCTGGATCTCCGCGATGCCCACCAACCTCTACGGGCCCGGGGACAACTTCTCCCCCACCGGCTCCCACGTGCTTCCCGCCATGATCCGCCGCTACGAAGAAGCGCGGATCGCCGGGGCCGAGTCGGTCACCAACTGGGGCACCGGCACCCCGCTGCGGGAGTTCCTGCACGTGGACGACATGGCCGACGCCTGCCTGCACCTGCTCGAGCACTACGACGGGGACCAGCACGTCAACGTGGGCACCGGCACCGACGTCACCATCAAGGACCTCGCCCACCAGGTGGCCGCCGCCGTCGGCTACGAGGGCCGCATCGAGTGGGACACCACCAAGCCCGACGGCACCCCGCGCAAGCTCATGGACGTCACCAAGCTCACCAACGCCGGCTGGACCGCCCGCATCCCCCTCGCAGAGGGCCTGCGCACCACCGTCGACTGGTACCGCCAACACCAGGACGGCATCCGCCAGTGACCGTCACGCAGCCCCCGACCCCCGACCCGAATCCGAGGAGAACCATGGAGCACCTTGACGCAGAGCGCGAAGCCCCGGCGCTCGATGCCCGGGATCTCCTGCGTCTGGTGCGCACCCACTGGCGGGCAATCACGCTGATCACCCTGCTGTGCACGTTGCTGGCCCTGGGCTGGACGCTCATCCAGCCGAAGATCTACTCGGCCACCGCGTCCGGGCTCGTCGTGGCGACGGGTGAGCAGGACCTGGCTAGCGCACTGGCCGGGAACAACCTGGCGCAGTCCAAGGCGGTCTCCTACGAGTCGCTGGCCACGTCCCGGCCGGTGGCTGAGTCCGTGATCGAGGAGCTCGGTTCGGACGCCACGCCGGAGGAGATCCTGCCGCGCATCACCACGGACGTCCCGGTGGACACCCCGGAGCTGCGCATCACCGCCGACGCCGAGGACCCCACGGAGTCGGCCGACCTGGCCAACGCGTGGGTCGTGGCGCTGGCGGGTCAGGTTCAGGAACTCGAGAGCCAGGGCGACGAGGACGCGATCAACCGCGTGGCCGTCCAGCCGCTGAGCAACGCCTCGCTGCCGCTGGCCCCGTCCTCGCCGAACCTCAAGCTCAACCTGGTCCTCGGCCTCGTGGGCGGTCTGGGACTGGGTCTGCTCTACGCCTTCGCCCGGTTCAAGATGGACCGCCGGATCAAGTCGGTCGAGGAGATCCGGGACGGCTTCGGCGTCGCGGTCCTCGGCGTGATTCCCACCGACGAGCGGCTGGTCGACCACCGCGAGATCATCGAGACCGGCTACTCCGGCGGACGCGGGCACCACGAGTTTTCCGAGGCCCTGCGCGAGCTGCGCACCAACCTCAGCTTCGTCTCCGTGGACAACCCGCCCAAGGTGATCGTGGTCACCTCCTCCCTGCCGGGTGAGGGCAAGTCCTCGATCACTGCGAACCTGGCGGTGGCCATCGCCTCGACCGGGCGCAACGTCGTCGTGGTGGACGGGGACCTCCGCCGCCCGGTGATGACCGAGCTGTTCGGCCTCGTGCCCGGGGTGGGCGTCACGGATGTGCTGACCGGTCAGGTGCAGGTGGACGAGGTGCTGCAGACCTACGACAAGTTCCCGAACCTGCAGGTGCTCGGCGCCGGCCGCACCGCGCCGAACCCCACCGAGCTGCTGTCCTCGAAAGCCATGCACACCATGCTGGAGACCCTCGCCGAGGACGCCCTGGTCCTGGTGGACGCTCCCCCGCTGCTGCCGGTCACCGATGCCGCACTGCTCACCGCCTCGGCGGACGGGGCGATCATCGTGGCCACCGCGCAGAAAACCACCACGGACGAGCTGTCCAAGGCCCTGGAGAACCTGCACCAGGTCCACGGGCACGTGCTCGGCGTGGTGCTCAACCGCGTGCCCACCACCGGAGCGGACGCCGGGTACTACGGGTACTACGGCAAGTCCTACTACGCGAGCTCGGACGAGCAGGCGGCGCCCCAGACCGGTGCGCAGCCGGTCGTTCCGGCTCCTCCTGCTGCTCCGGCGGCGCCGTGGAAGGAACCCACGGCCCCGGCGGCCGAGGACGCCGCCCCGGCTCCGCAGGCCGAGCAGTCCAAGGAGCAGGACTCCCCGGAGCACGAGACCTTCGGGATCGAGGCCTGGGGCCGGCCCGGCTCGTCCTCCGGGTCCACGTCCACGGGCCACTGAGCCTTCTCGAGACTCAATGCACTCAAAGGGCGCCCTGCTTTTGTAGGGCGCCCTTTGAGCGCGCTTCTGTCCTGCTATATCCGATGGTTATCGGAGGTGCGGACAGTGACCATGATGCGAAAGGGTCTTGCCTCGGCCGTCGCCGCATCAGCACCATAGCCTTGGAAATGGCATAGCCCTGACTCGGCCTCCAATCATTACCGTAAAGACGGTACGCCGGCGCCGGTCCGATAGTCTGCCCGTAGCACGGTCCATAGCCGCTACCGAGCTCAGCAGTTCTGATAAATTCGCCAACACGGTTACTCTCGCATGGACAAGTGGTGTAGCTCAGCCCACTCCCGGATCTCAGAGCTCACGGTTCATGGTGTGAGCGTGTGGTGTGTGTTCATTATTGTGGGCGTCGCTTGTTCGACTGCAATGTCGTTGCTTCCGCCATAGCGGCGGACCGTCTCAGGAGTTGGAATTAGCCCAGTTCCTCGCAGACATCGATGACGTTGCCGGGGCCGCTAAATCGCTTAACTTCGTTTCCCTCTGCGTCGACCACGTAGGTCACGTTCCCCGAGGTAACGTAGAGCTCGTCAGGGTTCGGGAACGGCCTGATAACCAGATTGCGTCCGGTCAACCTCACACGAGTGTTCTCTCCGAGTGCTTCAGGACGGCCCGTGCCCGTGATCGTGTACGTTGCGGACTTCCCACTCGTTATGTTTGTGACCGTCGCCTTCGTACCGGGAGATATGGTTTTCGTCCCGGAGGCATTTTCAATGGTCTTGATTTTCCCTTCGTAGGTCACCGTGAGTTCCGCCCCATTGGAGCAATTGAAGTCGAATGTTCCCCCATCCGGTCCGGGTGGATTTGGGGCAGCACTGACCGGGCTCAACAACCCGCCGACCATCAGCGCACCGGCGGCTACTGAACAAAGCACAGACTTCTTCCACGTTTTCATGACATTCCCCCTGGTCACGGATGCGAACGCCCCCCAACTTACAAACCCCATGACTGGCATTGGCCTTTGTGACGATGACGATCGAATAACAGCTGATCGGTCCTCCCGCCGTTGCGCCGCAATCCATCCGGACTCGACATTCATGGGCGTACGGCCAACTCCTCTAGCCGCCGAGCGGGCGTGCAGAGGCCGTGCGGTCACCTGAGATGCGCCCGCCGGTGCATTCCAGACCAGACTAGGAGTGCGCCTACGGCCACCTGACGCCGATGCTTCCGCTAGAGGAGACAGTTCGAATTCTTTGCCCGGTCCACCTCCACGGAGGCGCTCGTGCGACTGCCGTACTTGCCCGTCGTTGACAAGGTCAGTTCCTCCGGAGAGGCGCCGCGCGCATTCCCTGCTCGCAACATCCACGTCATTCGATGGTCTACTCCGGGTGGTTCAGTTGGGCGATCTGGATGAGGTTGCCGCAGGTGTCGTCGAGCACCGCGGTGGTCACCGGGCCCATCTGCGCCGGCTCCTGCACGAAGCGCACCCCCAACCCGGTGAGCCGCTCGTACTCGGCCTGCACGTCCTTGACGGCGAAGCTGTTGAACGGGATGCCGTCGGCCACCAGCGCCTCCTTGAAGGGACGGACGGCCGGGTGCTCGGAGGGCTCCAGCAGCAGCTCCACCCCGTCCGGGACCTCGGGCGAGACCACGGTGAGCCAGCGGAAGGGCCCGGCCGGCACGTCGGTCTTGAGCTGGAAGCCGAGCTTGGTGGTGTAGAAGTCCAGGGCCTTGGCCTGGTCGTCCACGAAGATGCTGGCGGTGGTGATTCTCATGGCGTGTCCTTCGGTGGGGGCGGCAGGGCGTCCAGCCACTGCCGCAGGTCGGTGAGCGGGGTGGTGTCCAGGTGGTGCACCGTGGTGCGGCCTCGGACGGTGCTGGTCACCAGGCCGGCCTCGCGCAGCACGGCCAGGTGCTTGGTCACGGCCTGGCGGGTCAGGGACAGGCCGTGGCCGGTGGTCAGGCGCACGGTCAGTTCGAAGAGGCTCTGGTCGTTGCGCGCGGCCAGCTCCTCGAGCAGGATCCGCCGCGCGGGGTGCGCGAGCGCCTGGAAGAGGATGTCCACACGACCAGAATAGGCAACCTATGAGTTGCTGTTCAAGACTTCGGGGGTCGATGACGGGGAACGCAGCACGCAGGGCGGGGGACGCCGTGCGTCCCCCGCCCTGCGGTTCCCGGCGCCGGTCAGGCGCGGGTGCCGGTGGTCACCAGGTACTCCATCTCGAAGCGCGCCCGGTCGGCGGTCCCCCGGTTCCACTCATCGCAGAGCCGGTCGATCGCCGCGTCGAACTCCGCGGCGCGGCCCTCGCGTTCGGCGTTCGCCCGGGCGGCGATGGTGGGGCCGTAGTTGGCCTTGAAGTGCTCGCCGAAGTCGCGAGCACGCTCGAACGCCGTGACCTCGAGGACGTCCCGGCGGACCGTGGCCAGGTCCACCCGCCCGCCGAAGAGCCCGCGCTGGTGCTCCTCGCTGCCCCACAGCGGCGGCGGCTGCACGCCCGGCGGCGGGGCGGGGGCGAAGGGCTTCATGGTGCGGAAGAGCTCCCCCACCATGCCCTCGGGCGTCCAGCTCAGCAGCGCGAGGGTCCCGCCGGGGCGGGTGACCCGCACCAGTTCGTCGGCCGTGCGCTGGTGGTGGGGGGCGAACATGGCGCCGATGCAGGACATCACCACGTCGTAGGAGCCGTCCGCGAACGGAAGGTTCTCGGCGTCGGCCTCGACCCAGTCGAGGTCGAGCCCGGCGGCCTCGGCGCGGCGGCGGCCGACGTCGAGCAGTTCGGGCGTGAGGTCGCTGGCGGTGACGCGGGCGCCCGTGGCGGCCGCGGGCAGGGAGGCGTTGCCGGTGCCGGCGCCGACGTCCAGCACGCGCCGGCCGGAGCCGATGCCGGCGGCCTCGACGAGGCGCGGGCCCAGCGGGAGCAGGAACGTCTCCACCATGGCCGGGTAGTCGCCCGAGGCCCAGATGGCGCGGTGCTTGGCCTTGAGCTGCTGGTCCGCGGTGGGGCTGCCGGGGGCGGGGGTGCTGAGGGTCTGTGACATGACGGGTTCTCCTGATCGGTGGGACGGGCGCCTCGGGTCGAGGCCTGCTGCTGGTGTGCGCTGAAGGTGTGTCACGCCATCCAGCATCCGCCGACCGGTGGGGCCGAACATCGGGAGAACGCCCTATCCGGTCCCTATCCCCGGTCCCTATACCCCGCCCCTATCCCGCCGCCCCTGACCCTGTTCCCCGGCCTCCGTCCCGGCCGGTGGCCACCGTGTGTGCGGCCGCCTCCGCGCGGTTGTGCACCCCGAGCTTCATCAGGATCCGGCTCACGTGGTGCCCGGCGGTCTTCTGGCTGATCCCCAGCACCCGGGCGATCCGCGCGTTGGACATCCCGAGGGCGACGAGGTCCAGCACCTCGTGCTCCCGGGAGGTCAGCTCCCCGGCGCTCCGCGACCGGGGTGCTGTGCCGCCCCCGAGCTCGCGCAGGAGCCGGCCCGCGGCGTCCAGCTCCCGGGAGGCCCCGAGCTCGCGGAAGGTGGCCTGGGCGGCCAGCACCTCCTCCCGGGCCAGCTCGGGCGAGTCGTCCCGCACCGCGCGGGCCAGCTCGAGCCGGGCGAGCCCGACGTCCAGCGGCATCGCCAGGACGCCGAAGGCGCGCAGGGCCCGCCGGGCGGACTCGGCCGCGGCGGCGCGGTGACCGGTGGTCAGTCCGAGCCGGGCCGCCGCCAGATCGGCGCGCGCCGCCCCGAGCCGCATCCCGGACTCCTCGGCGATCCGCTCGAGCTGCTCGACGGCGACTTCCGCGCCGGCGGGGTCCCCGGCCGCCAGGCGGGCGTCGACGAGAGCCGCCAGCAGCTGCGCGGTGCGCACCGCGTGCCCCTCCGTCTCGGACAGGCCGCGCTCGAGCAGGGAGACCGCCAGCTGCGGCCGTCCCTCGGCGAGGTGCAGCAGGGCCATGGCACGCAGGGTCGCGGGGTGCTCCTCCCGCCGGGACAGCAGCTGCTCCGCCTCGCGCAGCCGGCCCTGGTGGATCCGCAGCTCGGCGAGGGAGGCGCGGGCCGGGACGCTCAGCTCCGGGATGGCGCGGGCGTGGGTGGCCAGGGCGGACGTCAGCGCCGCCTCGGCCTCAGCCCAATGGCCCGTGGCGACCAGCACGTCGGCGTGCACGGTCCGGCACACCCCCAGCAGCGGCGCCGCCTGGTGGGTCCGGGCGAAGTCCTCCACGCGCTCGCACCACTCCACGACGCGTTCCCACTCCTCGGCCTCGGCGCAGGCCCCGACCAGGGTGCAGTAGGTCTCCCCCAGGGTGTGGACGTTGCGGATCCGGCCCGCCGTGGCCGCGACCATGGCCTCCTCGAGCAGCCGCAGGCCCGGCTCCCGGTGCCCGGCGGTCAGCTCCGCCTTGCCGAGCAGGCTCAGCGCGAGGATCTCGAGGTCCTCCGCCCCCGTCTCGCGGCCGATGCGCAGCGCGCGGGCGGCCTGCTCGGCCTGCTCCTCGACGGCCTCGGCCTGCTGCGCCCGCCCGATGGCCACCCAGCCGTGCCCCACGCCGGTGGGGACGTCCTCGAGGACCCTCTCGGCCCGGGCGAGCCAGCCCCGGGCCGCGGACGGCCGGCCCGCGATGAGGTGCTGGTCGGACACCCAGGCCGCCACTCGGGCGGCGTCGTGGCACCGGTGCTGGGCGGCATAGCCCGCCACGGCGCGCTCGCGCCACTCGATGCCCTCCGCGATCCGGCCCTCGAACCACAGGGCCAGGCCCAGGCCCTCGGCGGCCACCGCGTGCTCGGCGGAGCCGTTGCCGTCCAGGACGCGCTCGAAGACCCGGCGCGCGCCGGGCCAGTCGGCCTGCTCGAGCGCCTCCGCCCCCTCCTGGATCAGTCCGCCCACGTGCGGCGACTCCATGACAGCAGTATCCCACCGCGCCCGGTGCGTGGACAGGCGCGGGGTGATCCGCTCACAGCAGAGGACCCGCCCGCCGGCGCCGGGACGGACCTAGCATGGATCCATGAGCAACGTGACCGAGCCCACACCGGCCTATCTCCCGGCGCCCGCACCCCGGGAGCGGACGGCGCCGCGAGCGCCCGTGGACCCGCTGTGGCGGTCCGTGCTCGGGATGTTCCTGCGCCGCCACCGCCTGGCGCAGGGGCTGACGCTGGCGCAGGTGGCGCGCACCTCCGGGGTGTCCACGCAGTACCTCTCGGAGATCGAGCGCGGGGTGAAGGACCCGTCCTCGGAGATCATCGCCGCGGTGGTCGGGGCGCTGGGGCTGAACCTGCTCGATCTCACGGCCGGGACCACCGGGGTGCTGCGGGACGCGGCCCCGGCCGCCCGGGTAGCGCCGGGCGGGCCGGTCTGCCTGGCCGGTCCCGTGGCCCTGGCCGTCTGAGCGGCCGTCCCCGCGGCACCGCTGACGCGGCACCACTGACCCGGTTCACCGGGCCCGGACTTCCCGCGGGGTCACGACCCGGTCGGCCACCCCGTAGGCCACGGCCTCCTCGGCGGTGAGCACGAGGTCCCGGTCGGTGTCCTCGCGGATCTGCTTCGGGGTGCGCCCGGTGTGCCGGGCCAGGACCTGCTCCAGCTGCGCGCGGGTGCGGGCGATCTCCTCGGCCTCGAGGATGAGGTCCGGGATGGTGCCCTGGCCCTGGGCGGCGGGCTGGTGCAGCACCACGCGGGCGTGCGGCAGCACCGAGCGCCGCCCCGGGGCGCCGGCGGCCAGCAGCACCGCGGCCGCCGAGGCGGCCTGGCCCACGCAGGTGGTCTCCACGGGGGCGCCCACGTACTGGATGGCGTCGTAGACAGCGAGCATCGCGGTGGTGGAGCCGCCCGGGGAGTTGATGTAGAAGCCGATCGGCTGGTCGGAGCCGTAGGAGTCGAGGTACAGCAGCTGGGCGATCAGGACATTGGCGACGCCGTCGTCGATCTCGGTGCCGAGGTAGACGATCCGCTCGGCCAGCAGCCGGCTGAAGACGTCCATGCTGCGCTCCCCGTTGGGGGTGCGCTCGACGACGTAGGGCACGGTGTAGGTGCTCATGACCCCACCCCCGCAGCGGCGGGCGTCGCGGGAGACGCGGCGGCGCGGGGCCGGACGTCGTCGAGCCCGGCGATGACCCGGTCCACGAACCCGTAGGCGCGGGCCTGCTCGGCGGTGAACCAGCGGTCGCGCTGGGAATCGGCCGTGATCCGCTCGACCGGCTGGCCGGTGTGCTCGGCGATGAGCCCCAGCACGGTGTCCCGGGTGTGGCGCAGGTCCTCGGCCTGGATGGCGATGTCCCCGGCGGTGCCGCCGATCCCGGCCGAGCCCTGGTGCAGCAGGATCCGCGCGTGCGGCAGGGCGTAGCGCTTGCCCGGGGTGCCGGCCGAGAGCAGGAACTGCCCGGCGCTGCAGGCCAGCCCCATGGCGAGGGTGGAGACGTCGTTGGGGATGATCCGCATGACGTCCATGATCGCGAGCATCGCCGGGACGGAGCCGCCCGGGGAGTTGATCCACAGGCTGATGTCCCGGCGCGGGTCCTGGGCGGAGAGCAGCAGCAGCTGGGTGCACAGCCGGTTGCCGGTGGCCTGGTCCAGCTCGGCGCCCAGCACGATGATGCGCTGCTCCAGCAGCCGGGAGGCCAGTTCGTCGTCGATCGGGGTTCTGGGTGGTGCGGTGGAGGTGTTCATGGCCCCAGCGTGGACCCGCCCCGTGCGGGGCGGAACCCGTTTCTGCTGTGCGCGGCTCTGCCCTGAGCGGCTCCGCTGGGAGCGGTTCCGGTGGCCGTCCCGCCCGGCGGGTCGCCGGGCGGATCGACTGCCGATCGTCTGCCGATGACACGGGATGTCGCCTCCCGGCGGACCCCGGCAACCGGTCCCGTGGCTACCCTGGGAGCATGCCCAGCACCGCGCTCGCCTGCGCCGGGGACCGGCCGGCCGGGACCGCCGATCCCCGGCTGGTGGACGGCGTGCTCGCCGCGGCGATGGGCGCGGTCGTGGCCGTGGTGGTCGCCGCGGACCTGGAGGGCACCGGCCGCGCCGGCCCGCTGGCGTACCTGTTCGCGGCCGGGTTCGGCGCCCTGCTCCTGGCCCGGCGGAAGGCGCCCCGGCTGGTGCTGGCCCTGACCGTGCTCGGCATCTTCGGCTACTACGTGTTCCAGCTCCCGCCGATCGGCATCGCCCTGCCCGCGGTGGCCGCCCTCTTCTCCGCCGCGGAGCAGGACCGCACTCGCGCGGCGGTGCTGGCCGGGGTGGTGCTGGTGTCCGTGGCGGCGTTCTTCCGGGTGGACGAGGGCCTGCCCGTCGCCTATCTGCTCAGCTACGACCTGCTGACCGACGTCGCCCTGGTGGCCGCCGCCATCGCCCTGGGCGTCGGGGTGCGCTCGCGGCGCGACCTGCGCGCCCACGAGGAGCACCTGCGCGCCCTGACCGCCGCAGCCGAACGCCGGGAGGCCGAGCGCCGCCTGCAGGCCGAGCGGGTGGGCATCGCCCGGGACCTGCACGACACCGTGGGCCACAGCCTGGCCGTGATCGCCGTGCACAGCAACGTGGCCGCCGAGGCCATCGGGCGCGACGACGGCGCCGCCGCCGGCGCCGTGGAGCAGATCCGTGCGGCCGCCTCCGCCACGCTGCAGGAGCTGCGCGGCACCGTGAAGCTGCTGCGCTCCCCCACCGCGGCCCCGGCCGACCGGTCCGCCGGCGGCCTGGCCGGGCTGCCGGACCTGGTGCGCCGGGCCCAGGAGGCAGGGGTGCAGGTGAGCACGGAGCTCGACGTCGAGCCCGGCCGGCTGGACGCCGCGGTCGAGGCGGCCGCCTACCGGGTGGTCCAGGAGTCGCTCACCAACGTCCTGCGCCACGCCGGGGCCGAGCACGCCACCGTGGCGCTGCGGCTCCGGGACGGGACGCTGCACGTGACGGTCGCCGACGACGGCCGCGGCGCCGCTCTCTTTCCGACGGCCGTCGTCGGTCCGGGCGCGGGTCCGGGCTCCGGTGCGAGCACCGGTCAGGGCACGGCTCGGGGCGCGAGCGCAGGTCCGGGTGCCCGTGCGGATCGGAGTCCCGACGCGGCCCCGGACAGGATCACCGATCCGGACGCGGCGCTCACCGCGGGCGGGCGGGGGCTGGCCGGGATGGCCGAGCGCGTGGGCCTGCTCGGCGGCACGCTCACGGCCGGTCCTGGGGAGGACGGCGGGTTCGTGGTCCGGGCCGCCCTGCCGGCGAGGCTGCACCCGTGATCCGGGTGGTGGTCGTGGACGACCAGGTGCTGGTGCGGACCGGGCTGCGCGCCCTGGCCGAGCACGACGGCGACATCGCGGTCGTCGGGGAGGCCGCCACCGGCCGGACCGGGGTGGCGCGGGTGCGCGAGCTGCACCCGGACGTGGTGCTCATGGACATCCGGATGCCGGAGCTGGACGGGCTGGAGGCGACCCGGGTGATCGTGGCCGATCCGGCGCTGCACGACGTCGCCGTGGTGGTGCTGACGACCTTCGACGAGGACGAGCACATCTTCGAGGCGATCCGCTCCGGGGCTGCCGGGTACCTGCTCAAGGACATCTCGCCGGCCGATCTGCGCCGGGCGATCCGGGTGGTCGCGGGCGGGGAGGCCCTGCTCGCCCCGTCGGTGACCCGCACCGTGCTCAGCAGCATCGCCGCCCGGCCGGCCGCGGTCCTGGACGCGACGCCCCTGGACCGGCTGAGCGAGCGGGAACGGGAGGTGCTGCAGCAGGTCGGCCGGGGGCTGTCCAACGCCGAGATCGCCCAGGCCCTGTTCCTCTCCCCCGCCACGGCTCGCACCTACGTCTCCCGGCTGCTGCACAAGCTCGGCGCCCGGGACCGCGCCCAGCTGGTGGTCATCGCCTACGAGACCGGGCTCGTCGCCCCCGGCAGCTGACCCCGCCCGACCGATCCCGACCCAGCCCCACCGACCCGACCATCATCACCCCGGCACCGCGGACCCGCACCACCGCCCGCACGGCCGGTGCCGCCCGCCGATCCCGCACGGAAGGACTGCCATGGACGAGCTGGACCGGATCGCCGCCGCCTTCCCGGACCTGCGCTGGTCGCAGGCCCGGCGCATCACGGAGGGCTGGGACCACGTCGTGGTCCTCCTCGACGACGCCCGGGTGTTCCGCTTCCCGGTCGAGTCGCCCTACACGGACCGGCTGGGCCTGGAGATCGAGGTCCTCGACCACCTCGCCGGTCTGCTCGCCGCACGCTCCGGCGAGCCCTCCGCCGACAGTGCCGTCGGCCGTTCCGACGATCGGGCCGGCGACGGCCGCGCCGGCCCGCTGCCGGTGCGGATCCCGCGCTACGACCGGGTGGCGCCCGATGGCTCGTTCGCCGGCTATCCGATCGTGCCGGGCGGGATGCTGACCCCGCAGCTGTGGGCCGCCTTGCCCGCGGCGCAGCGGGAGACCCTCATCGGGCAGCTGGCGGGGTTCCTCTCCGTCCTGCACACCGCCCCGATCGCCGGAACTCCGCTGGAGCGGGTGCCGCCGTCCTTCCTGGCCGAGGACCAGCGAGAGATCCGCGAGGGGGTCGCGGCGCATCTGTCGGCCGTGCTGACTCCCGGTGAGCTGGCCGAGGTGGAGGACATCCTCGCCGACGTCGACGAGCTGCTGGCCGCCGATCTGCCGGCGGTGTTCATCCACAACGACGTCTACAGCCGGCACCTGCTCTGGGACGAGGCCGCCGGCCGGCTGGGGGTCATCGACTTCAGCGACATGTGCCTCGGGGACCCGGCCGTGGACTTCGCCGAGCTGCACGAGTACGGCGAGGCCTTCGTCCGCGCGGTCTACGAGCGCTACACCGGGCCGAAGGACCTCGGGTTCCTGGACCGGGTGTGGACCTATCAGCGCTGGGTCGGGGTGTACATGCTCACCGACCACTTCGAGGTCGGCAAGACCACCTGGTCGGTGGCCCGGGAGACCTTCGACCGCTGCCGCGCCCCGCTGGACTGAACCGGCCATCGTCCCGCGGCCCGGCGGCGGCCGGGTCTCGATCAGCGGCGGTGGCCGGCCGGTGGACCGGCCCGGCCGGGCCCCCGGGCACCGGACCGGGTCATTGCCCCAACACCGGGTCACTGCTCCAGGGCCGGGCGCAGCACCGACCAGGCCCAGGCGCCGAGCCGGGTCGGCGTCGTCGTGAGGACGTCCCGGGGGTTCTCGGGGACGAAGCCGCGCTGCCCGCGGGACATGCCCAGCACCCCCTCCACCTGCGCGTCGGTGAGGCCGAGGCCCCGCAGCGCCTCGGCGACCTCGGACTCGGCCACCTGCTGGGCGGCCACCGGCCGGCCGAGCGCCGCGCCCACGATCCGGGCGACCTCGGCGAAGGAGAGCTCCTCGGGGCCGTGCACGCCCTGGGTGTGCCGCCCGGTCCAGCCGCCGGCCAGCAGCCGGGCGGCGGCGACCTCCCCGATGTCCCGCGGGTCCACCCACGGCATCCGGTGGTCCACCGGCAAGGTGGTGCTCAGCACCCCGGCGCGCACGGACTCGAGGTCCAGCAGCAGGTTGGTGAAGAAGTACCCGCAGCGCAGGTGGGTGACGGAGGCGCCCGTGGCGTCGAGCAGCTCCTCGGTGCGGGCCAGGCCGTCGATGTCCCCGAACCCCTCCCGGGCCTCGGCGCCCACGCTGCTCTGGAACACCACCCGTGGCACGGCGTTCTCGGCCACCGCGGCCGCGGCCACCGCGCCGAAGCGGGCGTGGCCGGCCACCGGGTCGTCGTCGAGGCTCGGCGGGTTCACCCAGTACAGGGTCTCGGCGCGTGCCGTGGCCCGGAGCACCGCCTCCACGTCGTCCTGGTCCCCCTCCACCACCGTGCAGCGCTCCCGCGCCGCGGGCTCCAGCCGGGCGGCGTCCCGGACCAGGAGCGTGGGCCGGACCCCGGCCTGGAGCAGCAGCTGCACCACCCGGGAGCCGACGTGCCCGGTGGGCGTGGTGACCACGATGCTCATGCCGGGCCCTCCCGTCCGGCGGCCGCGCGGTCCTCGGCACCGCGGTCCTCGGCACCGCGGTCCTCGGCACCCTGGCCCTCGGCACTGCGGGCCTCGGGATCGGCCGGGTCGGCCACGGCAGCGGCGAGCGCCAGCAGGCCCGCGGACACCTCCCGGATGACGTGCTCCGCCTCGGCCCAGGGCGGCTGGAAGCTGTGGGCGTACTCGATCGTGAAGCCCAGCACCCGCGTCCGGGACGGATCGCTGAAGTGCCGGCTGTAGGCGTAGTCGTCGCTGGCCCCGGAGGTGGGATAGAGCCCGCCGAAGGCCGGCACCACCGGGTACTCGTCCCCGCGCACCTGCCGGATCGCCTCGCTCATCCGCGCCCCGAGCGCCAGCTCCGCCTCGAGGTCGGCGGTGGGGAGGTACTCGCGGTAGGCGGTGTCGCCGGGGACCCCGCGCAGTGCGTCGAAGGCGGAATTGCGGAAGTTCTGCTCCGGATCCGTGCTCTGGTGCTCGTCGCTGCCCCAGTTGTGCAGGATCACCGGCACGAAGCTGTGCACGTCCACGTGCCAGCGGATCCCCGGGTAGGTGTCCAGCAGGTGCACCACGTTGCGGGTCTCCGGCTCCGAGGCGGCCGCGGGTCCCCGGTAGACCTGGCGGGGATCGCACGAGTCGGCGGAGGTGGCCACGTCCGCGTCGGGATGGAACTTCGCCGTGTGCTCCCAGAGGAAGTCGAAGTTGCGGTTGACGTCCACCCCGGTGCAGATGCCGCCGGCCGGGTGCGGGCGCCGGTTCTTGCGCCACATGGGCTCGACGGTCTGGCTGTGGTGGCGCCCGTCCGGATTCACGCACGCGACGACGTAGAGGGTGGTGCCTTCCAGCACCTGCTGCACCCGGTCGGCGGGCACCTGGTGGTCCCCGTACACCAGGCCCGTGCCGCGGGTGGCGGCCTCCAACAGGTCCGCGGCCAGGGACACGAGCGCGTCCGGCGGCACCCACTCCCGGGCGTGCACACCGCCCAGCAGCAGCAGCACCCCGGGGTGCTGCGGATCGGTTCCGATCCGCAGGCACCGGACGCGGCGGCCCTCGTGGGTGCGGTGCGGCAGCTCGATGAGCTCCGTGAGCTCGGGGTACTCGGCGGCCAGGGACTGCAGGGCGGTCTCGATCTCGTCGACGTTGAGGTAGCTCATGGCGATCAGCGCTTCTCCCCCAGGCCCCGCACGGGGGCCAGCTGCGTGCCGGGAACGGTGGCCGCGCCGCGACCGGCCTCACCGCCTGTGGCTTTCCCCGGTGCGGCTCCCTCCGGTGCCGCTCCACCCGATGCCGCCCGGCCGCGGGCCGCCTCGCCCGCCGCCGTGTCACCGGCGAGGAACCGGTTGCCGGTGCCGACCTCGGCCTGGCGCTCGCGACCCACGGCGGTGGCGTTCTCCCGGACCTCCAGGCGCACCCGGGCGCCGGAGCGGGCACCGCGGGCGGCCTCGAGCCGGTCCTCCGGCAGGTAGGCGTCCACCACCCAGCCCTCGGCCTCCTGCCGCGGGGTGGCCCGGCAGCCCAGGTCCGCGCCGGTCTCCCGGGCGAAGTCCCGCAGATCGCCCAGCTCGGTCCCGTGGACCTCCACGTGGATCAGCGGGGGCAGCGGGGCCCCGCCGCCCATGACGTCTTCGGTCGGAACGTCCTCGCTCATGACATCTCCCTCACCGGCGCGCGGAGCAGGGCCTCGGCCGCCTGCACGGCGGCCGCGGCGCTGACCCGCCCGTAGCCGTAGTCGTCGTCGTGCCCGGCGTCGTCGTAGGGAACGCCGCCGATCTTCTCCGCGGACTCCCGCAGGACCGCCCGCAGCTGCGCCCCGGTGAGTCCCGGGTTGACCGCGAGCGCCAGGGCGGCGCAGCCCGCCGCGCACGGGGCCGCGAAGCTCGTGCCGGTGGCCACGTGGTAGCCGCCGTCGCCGCCGGTGCTCAGCACGTCGACGCCCGGCGCGATCAGCTCGACCTCCGGGCCCCGGGCCGCGTGGTCCTCGAGGTCGTCGTGGGTGGAGCGCACCACGGCGATCACGTCCGGGTGGGAGACCACCTCGTCCTCGAGCACGTCGACGTTCTCCCCGTTGCTGGCCGCCCAGAAGACCGCCATACCGGCTCCGCCGCGGCCCCCGCGCGCGGCGGAGGCCAGCGCCAGGTCCAGCACGGTGGCCAGCTCCCACGCGGCGTCGTTGGGGCCCAGGCTGCAGACCAGGATGTCGGCCCCGGACGCCGGATCGGCCCCGGGGACCTCCGACGACGGGTCCGCGGCGCAGGCCACCGCCCGCGCCAGGGTCGTCTGGTCGCCGACCTGGTCGGGCAGGCACGCCAGCAGCACGAGCCCGCACTCGGGGGCGGCTCCGGAACCGCCCCGGTCGTTGCCCTGCCGGGCGCCGACCATCCCGGCGCAGAACGTCCCGTGGTCCCCGGACGGCATGCCGGCCGTGCCGGGCACGAACCGTGGCCTCCCACCGGGCTCCGGGCCGGCGGCGGTGAAGTACCCGGAGGTGCCCACCACCCCGTCCCGCAGGTCCTCGTGCGTGGCCAGGAAGCCGTTGTCGATCACGGCCACCCGGACCCCGGCCCCGCGGGTGCGGTCCCAGGAGGCCTCGGCGGCGACGTCGGCGCCGGGCGTGCCCCCGGTCTGGCCGGTGTTCGACCACTGCCACTGCTCCCGGTAGCGGGGGTCGGCCGGTGCGGCGCGTCCCGGGACGTGCTCCTGGAAGCTGGGCTCGGCGAGGCTGACCCGGGGGTCGTCGTGCAGGGCCACGGAGGCGTCGAGGGCGTCCGGATAGGCCGTGGCGTCCACCTCGAAGAGGTTCGGGGCGAAGCGCAGCCGTCCGACCTCGTCGAGGTCCAGCTCCGCCAGGACGGCGGCGGCGTCCTCCTCGGGGATCTCCTGCTGCAGCTGCACCACCAGGCGGCGCGTGACGATCCCGTAGCGTCCGTCCTGGCGTCGGACCAGGATTCCGGCCGGCGGGGCCGTCCCGTCCGCCCGCGGCTCCGCGACGAGACGGGCCGTGCTGGGCGTGGGGCGCACGAAGACCCAGCCCGCCCGGTGGAACGCCTCGAGGGAGTCCGACGGCATCTCCAGGGCGGCGGCGTCGACCTCCGGGCCCAGCGCCTCCCACCGGACTCCCGCGGCCGAGGACTGCACGGGGGCGACGTCCTCGATCTGCTCCACGGTCCTCAGCCGTCCGCGCTGGTAGTAGCTCCGTTCCACTGCGCTCCTCCCGGGATGCCGGCCGTCGGGCCGTGCGGCACCGGCGGCGCCGGTCGTGTCCGCCCCGCCGCCGACGCCGCGCGTGCGTCGTCGTCGTGGCACACACCTAACCACTCCGGGGCCACGGCCGCACCTGGGGCGTCGTCACAGTTCGCCGGGCGGCTCTGCCGCGCCCTGCAGCGCGCGGCCGGGGCGGGGCGAGGCCGGTTTCACCCTGCCGGGGTGAGGCCACGGGGCCCGGGCCCACGAGAGCCTGTCGGTGGCCCTGACCACCCAGCAGGGCGGTGCGGAAGGACGGAACGCGCATGGATGTCTGGAGCGTCTTCGGGTGGGTGGTGGCCGCCACCCCGATCTGCCTGCTGTGGGGCCTCGCCCTGACCGACATCCACGGGCGGGGAGACCTGCGCGGCGTGCGGGCGGCGGCCTGGGCGCTGGTCGTGCTGGTGCCGCTGGTGGGGGCGCTGGTCTACCTGGCCCGCCGGCCGCCCCGGTCTCCGGGCACGCAGGTCCTCCGGTGGGGTGAGGGGTCCCCCGCCCGGCCGGTGGGCCCGCAGCAGGCCCAGCGGCTGGCCCTGCTGGTCGAGCTGCGGGACCGCGGCCTGCTCAGCGCCGGGCAGTTCGAGATCGAGCAGGCGACCGTGCTGGAGCAGCACGTCTTCCCGGCCGGCCCGCTGGTGCCCCGGGTCGGCGCACGCGAGACTGCATGACAGCAGCAACGCACCCGGCGTTGCGGGAAAGGCGCGTTCCATGGGGTGGGCTCAGCTGACGGCCGTGGCGCTGGTGGTCCTGGAGTACGGGCTCAAGCTGGTGGCCGTCGGCACGGTGCCGGAGAACCGCCGGCCCTCCTCGTCCTCGGCGTGGCTGCTGCTGATCCTCTTCGTGCCGGTCGTCGGCTTCCCGCTGTACTGGCTGATCGGCAGCCCGTACGTGCGCGGGCGCCGGCACGAGGTGCAGACCCGGGTCAACCGGCTGCTGGCCGAGCACACCGGGCACCGCCCCACGGTGCCGCCGGGGGCGGATCCGTCCGACGAGCTGGCGTCCGTGCTGCGGATGACCCGCCGGCTCACCGGGATGCCGTGCGTCACCGGGACCGACGAGGGCCTGCTCGGCGACGCGCCGCAGACCTACGCCGCCATGGCCGAGGCCGTCGCGGGCGCGCGGACCTACGTGCACGTGGAGTTCTACATCATGGCCTGGGACGAAACCACCGACCCGTTCTTCACCGCCCTGGCCCAGGCCGTGCGCCGCGGCGTGCGGGTGCGGCTGCTCATGGACCACCTCGGGTCACGGAAGTACCCGGGCTGGCGGGCCTTCCGCCGTCGGCTCACGGACGCGGGCATCGACTGGCACCTGATGATGCCGATCGCCCCGCTGCGCGGCCGGTGGCGGCGCCCGGACCTGCGCAACCACCGCAAGCTGCTGGTCGTCGACGGCGAGGTGGCCTTCCTCGGCTCGCACAACATGATCGACCCGGCCTACGGCAGCGCCCGCAACGCCCGCGCGGGCCGACGGTGGAACGACCTGACCCTCCAGGTGCGCGGGGAGATCGTGCGGGCGGTCGAGGCGGTCTTCGCCACGGACTGGTACCTGGAGACCGGGCATAACCTGACGCCCGCCCAGCACGTCGTGGACGCCCCGTCCCTGGTGCCCGGCGGGCCGGCCCACGCGATGCAGCTCATCCCCTCGGGGCCGGGGTTCCCCTCCGAGCCGAACCTGCGGGTCTTCACCGCGCTGGTGCACCAGGCCACCGAGACGGTGGCGCTCACCAGCCCGTACTTCGTGCCCGACGAGTCGCTGCTGTCGGCCATCACCACCGCCGCCTACCGCGGCGTGCGGATCGACCTCTTCGTGGGCGCGGAGGCCGACCAGTTCCTCGTCGGCCACGCCCAGCGCTCCTACTACCGCGCCCTGCTGGAGGCCGGGGTGCACATCCACCTCTACCCCGCCCCGGCGGTGCTCCACGCCAAGTACCTGACCGTCGACGACACCGTGGCCATGATCGGGTCCTCCAACATGGACTTCCGGTCCTTCGCCCTGGACTACGAGGTGATGCTGCTGGCCTTCGGCGGGGACCTGGTGGCCCGGCTGCAGGCCAACGACGCGCACTACCGGGCGATCAGCCGGGAGCTGACCCTGGAGGAGTGGCGGGGCCAGCCCTGGCACCACCGCTACCTCGACAACGTGTGCCGGCTGGTCTCCGCCCTGATGTGAACCGGGCCGCCGCGGCTCAGCCGGCGGAGCTGCTCGCGGTGCCGCTCGCCGCGCGGCGCTGCGCGTAGCGCCGCTCCCACGCGATCACGGCGTCGGTGGCCTCGAAGAGCTCCTCCGCCATCTGCTCGAGCACCGCGTCCTCCTGGCGATAGGGGTCGATCACGTCGTTGCGCTCGGGGTGGCGCACCGGCACGCGCTGGCGCAGCCGCGGCGCCTGCTGCACCAGCCACGCCCAGCGCTCCGCGCGGTCGGCCGGGACGGCGGCGTCGAGCTCCGGGTCGGTGGAGAGGTACAGGAGGATCCGGGCGAACTCCCGGAGGGTGAAGACCTTCTTGAGCAGCCGCGGCGACTGCTGGAGCACCGGCTGGGTGTGCTCCCGGGCCATGACCAGCACCAGGTCCACGTCCCGCAGGACCTCCGGGGTGACCTGCCGGGCCCGGTGGGCGGCGGCGGCGTCCAGGCCGCGGTCGTGGGCCAGCCGGCCCACCCGCTCCTCGAAGCCCTGGTCCACCAGCGCGTGCATCCCGGCGCTGGTCACCGCGAAGCCGCCCGGGGAGACGGCGTTGAGACCGTGGTCGAGCTCCACCGCCGCCATGGGCGAGCGGCAGACGTTGCCCGTGCAGACCGTCAGGATGCGCGTGGGGGGCATGGTTCTCCTCCGGGGGTCGAGTCCGGTTCATCGTATCCGGCGGCACCAGGCGCGATGCTCCGACGCGCACTCGGCGGAATGTGTGTAACACGTCGCACCGTTATTGATTATTTATGTAAACGCGCCTTTATACTCGACGTGGCTCCAGAGGATCTTCCCCCCATCCCCATGGCCTTGCACGAGTCGTTCCCCCAAACGATCCATGCGAGTTAGGCGTCCCAGCGTGAAAGCACCCCCCCGACTGACGCTGCCCGCTGCCCTCACGGCGGCGGTGCTGGCCATCACCACACTGACACCCACGGCGGCCACGGAAGACGCCGCCCCCACCACCCTCTCGGCCGAGCAGCAGGGCAACCTGGTCTCCAAGGTCGTGGAGTCCGACGGCGAGATCGTCTCGACCCTGGTCGACGGAACCACCGGGGAGAGCGTGCTCCCCGACCCGGCGCTGGCCGGCACCCGGCCCACCGCGGGCAGCCTCTCCGGCGGCGCCGTGATGGGCCAGTGGGCCAAGTCCCCGACGCACTTCGAGCAGCTGGCCGCGAACTCCGCCCGCACCGCCGCGGAGCTCGAGGGCGGATCCGGGGCCTCCGAGGCGTCCGATCCCTCCGAGGCATCCGGCCCGTCCGATGCGTCCGGCCCGACCGACGAGGAGGCCGTCGCCGGGGCCGCGTCGGCCGGCGCCCTGGGCGCCGCCGCGTCCTGGGCGCCGTCCGGGATCGAGGGCACGGACGTCTCCAACTGGCAGACCTCCCTGAACTGGACGAGCCTGTGGAACCAGGGCTCCCGCTACGCCTACGTGAAGTCCTCCGAGGGGGACAGCATCACCAACCGGCTGTTCCGGCAGCAGTACGACGGCGCCGGCGCCGTGGGGATGTACCGCGGCGGGTACCACTTCGCGCTCCCCACCCGGGACTCCTCGGGCGCGAAGCAGGCCGACTACTTCCTCGCCAACGGCGGCGGGTGGTCCGCCGACGGCCGGACCCTGCCGGGCCTGCTGGACATCGAGAACAACCCGTACCCCTCGCTCTACGGCAACGCCTGCTACGGCTTCTCCCCGTCCGAGATGGTCAGCTGGATCCGGGACTTCTCCAACCGGTACAAGGCCCGCACCGGCCGGCTGCCGGCGATCTACACGAACTACTACTGGTGGCGGGACTGCACGGGCAACTCCAGCGCCTTCAACGACCACCCCATGCACATCG
>NZ_WOGU01000003.1:48229-91537 GCF_009735315.1 Kocuria sediminis
CCGCCTACGAGACCACCGCGCCGATCGTGCCCAGCGCCTGGTCCACCTACGACTTCTGGCAGTGGACCGACGCGGGCTTCACCGAGGAGATCGACGCCAACGTCTACCGCGGGTCCGCGACCCAGCTGAGGGACCTCGTGCGCAACCGCTACTACAAGCCGCTCGGCGGCCGCGCCCCGTCCGGGGCCGTCACCGAGGTCCGGCCGGCCGGGTACACCGTGAAGGGCGCGATCGGGCGCCAGTACCAGGCCCTGGGCGGGTCCGCCGTGTTCGGCACCCCCACCGGCAACGAGCGCGGCGGCCTGGTGAACGGCGGCGTGCTGCAGAGCTTCTCCAAGAAGCACACCTTCTACTGGACCTCCTCGACCGGGGCCTGGCCGGTGAACTTCAACGGGGCCATCGGCCGCACGTTCGCCGCCGGCCGCTGGGAGAACGGCTACGGCTACCCCACGAACCGCGAGATCACCGGGCTCACCGGCGGCGGGGCCTCCCAGACGTTCCGTCAGGGCACGGCCGTGAACCGGCTCCTCTGGAGCTCGGCCACCGGCACGCACCTGGTCCGGGAGAACACCGGGATCGGCGGGGTCTGGAAGCGCAAGGGCTCCGAGCGCGGCTTCGGCTACCCGGTCGACGACGAGGTCGGCGGCCTGGTCAACGGCGGCGCCCACCAGGTGTTCCGCAACGGCAGCGCCGTCTACCGGATCCTGTGGAGCCCCGCCTCCGGCAGCCACTGGCTCAAGGAGAACAGCGCGATCGGCCGCGAGTGGCTCGCCGCCGGCGCCGAGCGCGGCTACGGCTATCCGACCACCGACGAGTACACGTACGGCACCGAGATCCGCCAGAAGTTCTCCAAGAACTTCACGGTGCACTACTCCACCGTGACGAAGAGAATCTGGGTGACCCGATGAAGCACGCCAAGCACCGCGCCCCCACCCGCCCCCGCACGCCGGGTCGGCTGGCCCTCACCGCGGCCGCCCTCGCCCTGACCGTCCCCGCGAGCGGGATCCTCGTGGCGGCCCCCGCCACCGCGGCGAGCTCGGACATCGTCCAGGTCCCGGCGAGCACCCGGACGGCCGACGCCCAGAAGCTGCTGGAGCTGATCAACGCCCACCGCAAGGCCAAGGGCCTCGCCCCGGTGAAGTACTCGGCCACGGTCTCCGGGATCGCCCAGGGCGAGTCCGACCGGCTCACCCGCCAGGAGGTCATCAACCACACGGACACCTTCCTGAAGGACCGGCGGGCCGGCACCTGGAACGCCGCCGGGGAGATCCACGCGGTCTCCTGGCAGCGCTCCGTCGCCGACCTCATGACCTGGTGGAAGGGCTCCACCGCCCACAACAAGGTGCTCACCGACCCCGACATGACGGTCATCGGGATCGGCCTGACCTACGTGGACGGGTCCCTTGCCGGCAACAAGCAGGGCTGGAAGCTCGTGGGCACCGTGACCTCCTACGGCTACGCGCCCGGCACGGCCCCGGCCGACACCCGCACCTCCGTGGGCGCGGCCCCCGCGCCCAGCACGGCGCCGATCAGCTCCGCCGGCTAC
This sequence comes from Kocuria sediminis, assembly GCF_009735315.1. Lineage (NCBI taxonomy): Bacteria > Bacillati > Actinomycetota > Actinomycetes > Micrococcales > Micrococcaceae > Kocuria > Kocuria sediminis. The sequence goes on from NZ_WOGU01000003.1 coordinate 49,776, forward strand.
TCCGTGAAGGGCGCGATCGGGCGCCAGTACTACGCCCTGGGCGGGTCCGCCGTCTTCGGCACCCCCACCGGCCCCGAACGCGGCGGCCTGGTGGGCGGCGGCGCGCTGCAGGGCTTCTCCAGGGGCCAGACCTTCTACTGGAGCTCCGCCACCGGGGCCTGGCCGGTGAACGTCAACGGCGCGATCGGGCGCAAGTTCGCCGCCCACCGCTGGGAGAACGGGCTGGGCTACCCCGCCACCCGCGAGATCACCGGGCTCACCGGCGGCGGCGCCTACCAGATGTTCCGCCAGGGCACCGCGGTGCACAAGGTCATCTGGAGCCCCGGGACCGGCGCGAAGGTCGTGAAGGAGAGCGGGGCGATCGGCCAGCGGTGGAAGGCCGCCGGCGCCGAGCGCGGCTACGGCTACCCGGTCACCGACGAGTACCGCTACGGCACCGAGGTCCGCCAGCGGTACTCCCACGGCTACACCATCCACTGGTCCTCGGTCACCAAGCGCCACTGGGTCACCCGCTGACCCTCCGCCCACCGGGGCACCGCTGACAGAGCGCCCGGCCGGACATGTCCGGCCGGGCGCTCTTGCCGTGCCGGCGGCGCCCGCACGGGCCCGGCCGGCTCTCCGGCGACGCCCACCGTGTCCCCCGCAATGTCCCCCGGTGTTTCCCGTGATGTCCCCCGGTGTCCCCCGCGGTGTCTCCCGTGATGTCCCCCGGTGTCCCCCGCGGTGTCCCCCGAGCGGGGGCGGTGGCCGCCCGTGCAGGCCCCGCCCCGGCGACGTCGACGGAAGGAACACCCGGTCACAGCGTGGTCGAGTTCACGTTCGTGACGAAGTTTGACTGTGTTTCTCATAGCAAGTCTGTGAATGCGCACTTGCCCTGTGTCGGCGTATTGGGGGACGACGCCTTTCGACACTGTCCCCTGGCCCGTGGTCGTTTTCGAAGATTAATTACCGTGCCGTAATCTCCGGGCACCGCATCCTGTTGATTCGCATCTGCACTCATATGCGAATCGATGGGCTGTGAATCCTGTGCGCGCAGATTCGCGATTGTGACAGCGGGAGCGGGGCTTGGCAGGCTGACCCGGTCGGCTCATCCGGGGGGATGCGCCGACCGGTCCGTCGAGGGGACGGACCGCCATCCGGGGGGAACGAGCGTGCCGTGTCCAAGAGCTTTGACGACCGACGATCACCGCGCCGCCCAGGCGCCGAACGGGCCGGCAGCACCGTGGCGCCGCCGGTCTTCTTCGACCCCAGCGGGAAGCGCTGGTTCCGGATCCTCGCCACCGTCATCCTGCTGCTGGTCGTGGCGGCGGGGTCGGCATCCTGGCTCGTCCCGAGGGCCCTGGCCCAAACCTGGGACCAGCCCGAGAACCAGGAGAGCGACTACGCCCGCGAGCTGCTGGCGGCCGGGGACCCGGAGAACATCCCGCTGCTGGGCGACTCCACCAATCCGTTCAGCCGGATCGCCCTGGTGGGCCACCGCAACGGCGGGACCGTCCTGACGGACCCGTTCACCGACGAGACCTGGCGGACGCTCACCCCGGAGGAGGTCGAGACCGTCGGGGACAGCCCCTACGTCATGGAGCGCTTCGGGACGCTGCCCGACAAGCAGCTGATGATCACCTTCGACGACGGCCCGGACGCGACCTTCACGCCCGAGATCCTGGACGTTCTCTCGGCCGAGGGGGTGCCGGCCACGTTCTTCAACGTCGGCACCAACGTCGTCGCCCAGCCCGACCTGTTCCGCCGGATGGTCCGCGAGGGGCACATGGTGGGCAACCACACCATGACGCACACCACCGTGTGGGACGACGACCTGCGCAGCCGCGAGGAGCTCATCGGCACCGACCGTGCCATGCGCTCGATCGGCGACTACGCGACCCACCTGTTCCGCCTGCCCACCGGGGACCCCGACAACAAGCCCCTGCCCATCCTCGAGGCCCAGCAGCTGGGCTACCTGCACGTGGACTTCGACTACGACACCCTCGACTGGGCGGCCGCGCCCGGCGAGCCCGTGAAGCTGCCCGAGCTCGACGGCAAGGGCCACATCGTGCTGATGCACGACGGCGGCGGGGACCGCACCGCCACCGTGGCCGCCCTCCAGGAGCTCATCGACCGGGCCAGGTCCGAGGGATACACCTTCTCGACGCTGGCCCCGATCCTGCCGGAGGACCACCAGCCGGTGTCCATGGACCCGGTGCTGGCCGACGACGCCACCGTCCTCGCCGTGGCCGGGCTCACGGTGGCCCCGGAGATCGTGATGACCTGGCTGTTCTGGTTCGGTGTCTCCTCCCTGACCGTGATGTCGGTCCTCTACGTGGTGCTGGCCCTGATCGGCCACCGCCGGCAGCAGCGCCGGGTGTGGCCGGAGCTGCCCGAGGAGGAGCTGCCGCTGGTCTCGGTGATCCTGCCGGTGTTCAACGAGGAGCCGGTCGTCGCCCGCACCCTGGCCGCGCTGCGGGCCAGCGACTACCCGCACCTGGAGGTCATCGCCGTCGACGACGGCTCCACCGACAACACCCTGGCCGTTCTGCAGGAGGCCGCCGCGACCTGGCCGGCGCTGCGGGTCATCAGCCAGCCCAACGCCGGGAAGTCCGTGGCCTCCAACCACGGCATCATGGCCGCCTCCGGCGAGATCGTGGTGACCCTCGACGGGGACACCCTCTTCGAGCCGCAGACCGTGCGGATGTTCGCCCGCCACTTCACCGCCCCCCACCGGGGCCGCCCGGTCGGTGCCGTGGCCGGGCACGTGAAGGTCGGCAACCGCACCGGCATCCTCACCATGTGGCAGTCCCTGGAGTACATCTCCGGGATCTGCGTGACCCGCATGGCGGAGTCCGTCGTCGGGGCGATCTCCATCGTCCCCGGCGCCTGCGCGGCCTGGCGCCGGGAGGCCCTCCAGGCCGCCGGCGGCTACTCCCACGACACCCTGGCCGAGGACGCGGACCTGACCATGACCCTGCAGCAGCACGGCTGGGCCATCGTGCAGGAGAACCGGGCGGTGGCCTGGACCGAGGCCCCGATGACCGTGCGCGGGCTGGCCAAGCAGCGCCTGCGCTGGACCTACGGCAACCTCCAGGCGCTGTGGAAGCACGCCGGGATGCTCCTGCGCCCGAAGCACGGGTTCCTGGGGATGGTGGCGCTGCCCTACACCGCCCTGGCCACCCTGGTGCCGCTGATCTTCCTGCCGCTGACCGTGCTCATGGCCGTGCTCAACCTCGCCGCCGGGACCTGGGTCCCGCTGGCCGCGTTCGCCGGCTTCGTGCTGGTCATCCACGCGATCATCTGTGTGATCGCCATCCGGATGGTCGAGGAGTCCTGGGCGCACCTGCTGATCGTCCCTCTCTACCGGATCATCTACGAACCGCTGCGGGCCTACCTGCTCTACGCCTCCGTCCTGCAGGCCCTCAAGGGCCGGATGATCGGCTGGTACAAGCCCGAACGCACCAACACCGTCCTCGACCTGGCTCCCGCCGCGGAGTCCGCCGGCCGGACGACGGTTCCCATGGCAGGAGGGCCGGGGCGATGAGCGGGTCCGAGCCGGGCCGGGACCGGTACCTGGACCTGCTGCGGTCGATCGCGCTGGTCCGCGTGGTGGCGTACCACACCTTCGCGGGAGCCGTCTTCAGTCTGCTGTTCCCGGCGATGGGTGTGATGTTCGCGCTGGCCGGGGCCCTGATGGCCCGGTCCCTGCGCCGGCCGGCGGCCGGGGTGCTGCGCTCCCGCGCCCGCCGGGTGCTGGTGCCGCTGTGGGTCTACGCCGCCACGGTGCTGGCCCTGCTCGTGGGGCAGGGCTGGTCCCCCGGCGCGGACGGCTCGTGGGGACAGGTGCTGCTGTGGTTCCTGCCGGTCGGCGACCCGGTCTTCCCGGAGAGCGCCGGAACGGGGACCGTGGATCCCACCTGGCCGGTCCAGGCCGGGGCGATCCTCTGGTACGTGCGGACCTACTTTTGGTTCATGCTCCTCTCCCCCGCGCTGCTGCGAGCGTTCCGCGCCCGGCCCTGGCCGGTGCTGCTGGCCCCGCTGGCCCTGAGCGGACTGCTGGCCCTCGGCGCGGTGCCGCTGCCGTCCTGGGCCGACGCGCCGGTGACGGACGCCGCGACCTACGGCTCCTGCTGGCTCCTCGGCTTCGCCCACCAGGGCGGGCTGCTGCGCCGGGTCCCGCGCGGCATCGTCCTGGCAGCCGGTCCCGCGGTGATGGGCCTGGGCCTGTGGTGGGCGTCCGGGCACCTCGGCGAGACGGGGTGGGACCTCAACGAGATCCCGTTCGCCCAGGCCCTGTGGTCCTTCGGCTTCTGCGCCGTGCTGCTGCGGATCTCCCCCAGCTGGCAGGAGCTGCCCCGGCCGCTGCGGTTCCTGGAGGGGATCGTGAGCCTGCTCAACGCCCGGGCGATGACCGTCTACCTGTGGCACAACCTGCTGCTGGTCGTCACCGTGGTCCTGATCGACGTGCTGTGGAGCAGCGACCTGCTGGCCACGGCCGTGCCCGGGCTGCTGGAGAGCCCGTGGCTGTCCTTCCTCCTGGTGTGGCCGCTGCTGGCCGTCGTGGTGCTCGCCGTGGGCTGGGCGGAGGACCTCGCGGCGGGACGCCGCCCCCGGCTGTGGCCGGTGCGCCCCGCACCGGCCCGCGCCGCGGCGACCGGCCCGACGCCGTCCGGCCCCGGCCGGGACCGCGCTGCTCCGGGGAGCTCCGTTCCGGTCGGCACCGCCCCGGGCGGGAACCCACCGGGCGCGCCGAGCTTCACCGGCCGGTCCTGGCTGTATCCGCGCGCCGCCCGGGAAGCGGCACGGCCGGAGGGGTTCAGTCCCCGAAGCCCCGGCCCAGGATCCGGGTGAACTCCCCGGCCTCCTGCTCGAGGCCGCTGCAGAAGTCGTTGGCCTCGGCCGGGTCGCCGTGCTCGGCCGTGCAGGTCCGGTCCCGGTTGAGCGACCAGAAGGACATCCGCCCGACGCCCTGCTCGTGGGCGAACCCGTTGAGCCGTGCTGCGGCATCCAGCTCCACGACCTCCCCGGGGACGTCGTTCACCCCGATCATCGGGGTCAGCCCGAGCCGGTGCCAGGCCTGCTCCTCGGACAGCTCCTGGCCGGCCGCGGCCCACAGCTCCCGCACCTGCCCGTGGGCTGCCCGGGCGGCTTCCTCCGAGGCGTCCACCATGGACTGCCCGGCGGGCCTGCTCTCGCTGTAGTTCATGGTCATGACGTTGACCCCCGCCAGGTCCACCCCGGCGGCGAGCATCTGGGCCACCAGGGCCTCGCCGTCCTCGGACAGACCGGCCGGCGACACCGGCAGGGTCAGCCACACCTCCAGCGGGGCGTCCGCGGAGCGCTCCGCCTGCAGCCGGGCCACGGCCTCGGCCCGGCGCTGGTTCGCCGCGGGGTCCTCGAGGTCGTTCAGCTCCACGTCGAAGTCGGCGACCGAGACCTCGTACCGGTCGAGCACCTGCCGGTAGGCGCCCAGCAGGGCGTCCGGGTCGGAGCAGGCGGTGGCCAGCTCGTCGCGGGCGGCGCCGCCGAAGGAGACCACCACGTCCCCGCCGGCCTCGCGCAGCGCGGCGATCTGCTCCTCCATCCGCAGCGTCGTCCCCGCCTCCTCCAGACCGTAGTAGCCGCCCCAGGAGGGCGTGCAGGGCTCCTCGGGGTCGGCGACGACGAAGCCCAGCACGGTGTGCGACTGCCCGGCGGCCGCGGCGCCGAAGTCGAAGTACGGGTAGGCGGTGACGTTGACGTAGGGCCCAGCCCAGGGCTCGTTCAGGTCCGGGCCGCAGCCGGTGAGCGCGCCAGCCGCTACGGAGCCCAGCGCCAGGAATGGCAGGAAGCGGCGGTGGGAGCGGTTCATGGGGTGCGGGACATCCTCTGCGGCACGGCGGTCCCGGCGACGCCGCAGCCCCTCACCGGAGGGCGAGGGGCTGCGGCGTCGTCGGACCGGGGAACGGGTCAGGAGCGGCCGTTGAACAGGCTCGTCACCGAGCCGTCCTCGAAGACCTCCTGGATGGCCCGGGCGATGAGCGGGGCGATGGACAGGACCGTGAGGTTCTCGAACTGGTGCTCCGGGGGCACCGGCAGGGTGTCCGTGACCACGACCTCGAGCGCACCGCAGGAGGACAGCCGCTCCACCGCCGGGTCGGAGAACACGGCGTGGGTGGCTGCGATGATGACGTCCTTGGCGCCCTTCTCGCGCAGCACCTTCACCGCGCCGGTGATCGTCCCGCCGGTGTCGATCATGTCGTCGATCAGCACGCAGGTGCGGCCCTCGATCTGCCCCACGACCTCCTTGGACACCGCCTGGTTCGGGACCGTGATGTCCCGGGTCTTGTGCACGAACGCCAGCGGGCAGCCGCCCAGCAGCTCCGTCCACTGCTCGGCCACGCGCACGCGGCCGGTGTCCGGGGAGACCACGGTGACGTTCTCGACGTCGACGACGGAGCGCACGTGGGCCGCCAACAGCGGGATGGCCATCAGGTGGTCGACCGGGCCGTCGAAGAAGCCCTGGATCTGCGCGGTGTGCAGGTCCACGGACATCAGCCGGTCCGCGCCGGCCGTCTTGTACAGGTCCGAGATCAGGCGGGCCGAGATGGGCTCGCGGCCGCGGTGCTTCTTGTCCTGCCGGGCGTAGGGGTAGAACGGGGAGACCACGGTGATCGACCGGGCCGAGGCCCGCTTCAGCGAGTCGATCATCAGCAGCTGCTCCATGATCCACTGGTTGATCGGCGCCGGGTGGGACTGGATGAGGAAGGCGTCCGTGCCCCGCACCGACTCCCCGAAGCGCACGTAGGTCTCACCGTTGGCGAAGTCGTAGGCGGCCGTGGGGATCAGCTCGGTGCCGAGCTCCGAGGCGATGCGCTCCGCGAGCTCCGGGTGCGCCCGGCCGGAGACCAGGACCAGCTGCTTCGCACCTGCGTTGGTGATGGCGGTCGTCATTCTTGCTCGCTTTCCTCGGTGGTGTGCCCGGCGGTGGTGTGCCCGGCCGTGCTCTGCCCGGGGACGTCCCCGGCCGTCGCGGCGCCGTCCGCCTGGGCGCGGAGCGCGGCCTCGGCCGCCGCCGTGCCCCGGCGGTGCTCCACGACCCAGTTCTCGACGATCCGCTGCGCGCCCTCGGTGAGCGCGAGCGCCCCGGCCGGGACGTCCTTGCGGATCGTGGTGCCGGCCCCGGAGTAGGCGCCGTCCCCGACGGTGACGGGAGCGACGTACATGTTGTCGGAGCCCATCCGGACGTGGTCGCCGATCACGGTGCGGTGCTTGCGCACGCCGTCGTAGTTGACGAACACGGAGGCCGCCCCGATGTTGGAGTGCTCGCCGATGGTGGCGTCCCCCACGTAGGACAGGTGCGGGATCTTCGAGCCGGTGCCGATCCGGGAGTTCTTGGTCTCCACGAACGTGCCGATCTTGCCGTCCGCGCCCAGGACGGTGCCGGGGCGCAGGTAGGCGAACGGCCCCACGGATGCGCCGGCGCCGATCACCGAGCCGGAGCCGTGCGTGCGCACCACGTGCGCGCCGCGGCCGACCTCCACGTCCGTGAGGGTGGTGTCCGGGCCGACGACGGCGTCCTCGGCCACCCGGGTGCCGCCGTGCAGCTGCGTGCCCGGCAGGATCGTGACGTCCGCGCCGATGCGCACCTGCACGTCGATCCAGGTGGTGGCGGGGTCCACGACGGTCACCCCGTTGCGCATGTGCGCCTCGAGCACGCGGCGGTTGAGGTGGGCGCCGAGCTGGGCCAGCTGCACGCGGTCGTTGGCGCCCTCCACCTCCCAGCGGTCCTCGATCTTCAGCGCGTCCACGGCGCGGCCGGCCTGCCGGGCCAGCAGCGGGACGTCGGTGAGGTACATCTCGCCCTGGGCGTTGTCGGTGGTCACCTGCGCCAGGGCCTCGCGCAGGGTGTCGGCGTCGAAGGCGAAGATGCCGGAGTTGATCTCGGTGACCGCGAGCTCGGCCTCGGTGGCGTCCTTGGCCTCCTTGATCTCGCGGAACGAGCCGTCGGCGTCCCGCAGGACCCGGCCGTAGCCGCCGGGCCGCTCGTGGTCGGCGGTCAGCACGGTGACCGCGTTGCCGCGCTCCTCGTGGTGGGCGACCAGCTTCTGCAGCACCTCCGGGGTCAGCAGGGGGACGTCGCCGTAGGTGACCACCACGGTCCCGGCCAGCCGCTCCTGGGCGTCGAGCGCCTCCACCGCCACCTGCACGGCCCGGCCCGTGCCGGGCACCTCGTCCTGGTCCACGATCAGCGCCGCGGGGTCCTGCTCGAGCACGTGCGGGGCCACCAGGTCCCGCTCGAAGCGCACCACGGCGGCCAGCCGCCGGGGGTGCAGGCTGCGGGCGGCCACGAGGCTGTGCCCCACCATGGAACGACCCCCGATCCGGTGCAGGATCTTGGGGGTCTTGGACTTCATCCGGGTGCCCTTGCCGGCGGCGAGGACGATGACGGCGGCGGGGCCGCCGGCCGTCCCGGGCGCGGTGGCGGGAGTCTGGGGGGTGCTCACAGCGGGATGCAGCTCCTCGGTCGTCGATCGTCGAGAGGCTCCGGTGGGCTCACCGGGTCCGTCTCGGTTCCGTCTAGCAGGCTGTCGGCGGTCAGGCCGTCGGGCGGGATGCGGACGTTCCGCCTCTAGGACTCGAACCTAGACTCCGCGGCTCCAAAGGCCGGGGTGCTGCCGATTACACCAAGGCGGAGCACCGCCGTGGAACGGCAGTGGTGCACACCGTGCACAGGGAGTCACCCTACCACCAGGCGCTCAGGCGCCCGCCGGTCCCGGGCGGCCCAGAATGACCAGGATCCGGGCCGCAGCGGCGGCCCCGCGCAGCTCCGGCACGGCGGCGAACAGGTCCTCCACCGTGTCCTCGTCGACGCCGCACACGATCAGCGGGGCGTTGTCCAGCAGCGGCCGCATCCGCTCGAAGGCCGCGGCCGGGCCCTCCCCCGCCGCGGTGGAGGCGGCGACGTTCCAGGCCACGGAGGCCAGGTAGTGCGGGTCCACGTCCAGCGTGCCCTCCTCGCGGGCGCGCTCCAGGAACTGGATCAGCTCCACCTCGTCCGCGGTGGCGCCCTCGGTCTCCAGCAGCAGGTGCACCTGGTGGGCCGAGGCCGCCTCCGCGAGCGCCGCCAGCATGGAGAAGATCCGGTCCTCGCTGCGCCCGCGCCCGCCGACCCCGGCCCGGGGCACCACGAGGTACTCGGCGCCCACGCCGGCGACCAGGGACAGGTGGTCGTCGAGGACCGCGATGACGCCCTCGTCCGGGATGTCCTCGTCGATGGAGATGTCCGCCCGCAGGATCAGGGGGGCGGCTCCGGCCCCGCGCAGCGCCTCGCCGACCTGCCGCTGGGGCACCGAGCCGAGGTGGCGCCCGGCCAGCTGGCCGGGTCCGGCGGGGATCTCCACCGGTCCGGGGTGCTCCTTCACGGCGCGCACGGCTTCCTCCAGGTCCGTGACCCCGTCCAGGCGGGTGCCGATCGGGTGGCCGGTGCTCGCGGAGGATCGCTCCGTGGGGTTCTGCTGCTCCATGCGTCCATGCTCTCACCCGTGCTTGTGCCGTGGCTGAGAGATGCCTGTCCGCACTTCGGCACCACCCTGCACGCCCCCGCCCCCTCCGCCGAGCCCCCATCTCGTGCCCACCCCCGCTCGCCGAGCCCCCACCCCTTCGCTACCCCCACTAACCGAGCCCCCACATCGCAGCACACCCACTCACCGACCCACGCCCAGCCACCCCCATCACCGAGCCCCCACGTCACAGCAGCGCTCGTCCCCGAGTCCCCAAGGCGGTGCCATTTCCCCACCCTTTTTCGTGGGGAAATGGCACTGGATTGGGGACTCGCCGGAAGGAGGCCCAGCAGGATGGGGACTCGCCGGAGAGAAACGCCGGAGGATGGGGACTCGCCAGCGGACAGCGCCGCGAGATGGGGACTCGCCGGAAAGAAGCGCCGCGAGATGGGGAGTCGGCGGAACGAAGCGCAGCCGGATGGGGACTCACCGAAGAGAAGCGCAGCCGGATGGGGACTCACCGAAGAGAAGCGCAGCCGGATGGGGACTCGCCGGAGAGAGGTGCCGCGGGATGGGGAGTCGGCGGCGAGAAGCGCTGCGGGATGAGGGGGCTCGGCGGACCGGCGGGGTGGGTGGGGGTGCGCGAGTACCCTTGACGGGTGGCACATCTACTCGGCGGCGAGAACCTGCACCTCGAATTCCCCACCAAGACGGTCTTCGACTCCGTCAGCCTCGGCATCGACGAGGGCGACCGGATCGGCATCGTGGGCCGCAACGGCGACGGCAAGTCCACGCTGATGAAGCTGCTCGCCGGGCGGCTGAAGCCGGACGGGGGCCGCGTCACCGTGCGCTCCGGCGTGCGGGTGGGCATGCTCGACCAGGCCGACGTGCTGGACCCGGAGCTGACCGTGGGGCACGCCGTCGTCGGGGACCGCGAGGAGCACGAGTGGGCCGGGGACGCGAAGGTCCGCGACGTGATCGCGGGGCTGGTCAAGGACCTGGACTGGGACGCGCGGATCGGGGAGCTCTCCGGCGGGCAGAAGCGCCGCGTGGCGCTCGCGGCGCTGCTGGCCGGGGACTGGGACGTGATCTTCCTGGACGAGCCCACCAACCACCTGGACGTGGACGGCATCACCTGGCTGGCCCGCCACCTCAACAACCGCTGGCCCAAGAACCAGGGCGGCATGGCCGTGGTCACCCACGACCGCTGGTTCCTGGACGCCGTGTGCACCGACACCTGGGAGGTGCACGACCGGATGGTCGAGCCCTTCGAGGGCGGCTACGCGGCTTACGTCCTCCAGCGGGTGGAGCGGGACCGGCAGGCCGCCACCGTGGAGGCCAAGCGGCAGAACCTCATGAAGAAGGAGCTCGCCTGGCTGCGCCGCGGCGCCCCCGCGCGCACCGCGAAGCCCAAGTTCCGCATCGAGGCCGCCAACCAGCTGATCAACGACGTCCCGCCGCCGCGCGACACCGTGGCCCTGTCCCAGCTGGCCGTCTCCCGGCTCGGCAAGGACGTGGTGGACCTGGAGAAGGTCTCCGTCTCCTACCCCACCGAGGACGACGGCCCCCGGGAGGTGCTCCGGGACGTCACCTGGCTGATCGCCCCCGGCGAGCGCACCGGCATCCTCGGCGTCAACGGCGCGGGCAAGTCCACGCTGCTGGGCCTGGTCACCGGGGACGTGCAGCCCACGAGCGGGCGGGTCAAGCGCGGGAAGACGGTGCGGATCGCCACGCTGACCCAGCAGCTGTCCGAGCTGGAGGAGGTGGCCGAGGACCGGGTCTCGGACGTGGTGGCGTCCAAGCGCACCACCTACCTCGCCGACGGCAAGGAGATGACCCCGGGGCAGCTGCTGGAGCGGCTGGGCTTCACCAACGAGCAGCTGGCCACCCCCGTCAAGGACCTCTCGGGCGGGCAGAAGCGGCGGCTGCAGCTGCTGCTGATCCTGCTGGACGAGCCCAACGTGCTGATCCTCGACGAGCCGTCCAACGACCTGGACACCGACATGCTCGCCGCCATGGAGGACCTGCTGGACACCTGGCCGGGCACCCTCCTGGTGGTCTCCCACGACCGCTACCTCCTGGAGCGGGTCACCGACCAGCAGTACGCCGTGATCGACGGCCGGTTCCGGCACCTGCCCCGGGGCGTGGAGCAGTACCTGGAGCTCGCCGCCCAGTCGCGCACCGGCACGGCCGCCGGCTCGGCGAACGCCTCGAACCCGCTGGCGGCCACGGGGGCGTCCTCGAACGGGGCCAAGGGCACGACGGCGCAGGGCGCGCCGAAGCTCTCCGGCGCCAAGGCCCGCAGCGCGCAGAAGGAGGTGGGCGCGATCGAGCGGAAGCTGGAGAAGCTCACCGCGAAGGTGGACACCATCCACGCGGAGATGGCCGCCCACGACCAGTCCGACTACACCGGCCTGGCCGGGATCACCGCCCGGCTGACCGCCGTCCAGGACGAGATCGACGAGCTCGAGCTGCGCTGGCTCGAGCTGTCCGAGGACCTGGCCTAGACCCGTGGCCGACCCCGAGCGGGAGGCCGTGGCCGTGCTCACCGGCCCTCGGATGGGCCCGGTCCTGGAGCAGGTGCTGCGCCCGGCCGGGCTGGACGCCGACCGGTGGACGCTGCGCCGGGTCCACCACCGCCCCGGGGCCGGGGCGAGCGCGATCTTCGACGTCGCCGCCCTGGACGGGCAGCGTCGGGTCGCCGAGGTGGTCTGCGTGAGCACCACCGCCCCGCCCCGGCAGGTCGTCGAACGTGGTGACGGCCCCCTGTTGGTCGAGGTCGAGAACGAGGGCCTCGCCCTGACCGCGTGGCGGCATCCGCACGACCCCTGGCTGCCCGGCCTGCCGTGGGCGACCTCGCCCGAGGACGTGGGGCGCACGGCCTTCGGCTCCGCCGTGGCGGCCGAGCTCACCGCGATCTCCTACCGGCCGACCCGCCGCGCGGTGCAGCGGGCCACCCACGACTCCGGGGTCCGCTACCTCAAGGTGCTCCGGCGCGGCCGGGCCGCAACCCTGCACGGCCGGCTGCGGATGCTGCTCGACGCCGGTCTGCCCGTGCCCGCGCCGGCGGGCGAGCCGGTGCGGGACGTGGTGGTGCTCCACGAGCTGCCCGGGGCGCCCCTCGCGGGCGCGGTCCGGGACGACGGCGCCACCGCGCTGCGACCCGAGCACGTCCTGGCGCTGCTCGAGGCCCTGCCCGCGGCGGCCGGCCAGCTGCCGCCGCGGCCCAGCTGGACCGACCGGGTGCTGGACTACGGGCACGCGGCCGCCGTCGCGCTGCCCGAGGAGCAGGAGCGCGCCGAGCGGCTCGCCGCCGCGATCGACGACGCCCGCCGCGCCACCGATCCGGGCCCGGCCGTGCCGGTGCACGGGGACCTCTACGAGGCCAACCTGCTGGTGGACCCCGCGGGGCGCGGGCCGTTCGGGCCGCTGACGGGACTGCTCGACGTCGACTCCGTGGGACCCGGCCACCGGGTGGACGACCTCGCCTGCCTGGTCGCCCACGTGGCGGTCCTGCCCACGGTCAGCGACCGCTACGGGCACGCGCCGGCCACCGCCGAGCGGCTGCTGGCCGGATTCGACGAGGTCGTGGACCCCGCCGCGCTGCGGGTCCGGTGCGCCGGGGTGGCCCTGTCCCTGGTCGCCGGCGCCCGGCGCTCGGGCGGCCCGCCGGACCGGGCCCGCCGGCGGCTGGAGATCGCCGAGCGCTTCCTCGCCCGGGCCGGGGAGTCCCCGAAAGGCTGAGCACGACGGACGCAGCACGGCGGGTGCAGCTCCACGGGCCCTGCACCACGCACTCGGCACGGCCGGCGCAGTACGGCCGGCGCAGCGCGACGCGCTCGGCGGAACGGGCCTCGCACGACGGCGGTGGCGGGACCGGGTCCCGCCACCGCCGTCGTCGTTCCTCGCCGAGCTAGCCGTCCGTGGCGCCCCCGGCCCCTGCGTCCTCCGCGGCGTCCAGCCGGTAGGCGCCGGAGAAGTCCAGCTCCCAGACGGCGCCGCCGCCGATGGCGCCGAAGGGGTTCTGCGCCCCGGCCGCGATGCCCTCGGCCGGGGCCACGCTGTTCACCGCGGCGTAGACGTTGCCGCGGTCGTCGGCCGCCAGCCCGGCCGGCAGCGGGACGTCGATCGCCCAGCGCACCGGGTCCTCGTGGTGGCGGTGCAGCACGACCACCTGGCCGGGCGCCTCCCCGGCGGCCGGCGGCGCCTCCTCCGCCGGGGTCTGCCCGGGCGGCAGCGGCGGAGTGGGACCGAACAGCTGCGAGACGTAGAGGTGGCCTTGGTCCACGGCCACACCGGTCACGGCGGTGAAGCCGTCCCACCGGTCGAGCTCGACCCCGTCGGCGGAGAACTGCACGACCGAGGCCTCGCCCGGGCGCTCCGACCCCAGGCCGCCCACGAAGACGGTGCCGTCCTCGTCCGTGGCCAGGGCCGTGGGCACGAACTCGGCCGGCCCCGCCGGGTCGTCCGTGCCGTCCGGCAGGACCGTGGTCGGCCAGGTGGCCCACACGGTGATCTCGTACTGCGGCGGGGTGCCCTCCGCGGCGGTGGAGAAATCCGGCTCGATCTTCCACACGGTGTTCGCGGCGGCGTCGGCCACGAGCGCGTAGCCGTCCGGCGACACCCCGCTGTCCTCGTCCACGAACAGGACCGCGTACGGGTTCGACTCGATCTGCGCCCCGTCCGGGTTGAGCTCCTCCTCGGCGGCCTGCAGGTCCGCGTACGGGACGAGGTACTCCTGTCCGTCCTCGGTGCCGGCGACGAGCATCGCACCGTTGCCCATGGGCGGCCGGGCGGGGTCGTAGCCGGCCACGAGGTACTGGCCGGCCACGTCCGTGGCGTCCGCCCCGTTGGCGCCCACGGCGACGGAACCGTCCGGGGCGGCCGACGAGAAGAACCCGTCGGCCACGGTCGAGACCGTCGGCGTCCACCGGTGCGGGTCCTCGACCAGCGTGACCGCCCCGGTGGTGCCGACGCAGCCGGCCTCCGTGCACTGCTCCCCACCTCGTCCGGCCTCCGCCACGACCAGGGAGTCCCCCTCCTGGTCCCAGTTCAGCTGCCGCGGGTTGTCCAGGCCCTCCGTGACGACGCGCGGTCCCGGTGGCCGGTCGCCGTCGTGCGCGGTCGCCACCGGCACCGCTCCCGCCAGCACCACCGCCGCCGTGACGGCTCCTGCTCCCAGCCTGTTCATGACCCACCCCCGGTCGGAGTTGCCGCACGCCGGCCGTGCGACAAGCCCAGGCTAGGACCGGTGCTCGCGGAGCGGCCCGGAGCGGCGCCAACCGTGACCGGCTCTTGACCTACCTGCAGGTAGACGGCGGGAACGCGTCACGAGCGGCCGCATCCTTGACACGTTCCCGAGCCCCGGCGTGCACTCGACAGCATGGAGGTCCCACAGCTGCCCCGCACCTCGCCCACCACGCTCCTGCTGCGGCTGGCGGTCGCGCTGGCCCTCGCGCTCACCGGGCTGCTGCTCGCCGCCCCGGCCGGCGGAGCCGCCGAGATCCGCAACGACGACACCGTGCGGGTGGCGGAGGGAGAGGTCGTCGACGACGACCTGTACGCGACCGCCGGCGAGGTCGTCGTCGACGGCACGGTGCGCGGTGACCTCGTGGTGGCCGCGGGCCGGGTGACGGTCAACGGCACGGTGGAGGGCGACCTCCTGGCCGCGGCCCAGACCGTGGTGGTCGAGGGCACGGTGGGCGACGACGCCCGGGTCGCCGGCCAGGCGCTCTCCTTCGGGGACGGCGCGCGGGTGACCGGGGACCTCGTCGCGGCCGGCTTCAGCCTGCAGACCCGCCCCGGCACCGAGGTCGGCGGGGACGTGCTCCTCGGCGCGTACCAGGCCCTGCTCGCGGGCAGCATCGACGGGAACGTGACCGCCGGCGCCGCCGGACTCGCCCTGGCCGGTGCGATCGGCGGGAACGTGCAGGCCGACGTCGGCAGCCCGGACGACGTCGAGGCCGCCTGGGCGCCGGCCACCCAGGTGCCCGTGCCGCCGGTGGACGGCGGCCTGACGCTCACCGACGAGGCCCGCGTGGCCGGGGACCTCTCGTACCGGTCGGCCGCCGAGGCCTCGATCGCCCCGGGCGCCGAGGTCGCCGGGGAGATCTCCTACGAGCAGGTCGTCGTGGACGAGGCCGAGCCGGTCGGCCCCACCGGCCCGCTGGCCGTGCTGCTGTCCGGCCTGCGCCTGTTCGTCACGCTGCTGCTGGCGGGCCTGCTGGCGCTGTGGCTGATCCCGCGGACCGTGACCGGAGCGTCCTCGGAGCTGCGCACCCGTCCCCTCCTGAGCCTCGGATGGGGCGTGCTCGTGATCGCCGGCGTCGCGGTGGCGGCGATCGCGCTCCTGGTCATCGCCGTTCTGCTGGGCATCGGCCTGGGTCTGCTGACCCTCGGCGGGCTGGCGGCCGCGGTCGTGGCCACCGGCGTGGTGCTCCACGCCGTGCTGGTGCTCGGCCTGATCCTGGCCGTGGCCCTGCTGGCCCCCGTGGTGGTCGGCCTCACGGGCGGCGGCCTCCTGCTCCGGGATCCCGCCCCGGCGCGCTTCGGCAAGCGCGTGGGGGCCCTGGCGCTGGGCCTACTGATCTACGTCTTGCTGCGGGCGGTGCCCTACCTCGGCCCGGTGGTGGCCCTGCTCGTGGCGCTGTTCGGCGTCGGGGCCCTGGCGATGTGGCTCTGGGACGTCGTGCGCCGCCGCCGGGCGCACCGGCGCGGTCAGGGGACGGGGCTGCCGCCGGGCGGGGCCGCCGGACCGGGTGCCGGCCCCGGCGCGTACCCGCAGGCCGGTCCCGGCCCCTACACGCAGGTCGGTCCCGGCACCTCGTCCCAGGGCGGTCCCGGGCCCTACGCGCAGGGCGGCCCCGGCCCGCACGCACCGGCGGGAGTCGGCGCGTACCCGCCGAGCGGCGAGCAGAGCGCTCCGGGCGGCAGCGCGTTCCCGCGGTCGGAGGCGCCGGATCGGTGGGCCGGTTCGCAGCCGCGGCACCCGGACACTCCCCCGCGCCCGGACCCGGACGCCTCCGCGGGCCGGAGGCCGGACGCCGCGGCGGGTCCGGACGCGTCCGCCCCGCGCGAGGGCTCGACGACGGCCCGGCCGCCGTGGGAGGCGGGCGAGCGCGGTCCCGGGGCCGGGCCGGGCGCCGGCCCCGACGCCCGGCCCTGAACGGCCCGGCGCTGAGAAGCCCGGCGCTGAGAAGTCCGGTGCTGAGAAGTCCGGTGCTGAGAGGCCCGGCTCTGAACCGCGCGGCCCTGGACCGCGCGGCGGCGCTGAGCGGTCAGGCGACGGGCAGCGAGAGGACCTCCAGGGCGGCGCGCAGCTTCGTGGAGGACGTGTGCACCGTGTACGGGAAGTACACGACCTCCACCCCGACCGCCGCGAACTCCCGCTCGAGCCGGTCCCCCTTCGGGGTGCCGCGCCAGTCGTCGCCCTTGAAGAACACGTCGAAGCGGAGCTCCCGCCACGTGTCCAGCTTGTCCAGCAGGATCTCGGCGTGGACCTGGTCCACGTAGCGGATGTGCTCGACGATCTCCATCCGCTCCCGCAGGGAGACCACCGGGCGGTGGCCCTTGGTGATCTCGATCAGGTCGTCGGAGACCACCCCGGCGATCAGGTGGTCGCAGTGTTGCTTCGCCTGGCGCAGGATGTTCAGGTGTCCCACGTGGAACAGGTCGAACGCCCCGGCCGCGTATCCCACGCGCGGTGCGGACTGGTTGGTGCTCATGGTGCTCACTCCCCCTCGTAGCCTGCCGGGACGTCTCGCGCCCCGGCCCGATGGACTCCCCGGCCCCCGCCGGAGGTCCCTGTCGGACTGTCCGCCGCGCACCCCCGGGTGCGCGGCGTGAAAACTGTGTGCCGTCCGCTGCCGGCCCGGACGCGGCCCGGACCGCGCCGGCTCAGCCCGCGGGCTGTCCCGCGGCCTGTTCCGCAGGCTGTCCCGCGGACACGGCGGTGGCCGGTGCGGCCGAGCGCACGCGGCGGCGGTGCTGCCAGCGGGCCACGGGCTCCTCCACGAACCACCAGCAGGCGATGCCGGCGCCGGTGCCGACCACCACGTGCACCACTACCCCTCCCGGGCCCGGCAGCTCCCCGACCAGGGCCGTGAGCAGGTGCTGGGCGCCTAGGTGCAGCAGGTAGATGCTGTAGCTGGCCAGACCCAGCAGCTGGATCCACCACCACCGCATCACCGCCAGCGCCCTGGTCCCCAGCGGGCCCGTGGGCCCGTGCAGACCCCACAGCACCACCAGACAGGCCGCGACCGCCTGAACCGAGTAGCGCAGGGTCTCCCGGAACAGCTCGTCCCGGATCAGCACCGAGCCCAGGTAGAGCACCAGAGCCGCCACCAGCACCCGGTCCCGGCCCCACCACGCCGGGGCGCCGGAACCCTCCCGCGTGGTCCGGGCGTACCAGACGGCGGCCAGCACGCCGATCGCGATGGCCTCCAGCCGGGTGTCGGTGCCGAAGTAGATCCGGTCCTCGCTCGCCCCGCCCAGGTGCAGCACCACGCGCGCCGCGGCCGAGGCGACCGCGGCCGTGCCGGCCAGCACGGCCAGGGCGGCGGCCGGGCGGCGGGTGCCCACCAGCAGCAGCCAGATCAGCGCGAAGGCCACGTAGAACTGCTCCTCGATGGACAGGCTCCACACCACGATCGAACCGGGCAGCACGTCCACCTGCGAGTCGACGTAGCGCCAGTTGAAGAAGAAGAAGACCTGGCCCAGCACGTCGCCGAGGTTCACCGGGCGCACCAGCCACGCGTACAGCGCGGTGGGCAGCACCAGGGCGACCAGCAGCGGCGGCACGAGCTTCAGCGCCCGCCGGCGGTAGAACCCGCCGATCTCGAACCCGCCGGTGCGCCGGTGCTCCTTGAGCACCAGGTGCGTGATGATGAAGCCCGAGATGACGAAGAAGATCGTCACCCCGCTGCCGCCCGGGACCAGCTCCAGCCCCGCGTGGGCGAGCACCACGAGCATCACCGCGGCGGCCCGCATCGCGTCCAGGTGCGCGAACTGCCGCACGGGCAGCTGCGCCCTCGGGCGCCGTCGTGCCCCTGCCGTTCCCGGTGCTGCTGTCTCCCCCGCCACTGCGTCCCCCTGCGTTCGCCGGACGCCGCGCTCCCCCGAGCGCCGGCCGTCCCGTCCTGCGTCCGGAGCTCCCCATTCGCAATAGGGAACTCCGGTGATCGCCTCACCCTACTGCGGAGAAACGCGCGTTTGCATCTGAGAACACGGGTCACAAAAGGGGACATCGCAATACGTTCCCGATCGTTAACCCCGGAGTTAGACTCCATGCGATCCAATGAATCCGGACGGGGGGTCGTCCGGGCACCGCGGGGGTCCCTCGACCGAACAGCTCGCGGAGGATCACGAACGGCGCCGGCCGAACCGTGCCGGAGCTCAGATCTGGGGGGAACTGACATGATCCTTGACCCGTCGTGCCCATCGAGCACCCGAGGTCCCACCGTCCATACCGCGCACCGGCTGCTGGGCGGGTTGCTGCTCGCCGGGCTCCTGTCCGGCTGCGCCGCCGCCGGGGCCACCGGCAACTCGGCGGAGGAGAGCCTGCAGGCCCGGTCCGTGGTGGAGCTGGAGACGCCGCAGGAGGTCCGCGCCAAGGACCTGCCCTCGGCCGCCGCCGTGGCCGCCGACGCGCCGGAGGTCGAGCAGATCGAGGCGGCGCTCGAGGTCCAGGAGGCCTTCGTGCCGTCGGAGGAACCGGTCGCGGAGGACCCGGGCAACCCGCAGTCCTCCGCCGAGCTGGACGCCGGGGAGGAGCCCGCCGAGCTCGACCCGGCCGCCGTCGCGGCGGCCGAGGAGTCCGCCGCCGGCGCCGCGCTGCAGGAGATCATCGCGTCCCTGGCCGAGTTCGAGCACCAGGGCTGGGAGCAGCGCGGGACGCCCGTCGTCGTGGGCAAGCCCGTCTCCGCCCCGCTGCCCACGGATGAGGGCGAGGCCGTGCGCGTGACGGTCTGCCTGGACAGCTCCGGAGTCAGCGTCGTGGACCGTGACGGAGTGGTCGTCAGCGGCGAGCAGAAGGGCCGGAAGGCCCTGCACAACTACGACCTCTTCCGCCAACCGGGTGAGTCCTGGCAAGTCGTCCAGCACGGCTTCCCCGACGACCCGACCTGCTGACCCGTCCGCACGAACCTGTTGAGGAACCACACCATGGGAAACACGAACACTTCGTCCCGGGCGGACCGGGGCCGGCGCCGGGCGCGCACGGCCCGCACCCGGGCGACCCTGAGCATCGGCACCGTGATGGCCGTCGCCGCGACCCTGCTGACCTTCGCCCCGGTGGGCGCCGCCGAGACGCCGCCGGTGGACGGGAAGTCCGCGGCCACGGCCGCCGCCTCCTGTTGGGAGATCAAGCAGAAGGACCCCAAGTCCGCCTCCGGCGTCTACTGGCTGGTCACCCCGGCCATGACCGCCCCCGAGCAGTTCTACTGCGACCAGGTGACCGACGGCGGCGGCTGGGTCCTGGTGGGCCGCGGCCGCAACGACTGGAAGGAGTACTACCAGGGCGTGGGCACGCCCAAGGACGTCTCCTCCACCGTGACGGGCACCGCGGCCTTCGCGCCCAAGCAGCTGTCCTCCGAGACGGTCGACGACCTGCTCAACGGCCAGCGCCCCGACTCCCTCGACGACGGAATCCGGCTGCGCCGCGCCCGCGACGCCGCGGGCACCACCTGGCAGGAGGGGCGGGTCAAGGTGACGGCCAAGCCCTACTGGAACTGGACGTTCGGCTCCCGCACCCCGGTGACCTCCTGGTCCTTCCGCTACGGCACGGGCGTGGCCTCCGGGACCGGCGGCACCACGAACGACATCGGCACCACCGGCACGGCCCGTCTGCGCTTCGCCGACGTGGTCGAGACCAGCTGGCAGCGCGGCTTCCGCTACGGCGACGAGGTGGTCGGCAGCAACACCTCGACCACCTACCTCTGGTCACCGGCCACGGGCGGCAAGGGCGCCATGCCCTTCACCCAGGTCTACCTGCGGCCCAAGGTGACCCAGCAGGCCTTCACCGGCAAGGCCATCCCGGACGCCGGCACCCCTGCGATCGCCCAGCGGGCCCTGCCCAACAGCGGCGCCATGCCCACCAAGTGGGGCGCCGTGGAGCGCGCCGACGGCCAGGGCGAGGAGATGAACACGGAGGTGCAGGCCCTCGAGCAGATCGGGAACTCGGTCTTCACCGGCGGCAACTTCAAAGCCATGCAGCGCGACGCGGCCGGCACCGGGCGTGTGGCCCAGTCCTACCTTGCGGCCTTCGACGTCAACACCGGTGAGCTGCGCACCGACTTCCGTCCCGTCTTCAACGGCCAGGTCAAGTCGCTCGCCGAGCTGCCGAACAACCGGCTGGCCGTGGGCGGGCGCTTCAGCACCGTCAACGGCGTCAGCGCCCCCGGCTTCGTGGTGCTCGACGCGACCACCGGCAAGGTGGACACCGCGTGGAACCTCAAGGTGGAGAACCTGCTGACCGGCGGTGTCCTGCAGGTCCGCACCCTCGATGTGCAGGGCGACTGGCTCTACCTGGGCGGAGCCTTCACCCACTTGAGCGGCGGCCAGGAGACGGGCCGGGTCTACGCCCGCGCCGGCGCCCGGGTGAAGATCTCCACACGCACCCCGGACGCCTCCTGGAACCCCGAGTTCAACGGCACCGTGACCAGCGTGGACGCCTCCCCGAAGGGCGACCGGCTCTACGCGGCCGGCTACTTCAACCAGTCCCGCAGCGCCTCGGCGTTCCGGCTCGCCGCGGTGCGCACCAGCGCCGGCGCGGCGCTGGACCCCTGGACCTGGGAGCCGTCCATCCCCGTCGACTACGCCAACCCGGGCCAGGACGGGTTCCAGCTCGCCGTACGGGAGCAGGGCTCGACCGTGTGGGCCGGCGGCGCCGAGCACTCGATGTTCGGCTACGACCGCTCCACCTTCCAGCGCACCTCCGAGGGCATCACCTCCCAGGGCGGCGACATCCAGGCGATCACCTCGACCGACGACACGGTGTTCGGCGCGTGCCACTGCTTCAACTGGTACAACGCCGGCGCCACCAAGTGGATCAAGGCGAACACGGCCACCCAGCCCAAGATCGTCGCGGACCGGATCAACGCGATCGGCGCGTGGGACGCACAGAGCGGGCGATACCAGCCCGGCTTCAACCCCGAGATCAAGGGCTTCGGCGGCTGGGGCATCTGGGCCGCGCTGATCGACAGCAACGGCGTCCTGTGGACCGGCGGGGACATCAACCGCAGCGTCTCCTCCACCGGCGCCGCGCAGTGGTCCGGCGGCTTCCTCCGCTTCGCCCCGCGCGACGCCAAGGCCCCGGCCGCGCCCTCGGGCCTGAAGGTCGGCCGGGACGGGACCTCCGACGCCCTCACCTGGACGGCGGCCCCCGAGTCCGGGGTGAGCTACCAGGTGCTGCGCAACGACCGGCCGATCGGCACCGTCACGGGCACGAGCCTCAAGGTCGCCCACGTGGACGGCGCCCGCTACGCGGTGCGCGCGGCCGACGCGGCCGGCAACGTCTCCGCCTCCACCCCGGTGGTCCTGGCCGGCACCGCACCGGCTCCCGAGCCGCAGCCCGAGCCGCAGCCGGAGCCCGGCACCAGCACCCTGATCGCCGAGGGCGCCACGTGGAAGTACCACCACGACCGCGCCAATCCGCCCGCCGCGGACTGGGCCGGTACCGCGTTCGTCGACACCGCCTGGAAGCAGGGCTCCGCAGTGCTCGGCTGGGGCGACGCCTCGGTGAAGACCACGCTGGTGGCCGACGGCACCCGCCCGCTGACCACCTACTACCGGAAGACCGTGGACGTGGCCGACGCCTCCAAGGTGGCCAAGCTGACGCTCACCACCCGCGCCGACGACGCCGTGGCGATCTACGTCAACGGCAAGGAGGTCACCCGTTCCAACCTCCCCGAGGGCACCCTCACGCCGGGCACCTACGCCCTGGCCCCGCGCCGGACCGCCGCCGCGGTGGCCGACCCGGTCGTGGTCGAGGTCCCCGGGTCGGCGCTGCGGACGGGCAAGAACGTGATCTCCGCCGAAGTGCACTCCAACTGGACGAGCACCACCGACGCCACGTTCGACCTCTCCGCCGTGGTCACCACCGGAACACAGCCGGAGCCCCCGGCCGAGGAGCCTCCCGCCCCGGAGGACCCCCCGGCCGAGGAGCCGGCCGCCCCAGGCGCCCTGGTCGCCGCGGGCTCGGCCTGGCGCTACCACCACGACCGGGCGAACCCCCCGGCGGCCGACTGGGCCGGCACCGCCTTCGACGACACCGCCTGGAAGCAGGGCTCGGCCGTGCTCGGCTGGGGCGACGCCTCGGTGAAGACCACGCTGGTGGCCGAGGGCACCCGCCCGCTGACCACCTACTACCGCCGCACGGTGGACGTGGCCGACGCCTCGACGCTCGGGGACCTGACGCTCACCACCCGCGCCGACGACGCGGTGGCGGTCTACGTCAACGGCAAGGAGGTGGTCCGCAACAACCTCCCGGACGGCACGCTGAGCTCGGGGACCTACGCCCTGGCGCCGCGCCGGACCGCCACCGCGCTGGCCGACCCGGTCGTGGTGACGATCCCCGCCTCGGCGCTGCGTACCGGCAAGAACGTGATCGCCGCGGAGGTGCACTCCAACTGGACGAGCACCACCGACGCCACCTTCGACCTGGAGCTCAAGCCCCAGCCGAAGGACGCCTGATGAGCTCCGTCACCGGCGCCCCACGGCGCCGCCCGAGCTACCCGGAGGCCCTGGCCGGGCTGCGCGCGGCGCAGAAGCCCGGCCAGGGGGTCCCGGCCTACACCCGGTGGGTCAACCGGCCGCTGGCCCGCTACGCCGCCGCCCGGGCCGCCGCGGCCGGCCTGACCCCCAACGGGGTGACCGCCCTCAGCGCGGTCCTCTCCGCGGCGGGGCTGGCCGTGCTCGTGGCGGCCCCGCCGGCGGCGGCCACCGGCGTCGTCGTCGCCGTTCTGCTCGCCGCTGGGTACGTGCTGGACTCCGCCGACGGGCAGGTGGCCCGGCTCACCGGGACCGGCTCGCCGGCCGGGGAGTGGCTGGACCACGTGGTCGACTCGATCCGCACCCCGGCGATCCACCTGGCCGTGGCGGCCGCCGCCCTGCTGCACCCGCGGCCCGAGGCGTTCCCGGCCGCGGCGGTGGCGGTCCTCGCGGCCCTGTTCGTGCTCGTGGAGGTGGGCCAGTTCATGAGCCAGATCCTCGCCGAGCAACTGCGGCGCACGGGCGGCCTGGCCGGCCCGCCGTCCGGCGGGGCGCTGCGCTCCTTCCTCAACCTGCCCACCGACGCGGGGGTCACCTGCTGGATCTTCCTCCTCTGGGGGGTCCCCGCGCTCTTCCTGCCCGCCTACGCGATCCTGCTGGCCGCCCTCGCGGCGATCAGCGCGGTCTCCATGCGGCGCAAGTACCTGGGCCTGACCTCCCGGCCTGCCGACACCACCCCGGACGCCGCCGGCGTCCACCCGACCGACAGGAGCACCTCCCATGTCCGCTGACGTCCTCGCCCCGGCCGCGACCACCGCCGCCGGGTTCCGCTCCGAGACCCCGTCCGTGTCCGTCCTGATCGCCACCGCCGGGCGGCCGCAGATGCTGCGCGAGGCGGTCCGCGCGATCGTCGAGCAGGACTACGCCGGCCCGCTGCAGGTCGTCGTCGTCTTCGACCGCGTGGAGGTGGACCCCCTGACGGACGTCGCCGTGCCGGCCGGGGTGGACCTGCGCACCGTGCCCAACACCCGCAGCCCAGGACTGGTGGGCGCCCGCAACACCGGCATCCACGCCGCCACCGGGGAGATCATCGCCTTCTGCGACGACGACGACGTCTGGGCCCCGCGCAAGCTCACCCGCCAGGTCGCGCACTGGAACCGGCACCCGGAGGCCTCCGCGATCGCCGGGGCGATCCACATCGTCTCCCACGAGCGCACCATCCGGCGCGTCCCGCAGGCCGTGGCCACCTTCGAGGAGCTGCTCGCCGACCGGATGATGGAGATCCACCCCTCCGCGCTGATCTGCCGCCGCGCCGACCTCTACGGGCCCGTGGGCCTGGTCGACGAGGACCTGCCCTCCTCCTACGGCGAGGACTACGACCTGCTGCTGCGCCTGGCCCGGCACGCCCCGGTGCACTCCGTGCCCGAGACCGTGCTGACCGTGCGCTGGGACCGGCCGTCCTTCTTCCGCCAGCAGTGGGGGGACATGGCCGACGCGCTGACCTACATGCTGCGCAAGTTCCCCGAGTTCGAGACCTCCGCGCAGGGCACGGCCCTGATGGCCGGGCAGGTGGCCTTCGCCCACGCCGCCCGCGGCGACCGCCGGGCGGCGGTGCGGTGGGCGCGGGCCGCGCTGCGCCGGGACCGCGGGCAGCTGCGGGCGTGGGGCGCCCTGGCCGTGTCGACGGGCGCGGTCAGCGCCGAGCGGCTGCAGAACGCGGTGTCCTTCTTCGGCCGGGGAGTGTGAGCCGGCCGTGGCGCTGTCGATTCCCGCGGTGGTGCGGCCGGCCCCGGTCCGCCGCACCACCGGCGCCCTGCCCGCCTGGCCGCTGCTGGCCCTGTTCTGGGGGCTACCGCTGATCTGGGCCTCCGGGGCGCTGCAGTTCGCCCCGGCCCTGCTCGCGGTGGCCATGCTCTTCCTGCTCGTGCTCCGCCACGGCGTCACGGTCCCGTGGCCGGCGTGGGTGCTCGGCGTGTTCCTGCTCTGGATGGCCGCCAGCTCGGTGCAGATCGAGGGGTTCGGCTCCTGGATGGGCTTCGCGCTGCGCTGGGTGAACATCTTCGCCGCGCTGGTCTACGTCGTCTACTACTGGAACGCCCGGGAGACCCTGGACTCCCGGCGGTTCCTCCGGGCGGCCGTGGCCGCGTGGGCCACGCTCGTGGGGCTCGGCCTGCTGACCTTCGTGATCCCCGAGGCCCGGCTGACCACCCCGATCGGCCTGCTGCTGCCGGAGGGGATCACCTCCAACGCGCTGGTGCAGAACTACTTCTTCCCGCCCCTGGCGGAGGTGCAGCTGCCCTGGGGCGCACCGGAGCCCTACAACCGGCCGGCCGCCCCGTTCCCGTACACCAACGGGTGGGGCTCCGGGTTCGTGCTGCTCACGCCGCTGGTGCTGGCCTACCTCACCACCGTCCGGTTCCGCGCCCGGCACCTGCTGATCGTCGCCGGGCTGCTGGCCTCGCTCGCCCCGGCCGTGGCCACGACCAACCGCGGCATGTTCCTCGGCATCGCGGTGGCCCTCGGCTACGTGATGGTCCGGATGGTCCTGCGGGGCCGGATCGGGGTGGCGCTGGCCGGGACCGCGGCCGTGGCCGCCGTCGGGGCGTGGCTCGTGGCCAGCGGCGCCGTCGAGCGGATCCTGGGCCGGCAGCAGTACAGCGACAGCACGGGGACCCGGTCCGACCTCTACCGGGACACGTTCCTGGCCACCCTGGACTCCCCGCTGCTGGGCTACGGGGCCCCGCTCTACGACGAGACCGTCGGCATCGAGATGGGCACCCAGGGCTACGTCTGGACCCTGATGTTCTGCTACGGGTTCGTGGGCCTGGGCCTGTTCGTGGCCTACCTGCACGGGACCACGCTGGCGACGCTGCGGGTGCGCTCCACGACCGGGCTGCTCGTGCACTCCGCACCCGTGGCCGCGTGCCTGTTCTTCACCTACTACGGCCTGGACGCGGTGCAGTTCATCCTGATCAGCCTGAGCCTGGCCGTGCTGCTGCGCTCCCGGCGCTACGGGGAGGGGCTGTGACCCCGCAGCGGCTGGCGCGCTCGGGCACCCTGACCTTCGCCTTCGTGGTCACCGGGGCGGGGCTGGCCTTCGCCGCCACGCTGGTGGTCTCCAACGCCTCCGGAGCGGCGGCGGCGGGTCAGTTCTTCCAGGTGGTGGCCGTGCTGGCGATCGCCACGACCCTGTCCACCTTCGGCGCCGACACCGGGCTGGTCCGGTCCGTGCCCGCCCTCACCGCCCGGGGCCAGGGCTCGGCGGTGCCCGCGGTGCTGCGGATCGCCGGCCGGCCGGTGCTCGTGCTCGCCGCCGGGGTGGCCGCCACGGCGGTCGTGCTCGCCCTCGCCCCGGGGGTTCTGCCCGACGGGATCGGGCCCGCGGTCCTGCTGGCGGCGCCCTTCCTGGTGCTGGGGGCCGCACTCAACCTCGCCTTCGGCGCCCTGCGCGGGCTGCACCGGGTGCCGACCTTCTCCTTCCTGCAGAACGTGGTGCTGCCGTCGCTGCGGGTGCTCGGGGTCCTCGGCGTCGTCGTCGCCGGCGGCGGGCTGCTCGCGCTGACGGCGGCGTGGACGGTGCCGGTGGCCGTGGTGAGCGTGCTCGCCCTCGTGCTGCTGCACCGGATCGTCCGGGACCTGCGCGACGAGCCGGGGGCCGCTCCCCCGCCGGACACCGGCACGCAGCGGCGGGCGTTCTGGTCCTTCTCCTCCGCCCGCGGGGTCACCGCGGTGGTCGAGGCGCTGCTGGAGTGGCTGGACGTGCTGCTCGTGGCCGCGTTCCTGGGCCCCGCCGCGGCGGGCGTCTACGGCGTGGTCAACCGGTGCATCCGGGTCGGGGCCATGCTCGACCACACGGCGCGCATCGTCACCGGCCCGTCCATCAGCGCCGCCCTGGCCGTCGACGACCTCGCCGCCGCCCGCTCCGTGTTCACCCGCACCACGGCGGTGCTCGTGGCGGGGGCCTGGCCCTTCTACCTGACCCTGCTGCTGTTCGGGCCCGGGGTGCTCGCGTTCTTCGGCGACGGCTTCGAGTCCGGCTACCCCGCGATGCTCGTCATCGCCTCCGCCATGCTGCTGGCCGTCTCGGCCGGCGGGGTGCAGTCGCTGCTGCTGATGGCCGGGCGCAGCCGGTGGCAGCTGATGAACAAGTCCACCGCGCTGGCCGTGGCCGTGGCGCTCAACCTGTGGCTGATCCCGCAGTGGGGGCTCGTGGGCGCGGCCACGGCGTGGGCGGCGTCGGTGCTCACCGACACCGGGCTGGCCCTGTTCCAGTGCGTGCGGCTGCTGGGCATCTCGCCGCGCTGGTCCGTGGTGGGCACGATCGCCGCGGCCGCCGCGCTGCTCAGCGGCGGGAGCGGGCTCGTCGTGCGCGCCGCCCTCGGTCCGGGCACCACCGGGCTGCTCGTCCACCTCGGGCTGACCGGCGTGCTCGTGGCCGTCGCCGCGGCGGTGCTCGTGCTGCGACAGCGGTCGGCCGTCCGGGGGACGGAGGCCGCCGAGTGTGGCCCGAAGAGACCACGGGCCTCCCGGCCGCTGCTGTGGTCCCGCTGAGTTTGCATCTGTAACATTCAAATCGATCGACATCGGATCAGGACGCCGCCGGCCGGGCTGGACCCGGCAGCGCATCCCGAGGCCGGGGTCGGCGATCCGCCGGGGGGCGGAGGCCGACCACGACCGCTCCTGCCGAGCCGACCCGCGATCCACCAGGGGGGAATCCACATGAGTGACACCATCAACGCAGTCGGCGCCGAGCGGCGCCGCACCCAGTACGACACCGCCCGGCCCCGGCCGCGCCGCCCGGAGCCGGTGGACCCGACGCCGGCCTGGCGCCGCGTCCTGCGCCGGTGGCCCACGATCCTCACGACCTGGCTGCTCGTGCTCACCGCCGCCCTGGTCGCGGGTCTGCTGTGGCCGCCGACCTACCAGGCGACCGCCTCCATGACCGTCACCCCGAGCGCGGTGAACCCCCTCACCGGGGACGCCGGCTTCGAGGAGGTGGAGATGCAGACGGAGATGGCCACGATGGCCTCGCAGCGGATCACGCTGCGGGCCGCCGCCCTGCTCCAGGACGTCCCCCTCGAGGAGGCCGACCCCGCGCTGGCCGAGGAGCTGCTCGAGAACCTCTCGACCACCGCCCCGGACGACACCCAGGTGCTGCGGGTGACCGTGGACGCCCAGGACCCGAACCTGGCCGCCGAGCGGGCCAACGCCCTGGCCACCGCCTACCTCGCCGACCGCGGCGAGGACGTGCAGACCACCGCCGACGACACGCTCAAGCGCATCGACGAGTCCATCGCCGGGCTCGAGCGGACCAACGAGGACTCCTCCAGCCTGCGGCAGCTGCGCGAGCAGCGCACCGCCCTGGCCCTCATCGCCCCGACGCCCGGCCGGGTGATCAGCGAGGCCACGCCGCCGCAGGCGCCCTCCTCGGCCGGCCTGATGCTGTTCATCACCGGCGGCCTCGTCGGCGGTCTGGTGCTCGGCGCCCTCGCCGGCGCGGTGCGGGAGCGGTCCGACCGCAGCGTCCGCCGGCCCGACCGGCTCGCCGACGCGACCGGCTCGGCCGTCGTGGTGCTGCGCTCCGAGGACGACGAGGACGGCGCCCTCGAGCTGCTGCGCCGCCTCTCCCAGGACGAGGACCGCGCCGTGCCGCGGCCCGGCTCCCGGATCGCCGTCCACTCGGCGCTGCCCGGTCAGTCCGCGGTGGTCGTGCAGGCCCTGGACGCGGTCGTCTCCTCGTGGGGCGGCACCGTGGAGGTCGTCGACGTCGACACGCTCGCCGAGCCCGTGGGCCCGCTGGCCGCCGGCTGGCTGGACATGGACAGCGCCACGCCCTCGCTGTACGTGGCCACGGTCCCGCCGCGGACCGGTGCCGCCCAGCTGGCCGCCCTGACCGACCGGGTCGACGGCGTGGTCCTGGCCGTGGAGCCCCGGGGCCGGCTGCGCCGGTTCCGCGAGCGCTTCGAGCGGCTCAGCGGCCGCGGCGCAGCCGTGGTCCCCGCCTACGTGGTGCAGCGCCAGGCCCGTCCCGCCGCCGCCCCGGCGCCGGCCCAGGACGCCCCGCCGCAGCACCGCTGAGCGTCCGCCGGCGCCACCCGGACCCGGGAGGCCGGCATCCGGCGCCGGCGGCCGGAAGCCAGGGGCCGGGGAGACCGCACCGCGAGAGCGGGCGCTCCCCGGCCCCTGAGCCGTGCCGCCGGATCCGCGCCCGCCGTCAGCTGCTTCCGCTGCGGGACGTGAAGATCGCCAGGGGTCAGGGAGCCCGCACCGCCAGAGCCGGCGCCCCCTGGCCCCGGAGCCGTACGGCCGGATCCGCGCCCGCCGTCAGCTGCCTCCGCTGCGGGACGTGAAGATCGTGAGGGGTCAGGGAGCCCGCACCGCGAGAGCGGGCGCTCCCTCGTCCCGGAGCCGTGCGGCCAGGTCCTCGGCCGCGGCCGCGTCCGCCATCAGATGGGCCACGGTGGGCCCGGAGCCGGACACGAAGCTGGCCAGGGCACCGTCCGCCGCGCCTGCGGCCAGGACGGGCGCCAGCTGGGAGGCCAGGGAGAGGGCGGCGGGCTGGAGGTCGTTGGCCAGCAGCGGTGCCAGCTCCTCCGGCGCCCCGGCCGCCAGGGCGTCCTCGAGCCCCTCCGGCAGCTCGGGCGCCGGCACGTCCTCGGGCGCGCGCAGCCGGTCCAGCTCGGCGTAGACGGCCGGCGTGGACAGGCCCGCCTCGGCGGCCACCAGCACCAGGTGCAGGGGCGCGCCGACCCTCGCAGGCCGCAACCGGGCGCCCGTGCCGGTGCCCACCGCGGCGCCCCCCATGAGGGCGAAGGGCACGTCCGCGCCGAGACCGGCCGCGAGCCGCAGCAGGGCGTCGTCGTCGAGCCCGGGGACGCCGCCGGCACGGGCGGCGAGCCGGTTCACGGCGACGAGTGCTGCGGCGGCGTCGGCGGAGCCCCCGCCCATGCCGCCGGCCACGGGCACGGCCTTGTCGATCTGCAGATGGAGCCCGCCGGGCAGCGCGGGCAGGTGTCCGAGCACGGCGCGGGCGGCGCGGACCACCAGGTTGGAGTCGTCGGTGGGGACCGCGTCGAGGTGGAAGCTGCCGAGGGCGATCTGCTGGGCAACGAGCGAGCCCGGGACCGCGGCGACGCCCACGGTGATCCCGGTCCCCGCGGTGAGCGTGGCGGTCACGGTCTCGGTCGTGCCGACCGCGCAGTACAGGCTGGCCACGTCGTGGTACCCGTCCGGGCGCGGCGGGCCGGCGGCGAAGAAGAGGTTGACCTTGCCGGGGGCCTGGGCCTGCTCCGTGAGCATCATCGTGCTCATGCGCCGCGCGCTCCGGCGGTGAGCCCGGCGGCGGCCCCGGCCTGGGCGATCCGGGCGAAGGCGGTCACGTCCAGTTTCTCGCCGCGCTGCCCCGGGTCGATCCCGGCGGCCTCGAGCAGCTCCCCGGCCGCCGAGGCGGAGCCGGCCCAGCCGGCGAGCGCGGCGCGCAGGGTCTTGCGCCGCTGGGCGAACGCCGCGTCCACGGCGGCGAAGACCAGCTCCCGGTCCACCTCCGCCACCGGCTGCTCGCGGCGCACGAAGCGCACCAGCCCGGAGGCGATCTGCGGGGCCGGCCAGAACACGTTCTTGCCGATCGTCCCCGCCTTCGTGACCTCGGCGTACCAGGCGGCCTTGACCGACGGCACGCCGTAGACCTTGGACCCCGGCGGCGCGGCGAGCCGGTCCGCCACCTCCTCCTGCACCATGACCAGCCCGTGGCGGATCGAGGGGAACCGGGCCAGCAGGTGCAGCAGCACCGGGACCGCCACGTTGTAGGGCAGGTTCGCCACCAGGGCGGTGGGCTCTGCCGGGAGCTCCAGGACGCGCAGGGCGTCCTGCTCGAGCACGTGCAGCCGGTCGGCCCGCTCCGGGCGGAAGCGTTCCACGGTCAGGGGCAGCTGCGCGGCCAGCGGCGGGTCGATCTCCACGGCCACCACCTGCTCCGCGGCGTCGAGCAGCCCGAGGGTGAGCGAGCCCAGGCCCGGTCCCACCTCCAGCACCGTCTCGTGCTCGCCCAGCCGTGCGGCGGCGATGATCCGCCGGATCGTGTTGGGGTCGATCACGAAGTTCTGCCCGAGCGTCTTGGTCGGCCGGATGCCCAGCTGCTCCGCGAGCGCACGGATCTCCGCGGGCCCGAGCAGGGGGCGGGCGGCGGGTCCTGGCGGGGTGGATTCTGTCACCGGGACATCGTATCGGCCGCCCCGTCCCTCCCCGCTCCCCGCCCCCGCCCCGCCGAGTCCCCTCCTCCAGCGCCGAGTCCCCCATGTGCTCGCAATTCCCCCGGATCGTCCTGGGGGAATTGCGAGCACATGGGGGACTCGCACTGCGCGGCGGGTGTGCTGAACGGATGAGGACGGGGAATTGCGGGCGGGTGGCATGGCCACAGGAGATGACAGCAAGAGGGCGTCGCAGTAGGGCACAGGTTGCGGCAGCAGGTGCGCGGCCGAGAAGCGAGGACAGAGGGGTCAGCGGGCGCCCTTCCCCCGGCGGAGAGCCGTCTCGATCCGGGCGACGGTCGCCGCGGGACGGCGCACGACGTCGTGCCACCCCACCCTGATCACCGTCCAGCCGAGTTCCTGGATCTCGGTCTCGCGGCGTCGTTCGTCCCGGAGTATGGAGTGGATGGTCGTTGCGCCGGCGTACTTGGTCTCCCCGTCGAACTCGAGCACCAGGCGGTGCTCCGGCCAGGCGAAGTCGGCGCGGTAGGACCCGCTGCGGCCGTCGATGACCCACTGCAGCTCGGGCATGGGCAGCGAGTACTCCATCAGCATCAACCGGGTGAGCGTCTCACCGACGGACTCCGAGCGCGGATCCATGACCGTCAGCACCGATCTCGCACGCCGAACTCCGCGCTGCCCGGCCCACTCGGAGAGCAGCGACTCCAACCGAGTCCGGGAGACTCCCAGCAGGTGCGCCTGGTCCGCGAGCACCACGGCATCGCTGAACGGCAGCAGCCGTGCGCAGTCCAGCAGTGTCCGTTCCGCAGAGGTGGTTCGCAGCCCGTCCACGACCACCACGTCCGCCGTCGACAGCCTTGTCTGATGGCGGACGACGCCGTCGTACCCGTGGTGAGTGCCGTGCCCGGGCGGTGAGACGGTGTGGATCCGCGAGGGCACCCGCCGCAGTCCGAGTCCGTGCACCACGGCCGCCGATGCCAGGCAGAACACCGGAACGGTATGTGCCGCCCGCGCGAAGGCCCGGTGCTTCAGCAGCATCTGCTGCTCCGGGGTCAGGCTCGGGAGCCGGTCCGCGGCGATGAAGTATCCGGGATGCACCCGCTGAAGCTTCCCGGTGCGGATCCGGCGGCGGATCTCATGGTTGCTCAGGCCGGTATCGAGGAGGTCCGCTGTGCTCTGCAGTTCGCTCATGCCTCGGGAATAGCAGGATCAACCTGCTGCAGGGGGCCTCGACCGCTCGATGTGGACACGCCGGCGCGACGACGTCGGGCCCGGCACCTGGGAAGCCGCCATGAACTGCTCCCGAGTCCCCCATAGCGTCGCAGTTCCCCCCGGATGATCGGGGGGAACTGCGACCCTATGGGGGACTCGGCGCTCTGATGGGGGACTCGGCGCGCGGGGGGGGGTGGCCAGGGCGGGCGGCAGAGATGGAGCCGGCAGAGAGAGGGAGAGAGCAGGGCGCAAGCAGAGCACGGCGCAGGGGGTCAGAAGGGGCCGTAGGCGTCCGCCGTGTTCGACCAGATCCGCTCGCACAGCGGCTCCAGGTCCTGCTCGAGGATCTCGGCCATGCCGCGGACCGTGTAGTTGACCACGTAGCTGGCATTGGGCCGGCCCCGGTACGGGTGCGGGGTGAGGAACGGGGCGTCGGTCTCGGCGAGCACCAGCTCGGGGCGGGCGGTGCGCAGCGCGGCCTTGAGGTCGTGGCTGTTCTTGAAGGTCACGGTGCCGGAGAAGGACATGTACCAGCCGTGCTCGTTGCAGGTCCGGGCGAGCTCCGCGTCCCCGGAGAAGCAGTGGAAGACGGTGCGCTCCGGGGCGCCCTCCTCGAGCAGGACGGCGACGACGTCGGCGTGGGCGTCCCGGTCGTGGATCTGCAGCGCCTTGCCGGTCTCCTTCGCGAAGCGGATGTGCTCCCGGAAGGAGCGCCTCTGGTGCTCCCGGCCCTCCCCCTCGGTGCGGTAGTAGTCGAGGCCGGTCTCGCCGAAGGCCCGCACCCGGTCGTGCTCCCCCAGGGCGCGGATCTGAGCCAGCGCCTCGTCGAGGGTGCCGGCGGCGGCCAGCTTCGGCGCCTCGTTGGGGTGCAGGGCCACCGCGGCGAGGACCCGGGGGTCGGCCTGGGCGGCGGCCACGGCGAAGCGGGAGGACGGCACGTCGCAGCCGACCTGCACGAGCCCGCCCACCCCGGCCAGCGCGGCGGCGTCCGCGGCGTCGCGGACCGAGACCTGCACCCGGCCGTCCTGCAGGTCCAGGTGCGTGTGGTTGTCGACCACCGGGTGCGGCAGCGGCTCCGGCGCCGGCGGATAGGCGAGGTTGCGGCGGCGCCCGTCGTCGCCCTGGGCGGAGCGGCGCCGGGTGCCCTCCCCGGCGGGGGCGTCCTCGGGCACGGCGTAGTGCTCGGGCGCGTAGGCGGCGGGGGCCTCGCCGGCGGCGGGCTCGGGCCGGGTCACCGGGTCGGGCCACAGGGAGGCGGTGAGCAGGGTCGCGTTGGGGTCGGTCACGGGCGGCACCTCGGGGGACTCGGGGAACGGGGCGGGAAACACGCGGGCACCGACCAATCTACGAGCTGCGGCCGGACAGACATACTGGGAGCAGACGCCCGAGCAGGAAGCCGAGGAGCCCATGGAGTCCTTCCCCCAGTACACGCAGGCGGTCCTGGACCGGATCAACACGGTGATCGAGGGCAAGCCCGAGGCGGCCCGCACCGCCCTGAGCGTGCTGCTGGCCGGGGGCCACCTGCTCGTGGAGGACGTGCCGGGGGTGGGCAAGACCATGCTGGCCCGCACGCTGGCCTCGGCGATCGGCGGGTCGGTGGCGCGCATCCAGTTCACCCCGGACCTGCTGCCCACGGACATCACCGGGGTGGCGGTCTACGACCAGGCCCGGCGGGAGTTCGAGTTCAAGCCCGGCCCGGTGTTCGCCAACGTGGTCATCGGCGACGAGATCAACCGGGCCTCGGCCAAGACCCAGTCCGCGCTGCTCGAGTGCATGGCGGAGGGGCAGGTCACCGCGGACGGCACCACCTATCGGCTGTCCTCCCCGTTCATGGTGGTCGCCACGCAGAACCCGGTGGAGATGGACGGGACCTTCCCGCTGCCGGAGGCGCAGCGGGACCGGTTCACCGCCCGGATCTCGATGGGCTACCCGGACACCGCCGCGGAGACGGCGATGCTCGCCGACCACGGCGGCGGCTCCCCCCTGGAGGGGCTGCGCCCGGTCGTCCCGCTCGAGGACGCCGCCCGCCTGGTCGCCCACGTGCGCGGGATCCACGTCTCGGACGCCGTGCGCGCCTACGTGGTGGCGCTCGGCCAGGCCACTCGCGCGCACCCACAGATCCGGCTGGGCGCGAGCCCCCGGGCGCTGCTCCAGCTGCAGGCCACCGCCCGGGCGGAGGCCGCGCTCTCCGGGCGGGAGTACGTCCTGCCCGACGACGTCCGCGCGGTCGCGGTGCCCGTCCTGGCGCACCGGCTGATCCTGGACCGCCGCGCCGGCACCGACTCCGCGGAGGAGCTGGTGCGAGCGGTCCTGGACGAGGTCCGCGTCCCGGCCGAGCCGGCCTCCCGGGCCCGATGAGCCGCCGGCCGGAGACGGTGCGGACGGAGGACGGCGAGCGGGCGGAGCAGCCCGTGGACTCCCGCGCGCGGTTCACCGGCCGCGGCTGGGCATTCCTGGGGACGGGGACGCTGTGCCTGCTGCTGGCCACCTGGCTGGGCCGCAAGGACGTGCTGGCGCTGGCGCTGTTCCTGGGCGGGGCCCCGCTGTTCGCGGCCCTGTCCCTGTACCTGGTCAAGCCCCGCGTGCTGCTCAAGCGCGGGGTGGACCCGGCGCTGGTGACGGCCGGGGACTCGGCCGTGGTGCGTCTGCGGGTCCGGCACCGGTCCCGGCGCGCCGGCAGAGCCGCGGGTGCCGCGGGCGCCGTGGCCGTGCACGAGCGGGTCCCGGAGCCCCTGGGCGGGGACCGGGAGCTGAGCGTGCAGGCCGGCGGGGAGCCGGCCGCCTACACCGTCCGGCCGCGCCGGCGCGGGGTGTACGCACTGGGTCCGGCCACCGTGCGGGTCGCCGACCCGTTCGGCCTGGCCGCCGAGCTGCTCGACGCCTCCGAGCGCACCTCCCTGCACGTGGCCCCGGATCCCGTGGAGCTGCCCGAGATCCGCGCCGACCGGCTGCGCGAGTCCGGCACCGACCCCGCCCGCACCGCGCAGCCCCAGCCCGGCCCCGACAACGTGACCGTGCGCGAGTACCGGCACGGGGACCCTGTGCGCCGGGTGCACTGGGCCGCCTCCGCCAGGCAGGGCACGCTCATGGTGCGCCAGGAGGACCCCCGCAGCATCCGGCGGCTCAGTCTGCTCCTGGACCTCGACGACACGGCGTGGCCCGGGGAGCGGCAGTGGGCCGGTGTGCTCCCCAGCACGGCCGAGTTCGAGTGGGCCGTGTCCTTCACTGCCGCCGTGCTCGAGCACCTGACGCAGCGCGAGACCGCCGTGCACGCTCTGGACACCCGCGGCCGTCCCCTGCCCCGGGGCGGGGAGGACGACGACGCCGCGGTCCGCGGGCGCGTCACGGCGATCGACGACGACGCCGCCGAGGACGCCCGGCACGGACTGGCCCGGGTCCGGCCCCTGCCGGTGCCCGGGAGAATGGCCGGCAGCCGCAGCAGCAGCGGCATCCCCGGCACCCACGGCGGCCGCGGTGGGCGCGCCGACCGCGGCGGCAGCGGCAGCGCCGGCCCCGACAGCGGCCGCGGGATCGCCGGAGCCTTCGGCGGCGACGGCAGCGCGGAGCCGGGCTCCGCGCCCGGCGCCCGCCCGGAAGCCGGTGCCGGTGCCGGTGCCGACGACGGTCTGGCCGACCGGTTCGACCGCGACGGCCTGGTCCACCCGGTGCTGCTGGTCTCCGGCGACCTGGACCGGGCGGGCGCGCAGCGGATCCTGCACGGCACGCACCGGGCGGGCGCCGGCAGCGCGGTGCTGGTGGCCTCCGCCGCCGACCGGGTTCCGGACGGTGCGGCGGTGCTCGAGGCGGCGGGCTGGTCCGTCGTCGTCGTCACCGCGGCCACCGCCCCGGAGGAGGCCTGGGCGCACCTGGGCACCGGGTCCCGCACGGCCGGAGCACTGCGGTGACCGCCGCCGCCCCCGTGCGCGCCCCGGCCGCGCCCGGCACGCCCCCTGCACCCCGGCGCCGCGTGGCCACCGCGCTCGGCCTGGCCGGCACGGTGCTGCTGGCCGTCGCGCTGTCGTTCGTGGGGCCGGCCGCGGTCCTCGACGGCGCAGGCTGGGTCCCCGGCTGCCTGCTGGCCGCGCTCGCCGTGCTGGCCGCCACCGCGACGTCCCGGGTGCTGGGCCTGTCCGTGCTCGCGCCCCTGTTCGGGGCGGGCGCCCTGGCGCTGGCGCTCACGGTGCTGTTCCTGCGCGAGCCCGCGCTGCTGGGCTTCGTCCCGACCCCCGGCAGCCTCGCCCTGGCCGGAGAGCTCGGGCGGGAGGCCGCCGGGATCGCGGCGGAACGGCCCGCCCCGTACCCGGACACGACGGCGCTCGCGTTCGTCGCCGCCCTCGGCGCGGGCCTCGTGACCCTGTTCGTGGACACCGTGCTCGTGGTGCTGCGCCTGCCCGGGGTCAGCGCCCTGGGCGTACTGGCCCCGCTGGTGCTGCCCGCCCTGCTCCTGCCCGAGAGCGTCGGACCGACCGGGACCGCGGCGGCCGTGCTCGCCGCCCTGGTGCTGCTCGCCGGAGCCCGCCGCTTCGGCGCGGTCCGCGAGGCCCGCACCGCCGCCGCCCCGGGCACCTGGGCCCGGGCCCTGGTGGTGGTCGCCGGGGCGCTGGCGGTGACCCTGCTCGTGCCCGGTGTGGTGCCGGGCTTCGTCAACGGCGCGTTCCCCCAGGGCAGCGGGCCCGGCGGGGACCGGGCTCCCGGAGTGGGACCGCTGCGGGCCGTGGGGCTGGACCTGCGCTCGGCGGAGCAGCGGCCGCGCCTGGAGTACAGCACGAGCACCGGTGAGCCGGAACTGCTGCGGGTGCTCGTGCTCGACGACTTCACCGGGACCGAGTGGTTCCCGGACAGCACCGGCCTGGAGCCCGGCCTCGACGCCCTCGGCGCGGACACCGCCGGGCCCGACACCGGCGAGCGCAGCACCGCCGTGCGGCTGCAGGACTGGTCCGAGCGCTGGCTGCCCCTGCCCTGGGCGCCCGTCGGCGTCACGGGACTCGACGCCGGCGACTGGGCCGTGAGTCCTCAGCACCGCACCGTGCACGGGGACCGCGTCCCGCCCGAGGGCACCGCCTACGAGGTGCGGGCGGCGGCTGCCGAGCCCACGTCCGCACGGCTGCGCGAAGCGCCGGCCGCGTCGCGGACCCCGGCGCTGGCCCCGTTCCTCGAGCTGCCCGAGGACACCCCGGCGGCCCTGCGCGAGGCCGCGCGGGAACGGACCGGGGACGCCCCCACCGCGTTCGACCAGGCGCTGGCCCTGCAGGAGTGGCTGCGCTCGGAGGAGTTCCGCTACGACGTGGACGCCCCGGCCGCCCAGGGCTACGACGCCGGCGGCATGGCCGCGCTCGAGCAGTTCCTCGCCACCCGCACGGGCTACGCCGGGCACTTCGCCCCGGCGATGGCCGTCATGGCGCGCGAGCTGGGCATCCCGGCCCGCGTGGCGGTGGGCTACCTGCCACCGTCCACCGCGGCCGAGGGCTCTTTCGGGGGCGCCTTCACCGTCCTGCCGCGCGACGCCCACGCCTGGCCGGAGCTGTGGTTCGAGGGCACCGGCTGGGTGCGCTTCGAGCCGACCCCCGGCACCGGGGACGTGCCCGGCTACGCCGCCGAGGGCGCCGCCGACGACGACGAGGATCCGACGGAGGGAGAGGGCTCCACCGAGCCCACCGACGCGCCGACCGACAGTGCCACCCCGGCGAGCACGGCCGGGCCCGAGGAGAGCGGGGCGGCCTCGGCCGCTCCCACCGCCGTGCCGACGCCCGGGCCTCCCCCGGCGCCCGCGCCCGAGGCCGATCCCGGACCGGCCGGCTGGCTGGTGTGGCTCACCGGAGGACTGGCTGCGGCGCTGCTCGCCCTGCTCGCCGCCCTCCCCCGTCTGCTGCGGGACCGGCGGCGCCGACGGCGGATGCGCCTGCTCGGGGACGCCGGCGCCCCGGCGGACGCCCGGGCGGCGGCAGCCTGGGCGGAGCTCGAGGACCTCGCGGCCGACCACGGCCTGGGCCGGGCCGCCGCGGAGACCCCACGGGCCTTCGTGGACCGGGTCGCGGCGACCGTGCCCGGGGCCGCCGCTGCGCTGGGCCGCCTGGGCCGGGACGTGGAGCACGCCCTCTACGCGCCGGCAGCGGCGCCGTGGTCCCCCGAGGCCGCCCCCGCCGACCTCGCCGTGGTCCGTGCTGCGCTGGCCGGGCGCGGAGGGCCCGGTGCCCGGCGGGCCCGCTGGCTGCCGCCCACGTGGCGTCGCCGGCACTGATCGCCCCGCCCTGCCTGCCCCGCCGAGTCCCCAATCTTCGGACGCCCCGCCCGCCGAGTCCCCAATCTTCGGACGCCCCACCCGCCGAGTCCCCAAGGAACTCGCGAGTCCCCCGGTGTGATCATGGGGAAACGAGAGCTCCTTGGGGACTCGGCGGGTGAGGACTCGGCGGGTGGGAGCTCGGTGGGTGGGGACTCGGCGGGTGGGGACTCGGCGGGTGGGGACTCGGCGGGTGGGAGCTCGGCGGGTGGGGACTCGGCGGTCAAGGGGACGTCATCAGCGGGAGCGAGACGGAGGTCACCACTTGTAGTCGAGGAACTTGCCGTCGAAGGTGACCACGACGCGGTCGCCGTCCGGGTCCGGGCGGCGGGAGACGTCGACGCGGAAGTTGATCGCGCTCATGATCCCGTCCCCGAACTCCTCGTGGATGAGCTCCTTGAGGGCCGGTCCGTAGACGGCCAGGGCCTCGGCGAAGCGGTAGATGGTGGGGTCGGCCATCCGTGCCGGGTCGGCGCCGCGGGACGGCTGCCGCTGCAGGCTCTCGGCCACCGTCCCGTCCAGCCCGAGGAGCTCGCAGACCCGCCCGGCCTGTTCCGCGCTCAGCGGGTGCTGCCCGAGCAGCGCGGCGGTGGTCCACACCGGTGCGGCGCCGATCTGCTCGGCGATCTCGTGCCAGGACAGGCCGCGCCGCACCCGGGCGGCGACCACGAGCTCGGCGGCGTCGGATCTGGTCATGATGGGGGTCATCTGTGCTCCTCGGAACGACGGCAGGGCAAAAGGACGGAAGGGCGGAAGTGCGGAACGCCGGACGGGCGGGACGACGGTCGGGCGGTCGGTGCGGACGACTCGGGGCCGGCCGGCGGGACGCTCCAGGGGCGGGTCCGTCGGGCGGTCCAGGTCTGCGGGTACGCCCGACGGGCGCGGCCGGCCGGCGGGACGCTTGAGGGGCGGCTCCGCGGGTCCGTCGGGTGGTCCGGATCTGCGGGTGCTGCCGACGGGTACGGCCGACGGGCGCGGCCGGCCGGCGGGTCACTCCGCGGCGACGGGCACGTCCTGTGCCGCCGGGCGGGGGCGGGTGAGGCCCGTCCGGGCGTGGGTGGCGTAGAGGGTGAGCCCCACGAAGGTCAGGCCGCCCACCAGGTTGCCGAGCACGGTGGGGATCTCGTTCCACACCAGGTAGTCCATGACGGAGAAGTTGCCGCCGAGGATCAGGCCGGAGGGGAACAGGAACATGTTGACGATCGAGTGCTCGAAGCCCATGTAGAAGAACAGCAGGATGGGCATCCACATGGCGATCACCTTGCCGGAGACGCTCGTGGACATCATCGCGGCGACCACACCGGTGGAGACCATCCAGTTGCACAGCACGGCCCGGACGAACAGCGTCAGCATCCCGGCGGCGCCGTAGTCCGCGTAGCCGACCGTGCGGCCCTCCCCGATCGAGCCGATGGCCTGGCCGACCTCGCTGGGCGCGGTGGAGAAGCCGTAGGTGAAGATGATCGCCATCATGACGGCCACGGTGAACGCCCCGGCGAAGTTGCCGAGGAAGACGAGCCCCCAGTTGCGCAGCATCGAGCGCACCGTGACGCCGGGGCGCTTGTCGATCAGGGCCAG
Source organism: Kocuria sediminis (assembly GCF_009735315.1). Classification (NCBI taxonomy): domain Bacteria; kingdom Bacillati; phylum Actinomycetota; class Actinomycetes; order Micrococcales; family Micrococcaceae; genus Kocuria; species Kocuria sediminis. The sequence goes on from NZ_WOGU01000003.1 coordinate 90,218, forward strand.
GGGCACCAGCGTGAACACCCCGGTCAGCAGGTCGAAGCCGAGCAGGTACAGCAGGCAGAAGCCGACCGGGAAGAGCAGCGCCCCGACCACCGCCTGACCGGTCTGCACGGTGACGGTCACGGCGAACGCCGCGGCCAGGGCCAGGATGGCCCCGGCCATGAACGCCCGGATCAGGGTGTCCCGGGTGGACATGAAGACCTTCGCCTCACCGGCGTCGATCATCTTCGTGACGAAGTCCGAGGGATGCACGTAGGACATGGCATGGCTCCGATGCGGGAAGAACGGGAGGTGCCGGGGACCCGGCTCTTCCCGATTCTGGGCGGGCCGTGTTTCCGCGCCGTGTCCGTGCAGGCACCACCGGGTCAACTCGGGCGCACCCGGGACGGGCCCCGCGGTGAGGCGCCGCCCTCAGCCCTTGCGGGCGGCCAGCACCGTCTCGTAGAGCTCCCGCTTTCCCACGCCGGAGCGCGCGGCGACCTCCCCGGCGGCGTCCTTGAGCCGGGCGCCTCCGGTCACCAGCGCCTCGACCTCGGCCACGAGGTCCTCGGGGCGGGCCGCCTCGGGGGCCGGGGCGCCGGCGACGACGACGGCGATCTCCCCGCGCACCTGACCCTCGGCGCACCAGTCGAGGAGCTCGGCGAGAGTTCCCCGCACGACCTCCTCGTGCAGCTTGGTGAGCTCCCGGGCGACGACCGCCCGGCGCCCGGGCCCGAACGCCTCCTGCAGCGCGCTCAGCATGACCTCGAGCCGGTGCGGGGCCTCGTAGAAGACCATGGTGCGGCGCTCGCCGACGAGTTCGGCCAGGCGGGCGGCCCGCTCCGAGGACTTGCGCGGCAGGAAGCCCTCGAACGTGAACCGGTCGGTGGGCAGCCCGGACACGGCCAGTGCCGTGAGCACCGCGGAGGGGCCGGGCACGGCGGTCACCGTCAGGCCTTCCGCCGCGGCGGCCTCGGCCAACCGGTAGCCCGGGTCGGAGACGGTGGGCATCCCGGCGTCGGACAGGACCAGCACGGTGGCCCCCGCGCGCACGGCGCCGAGCAGCTCGGCGACCCGCCCGGCCTCGTTGTGCTCGTGGTGGGTCAGCACCCGCCCGCGGGTGGTGACGCCGAGGCCGGCGGTGAGCCGGCGCAGCCTGCGGGTGTCCTCGACGGCGAGCACGTCCGCCGTCTCCAGGGCCTCCCGCAGCCGGGGCGGGGCGTCCCCGAGGTTGCCGATCGGGGTGCCCGCCAGCACGACCCGCCCGGGGCCCGCGGTGCCGCCGGCCGGGTCGGCGGGGGCGTCGGTCGGGGCGTCGTCGTGGGGTTCGGTGTGCACGGGTCC
>NZ_WOGU01000003.1:91558-305508 GCF_009735315.1 Kocuria sediminis
ACTCTACGGCCCGGCCCCGGGGCACTTCCCCGCCCCCCCCCCCCCCGCGCACGTCGGGTGCGGGCGGGAGCCGTCCCCTACGATGACTTCCGTGAGTTCCTCGGTGCGCGCCCCAGCCCCCGGCCCGGTGACCCGGGCCGCGGACCCGGTGACCACGCTGCGCCGGTCCCTGGCCCCGGACGCCCTGCGGGCACGGCTGCTGCCGCCCGCCGCGGCGGTGCCCCGCCTGGCCTGGCTGGCGCCGCTGCTCGTCGTGGTGCTGGGCGGAGTGCTGCGCTTCCACGGGCTCTCCCACCCGGACGCGATCGTCTTCGACGAGACCTACTACGTGAAGGACTCCTACGCCCTGCTGCGCTACGGCTACGAGCGGGAGTGGCCGGAAGGCGCGGACGAGCTGTTCGTGGCCGGCACCCCGCCGGAGGCCCTGAGCGGCCCCTCCTACGTGGTGCACCCGCCGGTCGGCAAGTGGCTCATCGCGTGGGGGATGTGGCTGGTCGGCGCCGAGGACCCCGTGGGGTGGCGCTTCTCCTCGGCGCTGTTCGGCACGCTGTCGATCGCGCTGGTGTGCGCCGCCGGGTGGCTGCTCTTCCGCTCGCTCACCGTGGCCACGCTCGCGGGGCTGTTCACCGCCGTGGACGGGCTGCACCTGGTGCAGTCACGGCTGGCCATGCTCGACGTGTTCCTGATGTTCTTCGTCCTGCTCGCGTTCGTCCTGCTCCTGCTGGACCGGCGGGACGGCCGCCGCCGCCTGGTCGCCCGGCTGGGGGTGCCCCCGGGCGAGCGGGTGCCGGAGGCGCAGCTGGCCCACCGCCTCGCGTGGGGGCCGTGGCTGGGCGTGCGCTGGTGGCGGATCGCCGCGGGCGTGGCCTGCGGGCTGGCGGTCGGCGTGAAGTGGAGCGCCCTGTTCCTCGTCGCCGGCCTCGGGGTGCTGACGGTGCTCTGGGACCTCAACGCCCGCCGCACGGCCGGGATCCGGCACTGGTTCCCGGCCGCGGTGCTCAAGGACGGCGTGCCCGCCTTCCTGGCGGTGGTCGGCACGGGGGCGGTGGTCTACGTGCTCACGTGGACGGGCTGGCTGACCTCGACCGGCGCCTACGACCGATCGTGGGCGCAGGAGCACCCGGGCGAGGGCGTGCTGTGGCTGCCCGCTCCCCTGCGCTCGCTGTGGGCCTACCACTCCTCCGCCTACGGCTTCCACAGCGGCCTGGGCACCGAGCACTCCTACGAGGCGCTGCCGTGGCTGTGGCTGACCCTGGGCCGGCCCACCTCCTACTACTACGAGGCCCCCGAGCAGGGTGCGGCCGGGTGCACCGTGGAGCACTGCTCCCAGGCCATCCTCAACATCGGCAACCCGCTGCTGTGGTGGACGGGGATCGCCGCCGTGCTGGTGGCGGCGTGGCTGTGGGCGGTGCGGCGGGACTGGCGCTGGGGGGCCCTGCTCGGCGTGTTCGCCGCCGGGTACCTGCCCTGGTTCCTGTACCCGGAGCGCACCATGTACTACTTCTACGCGCTGCCCGTGCAGCCGTTCCTGATGCTGATGCTGGCCGGGATGCTGGGACTGGTGCTGGGCCGACCGGAGGACTCCGTGCGCCGGCGGAGGGCGGGCCTCGTGGTGGTCGGGGTGTTCACGGCCGCGGTGCTGCTGCTGAGCGCCCACTTCGCCCCGGTCTGGTACGCCGAGACGGTCCCCTACGGGCAGTGGCGGGAGCGGATGTGGTTCGCCGCCTGGATCTGACCCGCCCGGGCCTGAGCCGCCCGGGCCTGATCCGTCCGGATTCCAGCCGTCCGGGCCCGAGCCGCTCGGCGCTGAGCCGCTCCGGTGCGAGCCGCCCAGCTCCGAGCTGCCCGGTCAGCGCCCGGCGAGCCGCCGCTTGAGCTCCTGGCGCCGGCGCACCCGGTCGAGGGCCCGGTGCCGGCGGAAGGCGGTGGGCCAGGTCGCGGCCATCACGGCGAGGGCGCCCAGGAGGGTCAGCGCGCCCACCGCGATCGCGGCGTCCATCCAGAACTGGGTGGGATAGAGCCGGATCAGGGTGTCGGAGACCCGGAAGGTCCAGGAGCCCTCCGCGAAGAACAGCGAGTGGAACAGGGCGAAGAACTGCTGCCAGCCGAGCACCGCCGCCACGGCGAGCAGCACCAGCAGCACCACGGTCAGCCAGGACCCGAAGAACAGGGCGCTCGAGGCGGCCCCCGGCGCCTTGGCCCGCAGGTACAGGGAGGAGACGAGGCCGAGCACGGCCAGGACGGCGACCGCGGCGAGCGCGCTCTGCAGGACGATCTTCACATCCGTCATGTGCGCGACCTCCGAGCCCAGGAACAGCCGGCCCCCGCCCGGGCCCACGAGCCCGCCGAGGAACTCGGGCGGCGCCCAGTTCAGCACGTAGTCCAGTCCGTAGGAGCCGTAGACCATCCGCTCGTCGGTGGAGAAGCCGTAGGGGTCCGCGGGGAAGCCGGGCCGGTGGTACTCCGCCCACAGGAACAGCGGCGTGGCCACCGTGCGCACCGCCGCCGCCAGCAGCGCCAGCGGCAGCAGCAGGGCCAGGAAGACCTGCTGCAGGCGCGGGAACCGGGGCTCGTCGGCCAGCGCGTCACGGCGCAGGGCGGCCCGGCGGCGGGCCTCCGCGTCCGGCTGGTCGTCCTCCCCGACGTCGGCGGCGCCGACGGCCCGGGAGCCGCCCGGTGCCCGCCCGGACCCGGCGGCCCCCGCGGTGCCCTCCGCGGGTCCGGATCCGCCCTCGCGCGCGGGCGCGCCGTCGCGGCCGGGCTCCGGCGCGGGGTCCGCGGGCGGAACGGCGGGCAGCAGCCCCGTCCACACCGGGTCCTCGCCGCGCCGGGCGCCCGCCGGGGCGGAGCCGGCCTGCTGCCAGGGGGCCTTGTCGTTGCTGGAGGAGGGCACGGGCGGGTCCTTCGGTCGGGGGTGCTCGGGGGTCTCGGCGCGGGCGGGACCGCGCCGGTCGGTCCCGATCCTACCCACCGGGGACCTCAGCGGCGGCGGCTCACCAGTTGCCCTTCCACGACTCGTCGGCGTAGTGCTCCAGCGGGATGTTCCAGTCGCCGTAGCCGTCGTCGGGGTCGGCCTGCGGGTACCCGGTGCCGACGACCTCCACGATGTCGCCGGGGCGGAAGACGTCGTGGATGAACTTCGCGCCCTCGGCGGACATGCCCACGCACCCGTGCGAGACGTTGGCCTGGCCCAGGACGGGCATCGCCGAGGGCAGGGCCTGGTGCACGAACTCGCCGCTGGCCGTCAGCCGGGACACGTTGGAGGCCCAGAAGGTCTCGTACCAGTGCGGGTCGCCGGGCTGCAGGCTCAGCGAGGAGGCCTTGAACAGGTAGCTGGGGGCCTGCTCCATGATGACCTTCCGGCCCGTGGTGGAGGGCCAGTCGGGGTTGCCGAGGGTGACGGGGAACGTCCCGGCGACCTCGCCGTCGACGTAGGCCGTCAGCGTCTTCGTCGCGTCGTCGACGCGGGCGTAGTGCTCGGCGCCGATCGAGAAGCTGCGGCGCAGGTCGTGGTTGCCGATCATCCCGCCGCCCACGTCCAGGCCCAGGAGGTCGAGGGAGACGGTCACCTCGGAGTGCGCCTCCCACGTCTCCGCGGGCCGGTAGCGCAGCACGGTGTCGGAGTACCAGCGGAAGGCCCCGGCCCGGTCGCCGCCGCCGCGCACGGTGATCGCCCGCTCCACCTCGTCGCGGTGCAGGACGGGCTCCGAGAAGGTGAACTGCAGGACCTGACCGGTGCCGTAGACCCCGCCCTCGGCCACGTTGACCCGCGCGTCGACCTCCTGGGCCGCCGAGACGGTGCTGAACGTGCTCGTGCCCGTGGTCGTGGTGCCGCCGGCCGCGGCGGTCCAGTGCAGCACGTACGCGGTGTCGAAGGCCAGGACGTCCGTGCTGGTCCAGGTGCGCCCGTCCGCGGAGCGCTCCCCGGGCACGGGCTCCCCACCGGCGGCCGGCACGAGGACGACCTCGCCGAGCTCGCCGCGGCCGGTGCGGACCACGACCGGGTCCACGGGGTTGTGCTCGACGGCGGTGTCCGCGGGCGTGACCACGACGCCGGCCGGCTGCGGATCGGCCGGCGTCGTAGCGGTGGGCGTGGCGGTGGGCGTGGCGGTCGGCGTCGCGCTCGGGGCCGAGGACGCCGGCGACCCGGTGGAGGCCGTGGCGGTGGGCGCGGGCTCCCCGGAGGAGGCCCCGGCGGCGTACGCGCAACCGGTGGCGAGCAGGGCCGTCACCGCGCCCAGGGCGAGCAGGCGGCGGGCCGGGACGGCGCAGGGCGCGCGGTCGGGACGGGAGGACAGGGGCATGGTGGGGGGCACCTCGCGGGGAAGGGGGGAAGCGCTCGGGGACGGGCCCCACGATAGGCACACCGGCCCGTGCAGGACCTACTCGGCCACCCCGCGGGTACGAATGTTAACGGCTTCGTGATCCCGGACGGTGCCGAGGTGCGGGTGCCGGCTCCAGGTGCTCAGCGGTCGGGGCGCAGGCAGGCGATCCCGTTGCGGATCGGATAGACCGGGTGCACCCCGTCCCGGAACGGGCGGTCGCTCATCAGGCGGTCCGCGTCCACGGGGATCAGCGTCCCGCCCGTCAGGGGGCAGCGCAGGATCGCGGCCAGTCCCGGGTCCAGTGCGGTCGCCGCCGGGGGCCCCGGCTCCGGGGCGACGACGGGGGCCTCCCAGGGAGCGGCGCGGTGACCGCTCCTGCTCTCCGGGTGGCGCACGGGGGCGTTCGTGTGCGCGATCTCGGCCGGGACGGCGTGCGTCGGCTGCGTCGTTGCAGGGACAGTCGTTGCAGGGACAGTCATGGGGTCTCCTGGTGCTCCGGGGGGAAGAGCCTCCGTGCCGGACAGGCACGGTCTGCGGCTCATCCTAGGGCCGGGGCACCGCCGTGCGGGGGATCCCGCGCAGCGCCGCGCCGCTCAGGCCTCGGGCACCGCCGCGCCCCCGTACCCCGTGGGCCGGCGCAGGTGCGGCCGCCGCAGGCTTGCGGGCATCGGCACGTCGCGCTGGACCGGCTCCGGGAGCCGACCGGTCGGGGGCGCGGCCCGAGGCCTGTCCCGGGGCATGTCCCGGGGCGCGGCGGAGCGGGGCAGGGACACGTCGCGCAGCACGGCCCGGGGACGCTCCCGGACGGCCGCGGGCGGCTCCGGCTCACGGACCGCCTCGGCCACCGCACCGATGTCCTCACGGCGCGCCCGGTCCTCCGGCAGCTCCAGGCGCACCACCTGCCAGCCGCGCGGCACCGTGAGCCGGTCGGAGTGCACCGCGCACAGGTCGTAGGCGTGGGGCTCGGCGTGGCCGGCCAGCGGTCCGACGACGGCGGTCGAGTCCGAGTACACGTAGGTGAGGGTCGTGACCGCGTCCCGCGTGCAGGTCTGGCGGGAGCAACGTCGGGTGGCACTGCCGGAGGAGCTCATCGAACGAAACTACCTCAGCGCGTGAGCCGGCGCAGGCGGCGGCGCTCCCGTTCGGACAGCCCGCCCCAGATGCCGAACTTCTCGTCCTTGCTCATGGCGTAGTCCAGGCACGCGCTCTGCACCGGGCACGCCTCGCAGACGCGCTTGGCGTCACGGGTGGATCCGCCCTTCTCCGGGAAGAACGCCTCCGGGTCCGTCTGGGCGCACAGGGCGTCGGTCTGCCAGGCGAGCTCGCCCTCGTCCTCCTCCACCGCGTACAGCCCGGCGACCGAGCCCCAGTCCAGCCCGCCGTCGGCGACCGGCGTCTCGAGCAGGTCGACGACCGGTCCGCCCGCGTCCTGCGAGAGGTTCTGCACGGTGTCGTGCGCGGCGAGGTAGGCGGTGGCCTGCTCCTCCAGGCTTCCGCCGGTGCGGCGGACGTGGCGCTCGGCGGCCCGCGGGTCGGCCGGATCCACGAACCAGTCCTCGGGCACCGAGCGCACGCTGCGCCGCGAGGTGCTGAGGGGGGTGGAATCGACGAGCTGCTGGCGTGCGGCCTCTCCCATGACTTTCCTTCCATCCGACACGTTGGCCCCGGACTGGCATACTGCGGGGGTACCGGTCCGTTGCATCCCGGAGAACGTATCTTTGGTGATCGCCTGCCGGACTTCCTCATTACACGTGTGTAACTACTACTGCGTCAACCCTCTCGCCGGAGGGACCCTTGGAACCATATCGGCCCGGATTTCCTTTGGGAGTAGACGTTTTTCCAGGTCACGACCGCTTTGCTGCGAGCCGCCGGGAAACACGAAGAATGCACGCCGGCGCATATGCTGCCGGGCGGCCTCCGGCGGCCCCGGACCCCTCAGGAGGACCCCTTGGACACCTCGATCCCCGCTTCTGTCCCCCGCTTGGTGGACAGGTTGCGCCGGAGCAGCCATCCCGCCCTCATCTGGTACGGGCAGGACGGCGAGCGCGTGGAGCTCTCCGGCCGGGTGCTGGACAACTGGGCGGCCAAGACCGCGAACCTGTGGGTGGACGAGCTCGATCTGCAGGCGGGCGACGTCGTCGCCCTGGGCGACGAGGTGCACTGGCGCAGCCTCGCGGTGGCACTGGGCACGTGGACCATGGGCGCCGCGCTGCGGCCGGTCGACCCGTCCGGAGGCGCCCCGGAGCCCGGCGACCGGGCCGTGGCAGGTCTCGTGGACGCCCGGGGCGGGCTTCCCGCCCTGCTCGGGCGGGTGCCCTCCGGGGCGCGGGCCGTGGTGCTGGACCGCCCGGCGCTCTCCCTCGGGTACCGGGGGGAGCTGCCCGGCGGCGACGCCCTGGACTACTGCGCCGAGGTGCGGTCCCACGCGGACGTGTACGAAGGCGTCGAGGAGCCGGACCCGGACGGGCCCGCCCTGTGGGGGGCGGGGGCGGACGGGCCCCTGAGCCACGGGGCGCTGCTGCCGGGCGCCGCCGCGCGCGCGGCCGGGCGGGAGCAGGCGTGGGGCGGCGCCGCGGCGGTGCACGTGCCGGGGCGGCGGATGGACGCGGAGCACCTGCTGCGCGTCCTGGGCGTGCTGGCCGGCGGCCGGGCGGTGGTCGTCACGGACCGGCCGGCGGACGGCACCGACCCGTCCTGGGCGTCCGTGCTGGCGGCCGAGAACGCCGTGGCGTTCTGATCCGCTCCGCTCAGCGGCCCTCGGCCGGGCCCGCGCCCTCGGGGGCGTCCGGGCCGGAGTGCACGGCGCTCTCCTGAGGTGTGTGCTCGGCGGTCTCCCGCGGTGCCTGCCCGGCGGTTCCCCGCCGCGGGTGCTCGGCGCTCGCCGGGGCGGCGCCGGTGATCAGCGCGATCTCGAGGGCCGCGGTGTCGGCGAAGTTCGGGTCCTCGTCGAGCTCCTGGGTGAAGACCCAGAAGCGGTAGGCGAAGTACCGGAAGATCGTGCCGAGGATGGTGCCGATGATCGTCCCGGAGACGAAGGACGCGTAGGCGCTGGTGAGGCCCAGGACGTAGTAGCTGAAGCCGAGGCAGCCCAGCTCGATGGCCATGCCGATGCCGTTGGCCACGAGGAACTGCACCAGCTCGCGGCGCTTGTCCGACTGGCGCTTGTGCCGGAAGGTCCAGAGGCGGTTCGCGATCCAGGCGAAGAGGATCGCGACGGCCGTGGCGATGACCTTGGCCTTGAGGTGACCGTCCTGGAACCAGGTGTGCATCAGCACCCAGGTGAGCGACGCGTTGATGACGAAGGCGAGGGCCCCGACGACTCCGAACTTCATGAGTTCCTTGACGAACAGGTGCCACAGGGCATCGAAACGGTCGACGAGACGGTTCACGCGGCTTCAGGTCTCCCAGGTGGTGGGTCGGTGGGCGCCGGCCGGCGCAGCGGTCGACGGGCGCGGAGGAGCCCCCGCGGCGGACCTCGGCACATCCTACCCCGCCCCTCCTGCACGGTCCCTGGGCGCCGGCGCCCTGTTACACGCTCCGTCAGGGGCGGCCGGTGACGGGTGACCGGCGGTCCGCCGGGCGGTCCCTCCGGGCCGGGATACGCTGGTCGGGTGAGAGCTTCTGGAACCGCACCTGTCGTCGGCGTCGTCGGAGGCGGGCAGCTCGCCCGCATGATGGCGCCCTCCGCCACCGCCCTGGGCATCGAGCTGCGCGTGCTCGCCGAGGGCCCCGACGTCTCGGCGGTCGCCGCCGTGCCCACCGCGCCGGTGGGCGACTACACCGACCTCGAGGCGCTGCGCCGGTTCGCCGCGGACGTGGACGTGCTGACCTTCGACCACGAGCACGTGCCCACCGAGCACCTGCACGCCCTGCTCGCCGAGGGCGTCGCCGTCCGCCCCGGACCGGACGCCCTGGTGCACGCCCAGGACAAGCTGCGGATGCGCCAGGCCGTGCAGCGCCTCGGTCTGCCCAACCCCCGGTGGGCGGCGGTCGCCGACGCCGACGAGCTCGTGGCCTTCGGCGAGCAGGCCGGCTGGCCCGTGGTGCTCAAGACCCCGCGCGGGGGCTACGACGGCAAGGGCGTCATGGTGCTGGACAGCGCCGCGGACGCCCGCGGCGAGGAGCCGGCCCAGTGGTTCGCCCGCACGGACGGCCCGCTGCTGGCCGAGGAGAAGGTGCCGTTCTCCCGCGAGCTCTCGGCCCTCGTGGCCCGCACGCCCTCCGGCGAGGTGCGGGCGTGGCCGGTCGTGGAGTCCATCCAGGTGGCCGGCGTCTGCGACGAGGTGCTCGCCCCTGCCCCGGACCTGCAGCCCGCGGTCGCGACCGCCGCCGCCCACGCCGCCCGGACCCTCGCCACGGAGCTCGGGGTCACGGGCGTGCTGGCGGTGGAGCTGTTCGAGACCCCCGGCCGCGGCCCCGGGTTCCTCGTCAACGAGCTGGCCATGCGCCCGCACAACTCCGGGCACTGGACCATGGACGGTTCCGTGACCAGCCAGTTCGAGCAGCACCTGCGCGCCGTGCTGGACCTCCCGCTCGGGGAGACCGGGCTGATCGGCGGGTCCGCGGTGATGAAGAACTACCTGGGCGGAGCCAACCAGGACCTCTTCGGCGCCTACCGGGACGCCATGGGCGCCGAGCCCCGCGCCAAGATCCACAACTACGGCAAGGCGGTGCGGCCCGGGCGCAAGATCGGCCACGTGAACATCACGGGCGCGGCGGACGAGATCCCGGAGCTGCGCCGCCGGGCGTCCCGCGCCGCGGCCGTCCTGCGCGACGGCCGGGCCTGACCCGCGTGCCTCCCACAGCCCGTCCAGCCGCGGCGGCTACCGTAGCCCCAGACCGGAGCGCGGTTGCGCCGCGCACCACCCCAGCAGTCCAGGAGTGCCAGTGAACGAGAAGCAGCAGCCCGTCGTGGGCGTCGTGATGGGGTCGGACTCCGACTGGCCCGTGATGGAGGCCGCGGCCACCGCCCTGGACGAGTTCGGCATCGCCTACGAGGTCGACGTCGTCTCCGCCCACCGGATGCCCGCCGAGATGATCGACTACGGCCGGCGCGCCCACGAGCGCGGCCTGCGCGTGATCGTCGCCGGGGCCGGAGGCGCCGCCCACCTGCCCGGCATGCTCGCCTCCGTGACCCCGCTGCCGGTGATCGGGGTGCCCGTGCCCCTGAAGACGCTGGACGGCATGGACTCGCTGCTGTCGATCGTGCAGATGCCCGCCGGCGTGCCGGTGGCCACCGTGTCCATCGGCGGGGCCCGCAACGCCGGGCTGCTCGCGGCGCGCATCCTCGCCGCGGGCGCGGACGACCGGGCGGCGCAGCTGCGCGAGCAGCTGGTGCACTTCGCCTCCGAGCTGCGGCAGACCGCCCAGGACAAGGGCGCCGCCCTGCGCTCGCGCCTCGGCGCCTGAGCCCGCCGCCCCGCCCTTCCCCGCCCGCCCTTCCCCGCCGGAGCTGCCCGTGAACGGCCACATCCCCCGCGCCGAGCCGGACCCCCGTCCGCCGCACCACCGACCCGACCCGGGCCCCGGCCCCGGTGCGACGCCCGAGGACGCCGTCACCGCCGTGCGGCGGGCCGACGACGACGCCGCGACCCCGCCGCGGCTCACGGACCCGCTGCGCCACCCCCAGCACGCCGGGGAGGGCACCCGCGCCCGGCGCGCCTGGACGCTGCTGCTGTCCACGCTCGTGGTCCCCGGCAGCGCCCAGCTCGTCGCGGGCCGGCGGGCGGCGGGGCGCGCCGCCCTGAGGGTCGACGTGGTCGTCTGGGCCGCCCTGGCGCTGACCCTCGTGAGTCTCCTGCTGTGGCGGACCCCCCTGATCTGGTTCCTGACCAACTCGGTCACGTCCCTGCTGCTGATCGTCGTGCTGCTGGGCCTGGCCCTGGGGTGGGCGTTCCTCTTCTTCGACACGCTGCGCCTGATCCGGCCCGGGCTGCTCGCCCAGCGCACCCGCCGGGCGGTGGCCGCGGCCACCGTGGCGCTCATGCTCGTCACCTCGGGCGGGCTGGCCTACTCCGCCTACCTGCTGTCCGTGACGCGCGGGGCGGTCTCGGACGTCTTCGGGGGCGGGCTGCCCTTCCGGCCCGCGGACGGGCGCTACAACATCCTGCTCATGGGCACCGACTCCGGGGAGGACCGCTCGGGCCGGCGCCCCGACTCGATGACGGTGCTCAGCGTGGACGCCGACTCCGGGCGGACCGTGACCATCTCCCTGCCCCGCAACCTGCAGAACGCCCCCTTCCCCGAGGACTCCCCGCTGGCCGAGGTCTACCCCGAGGGCTTCAACTGCGGCGACGAGTGCATCCTCAACGCCCTCTACACCGACGTCACGAACAACCACGCCGAGCTGTACCCGGACGCCGCGGACCCCGGCGCCGAGGCCATGAAGGACGCCGCGTCCGGAGCGCTCGGCATCGAGGTCCAGGCCTACGCGATCGTCGAGATGAACGGCTTCGAGCAGCTCGTGGACGCCCTCGGCGGGATCACCATCGACGTCGGCGGACGCGTGCCGATCGGCGGCGGCACCGACATGGTCACGGGCCTGCCGAACGAGATCTTCGGCTACATCGAGCCGGGCGTCCAGCACCTGGACGGCTACCACGCCCTCTGGTACGCCCGCTCCCGTGAGGGGGCCACCGACTACGACCGGCAGGCCCGCCAGCGCTGCGTGCAGGCCGCGATGCTCAAGCAGCTGAACCCCGTCAACGTGCTCGCCCGGTTCCAGGACCTCGCGGACTCCGGGACGCAGGTCGTGGAGACCGACATCCCCCAGAGCCAGATCGGCTCGTTCGTGGACGTGGCCCTGAAGGCCAAGGAGCACGAGCTGGTGCAGTTCGCCGCCGGCCCGCCCTACTACGACCCGTCCTTCCCAACCTACCCGGACTACGACCTGCTGCACGAGGACCTGGGCCGGGTGCTGGAGGAGGCCACCGACCGCGGGGCCCGGGACGCCGAGGCCCTGCCGCGAGGCGCCGCCGTGGGTCCGGGCCTCGCCATGGCCGCCCCGATCCCGGCCGTCCTCCCCCGGGTTCCCGCCGAGGAGCTCACCCCCAACGGCACCTGCTCCGTGCCCTGACCTGGGCCGCTGTCCCGGCCGGGGGCCCCGGGCGGACGCGCCGGGGGGTCCCGGACGCACCGGTACAGTGGGGGCGTGGCGAACATACTTCAGTCGAATGCATGGGCCGATTTCCAGCGGAACCTGGGGCACCGGGTGTTCCAGGCCTCCGGGAACGGGTGGCGCTACCTCGCGATCCTCGAGGGCGGCCGGCTCGGCCGCTACCTGTATTGCCCGTACGGTCCCGAGGCCGGCACACCGCAGGCCTTCGAGGAGGCCCTCGAGCACCTCGTGCGCACGGCCCAGGAGGAGCGGTGCTGGTTCGTCCGGGTGGAGCCGGTGGACGCCGCCGTGACCGACGGGCTCGAGACCCCCGAGGCCTCGCTGCGCCGGCGCGGCCTGCGCCCGGCGCCGCGCCAGGTCCAGCCCGGGCACACCCAGGTGATCGACCTGACGCAGGACGAGGACGCGATCCTCAAGGACATGAAGTCCACCAACCGCAACCTGCACCGCAACATCGCCAAGAAGGGCGTGACGTTCACCGCCTCCACCGACCCCGCGGACGTCGACGTCCTGCTGGGCTTCCTGGACGCCACCGCCGAGCGCAAGGACTTCACCCGGCAGCAGGACGCCTACCTGCGCGAGGCCGCGCGCACGCTGATGCCGCTCGGCGCGGCCGTCCTGTACGAGGCGCGACTCGACGGGCGGCCCATCGGAGCCTCCCTCGTCTACGACTCCGACGACACCCGCACCTACGCCCACGCCGCGATGGACTTCGAGCACCGCAAGCTCTCCGCGGGCATCCCGCTGGTGGTCCGGATGGTGCTCGACGCCAAGCAGAAGGGCCTGCGCCGCTTCGATCTGTTCGGCACGGCCCCCGAGGGCGCCGGCCCGGAGCACGCGTGGCACGGCTTCACGAAGTTCAAGAAGTCCTTCGGCGGCCGCCCGGAGGCCTACCCGGGGACCTGGGACCTGCCGGTGAGCCGCAGCCGCTACGCGGCCTACACCGGCCTGCGCGCCGCCCGCGAGACGGCCGCCTCGGCCCGGCGGGAGCTCCCGGCAGTGCCCGGACGGCTCCGCGCGGCCCTGGACCGCCGCCGGGACGCCTGAGCGGATCGCCGCGGACGGCGCACCGCCCCGGGCCCGCCTCGGCCAGGACGCCCGCCGGCACGGACGCCCACCGGTCACCGGGCCCGGCCGGTGACGCGACGCCGACGGCGGCCGCTGTCGAGTGGCCGGCGCGTCAGCGTCCGGCCGCGTCGCGCAGCGCGGAGAGCCCCTCCCCGACCACGCGCCGGGTGAGCTCCCGGGCCCGCCGGGCCCGGGAGCGGCCGGTGTCCCCCGCGGCGTCGCCGTCGGTGGCCGCGGCGGCCGTCCCGGCCCCGTCCGGGGACCAGGACCGGGCCGGGGCGGGCGCCTCCAGGCCCAGCTCCGCGGCGACGGCCGTGCCGGTGCGCGCCGCCGCGGCGTCGGCCGCCTCCGCCGAGAACTCCCCGGCCGGGCTGCGCCCCAGGGGCTTCTCCCGCGGGCCCAGCACCGGCCGTTCGGTGCCGGCCAGCTCGCGGACCACCTGCGGCACGTCCGCCTCGTCCGGGTCCCCGCCGTCGAGGCGCTGCACGCGGCGCTTCTGCAGCTCCACGAGACCGGTCAGCAGCAGGGCGTCGTCCAGGCCCAGATCCCGGCCCCGGCGGGTGAAGCCCAGGCGGTAGATCATCGCCAGCCCGCGCGTGTGCACGAACCACAGGTAGCCCAGGGCGGTCTCGGCCCCGTCGTCGCCCGCCTCGGTGGCCACGAGCAGCAGGGAGTCGTCCCCCAGGTCCTCGAGCAGCTGGGTGATGAGCCGGGTGCGCAGCCCGATGTTGGCCAGCGCCTGGCTCTGCGCGGTGACCTCCCGCACGGTCACCCCGGGGGTGCGCAGGGCCGCCCGGCACCGGCCCAGGGTCGCCTCGCAGAGCCGGCGGGAGAGGTCCTGCTGGGTCTCCCCCAGCAGGACCTCCAGCCGGCGCGGCTCGTCGGGGCCGCCGCCGGTGGCCGGACGGGCGAAGCCGGCGGCCGTCAGGGCCTCGGCCGTGCCCGGGGTGCGCAGCGTGTCGGGCTGGAAGCGCAGCAGCTCCGCCGCGTGCTCCTCGCGGGCCCAGACCGCGAGGGCCTCGGCGACCACCGGCAGGTCCTGGGGCCGGTGCACGTGGGCGTGCACCGTGCCGGCGACCACGCGCTCGGCCTCGGAGCGCAGGTAGAGCTGGGCGTAGCCCACGGTGCGCTGCTCGGCGTCGTGGACCATGACCCGGTCCACCCGCAGGCCCGGGCCCTCGGCCGAGATCTGGGCCTCGCCGATCCCCCACAGCTGCTGGGGGTGGCCGCCGGTCACCCGGACGGTGGCGTCCCAGGTCTTGCGGTTGGGGCACGGGCTGACCGTGGTGCTCACGATGGAGTCCTCCTCATCACCCGGGCGCTCCGCCCCGGTGGGGGGACCGCGGTCGGCGCCCGCAGTTCGGCACCAGTCTAGGGCGGGCGGGCGCCGCAGCAGCCCCCGGACACGGGATGACGGGAACGACGAGGACCCCCCGTGCCGGAGACCGGCCCGAGGGGTCCTGCGCCGGCCGGGCGGGCCGGGGCGCCGGGGTCAGCGGCGGGCGTACTTCTCCCACTTCGAGGCGAGGTGCTCGGCCTCGACCATGCGCACGGTCCCGGAGCGGGAGCGCATCACGATGGACTGGGTGGTGATCCGGCGGCCGCGGTAGCGCACGCCGCGCAGCAGGTCGCCGTCGGTGATGCCCGTGGCGGCGAAGAAGCAGTTGTCCGAGGTGACGAGGTCGTCGGTGCTCAGCACGGCGTCGAGGTCCAGTCCGGCGTCGATCGCCTTCTGCTTCTCGTCGTCGTCGGTGGGGGCCAGCCGGCCCTGGATGATCCCGCCGGTGGCCTTGACGGCGCAGGCGGTGACGATGCCCTCCGGGGTCCCGCCGATGCCCATCATCACGTCCACGCCGGTGCCCTCGCGGCACGCCGCGATCGCGCCGGCCACGTCCCCGTCGAGGATCATCCGGGTGCGGGCACCGGTCGCGCGGATCTCGTCGACGAGCTTCTGGTGGCGCGGGCGGTCCAGCACGCACACGGTGAGCTGGTTGACGTGGATGCCCTTGGCGCGGGCCACGAGGTGCAGGTTCTGCTTGACCGGCAGCCGCAGGTCCACGAAGTCCGCGGCCTCCGGGCCCACCACGAGCTTGTCCATGTAGAACACGGCCGAGGGGTCGAACATCGACCCGCCGTCGGCCACGGCGATGACGGCCAGGGCGTTGTTCATGCCCAGCGCCGTGAGGCGGGTGCCGTCGATGGGATCCACCGCGACGTCGGAGGCCGGCCCGGAGCCGTCGCCCACCTGCTCGCCGTTGAACAGCATGGGCGCCTCGTCCTTCTCGCCCTCGCCGATGACCACGGTGCCGTTGAAGTGCACGGTGGAGAGCAGGGAGCGCATGGCGTCGACCGCGGCCCCGTCGGCGGCGTTCTTGTCGCCGGCGCCCACCCACTGGCCCCCGGCGATCGCCGCGGCCTCGGTCGTGCGCACCAGCTCCATCGCCAGGTTGCGGTCGGCCACGTTGTTGCTGGGTGCCTTGGTCGTTCCGGTGGATTCCTGGGCCACGATGTTCCTCACCTTCGAGTTTCGGGTCTGCGGGCCTCCGGGCCGGGATCGGCCGCGGCGCGGACCGCGTCCCGCCCAGCATATCGCCCGCCCGTCCGCGCGCTGGGAGCCGGCCCACAGTCAGCCCGGCGGTGCGACCGCGACCGCCGGGACAGGGCACAATGGACCCGTGAGCTCCCCGACCCCCGACCGTTCCGCCGAGCCGCCCGCGGACGCGCCCCGTGCGGCCGCGCCCGGGACCGCGCCCGGCCCCGAGGCGCCGCCCCGGCCCCAGATCACGGAGAAGCAGGCGCGGCGGATCAACGCCCCCGTGCAGGGCATGATCATCTCGATGGCCGTCCTGCTGCTGCTGGTGCTGCCGTTCGTGTGGCTCCAGCCGCGCCCGGACGCCCAGCCGTACCGGCCCGACGTCGACGTGGCCCAGGAGGCGGACTACGTGGCCGACGAGGCGCCGTTCCCGCCGGTCGTCCCCGAGCCGGGCGAGGGCTGGACGGCCAACTACGCCCGGTGGGACGCCGGGGCCGCGGAGGGCGTGCCCTTCTGGGAGATCGGCTGGGCCACCCCGCAGGGCAGCTTCATCGGCCTCGTGCAGACGTCCCTGGCCAACCCCACGTGGCTGGCCCAGCAGACCGAGGCCGTGCCCGTCTCCGCGTCCGTCGAGGCCGGGGGCGTGCAGTGGGACGTCCACGTCCGGGAGGAGTCCCGGGACCAGGACGCCCTGACCGTGTACTCCGGCGAGGTCGAGGGCTCCACCGTGGTGCTCAAGGGCGACGCGCCCGGCGCCGAGCTGGACCACCTCGCCACCGCAGTGACCGCGGCACTCGCCGAGACCCCCGACCCCGAACCCACGGAGCAGCCATGACCCCCGAGACCCGATCCGACAACTCCTCGCCCCGCACCCCGGCCGCCGCCTGGCAGCGCCTGCGCGAGGGCAACGCCCGCTTCGTGGCCGGCGAGTCGCTGCACCCCAACCAGGACGCCTCCCGCCGGCAGTCCGTCGCAGCGGGACAGGATCCGTTCGCGGTCATCTTCGGCTGCTCGGACTCCCGGCTGGCCGCCGAGATCATCTTCGACCTCGGGCTCGGGGACGCCTTCGTGGTCCGCACCGCCGGACAGGTCATCGACGACGCCGTGCTCGGCTCCATCGAGTACGCCGTGGCCAACCTGGGCACCCCGCTGGTCATGGTCCTGGGCCACGACTCGTGCGGGGCGGTGAGCGCCACGCACGCGACCGCGCGCTCCGGGGACATGCCGCGCGGGTTCCAGCGGGACCTCATCGAGCGGATCATGCCGTCCGTGCTCGACGCCCGCCGGCACGGGGAGACCGACGTCAACGCGGCCGTGGTCGAGCACACCAAGCAGACGGCCTCCCGGCTGCTGGAGCAGTCGCGGATCATCAACGAGGCCGTCTCGCAGGGCGAGGTGGCCGTCGTGGGCGTCTTCTACCACCTGGAGGACGGGCAGGCCGAGCTCGTGCACGGCCACGGGACCTGGCTGCCGGCCCGCTGAGGGACCCTGACGCCGCGGGTCACCGTGCCGGGCGTCACCCCGGGCTGACCTAGACTGACGCCATGGCAAACACCACGGCAAACAGCACGGCAGCGTCCACCGAGTACCGCATCGAGCACGACACCATGGGCGAGGTGCGGGTGCCCGCACAGGCCCTGTACCGCGCCCAGACACAGCGCGCCGTCGAGAACTTCCCCATCTCCGGCAAGACCCTCGAGCCCCAGCACATCGTCGCGCTGGCGCAGATCAAGAAGGCCGCCGCCCTGGCGAACGCGGAGCTGGGGGTGCTCGACGACGAGCGCGCCCGCGCGATCGCCGAGGCCGCGGACCAGGTCGCCACGGGCCGGTTCGACGAGCACTTCCCGATCGACGTATTCCAGACCGGCTCCGGGACGTCCTCGAACATGAACACCAACGAGGTCCTGGCCACCCTGGCCACCCGGGCCCTCGAGGGCCAGGGCGTCGAGGTCCACCCCAACGACCACGTCAACGCCTCCCAGTCCTCCAACGACGTCTTCCCGACCTCCGTGCACGTGGCCGTCACGGGTGCCCTGGTCAACGACCTGGTCCCCGCCATGACGCAGCTGGCGGAGTCCCTCGAGCGCAAGGCCGCCGAGTTCCGGGACGTCGTGAAGTCCGGGCGCACCCACCTGATGGACGCCACCCCGGTGACCCTGGGCCAGGAGTTCGGCGGCTACGCCGCCCAGGTGCGCTACGGCATCGAGCGCGTCCAGGCCGCCCTGCCCCGCGTGGCCGAGGTGCCCCTGGGCGGGACCGCCGTGGGCACCGGCATCAACACCCCGGCCGGGTTCTCCGCCCGCGTGATCGAGCTGCTGGCCGAGGAGACCGGCCTGCCGATCACGGAGGCGCGCAACCACTTCGAGGCCCAGGCCAACCGGGACGGCCTCGTGGAGGCCTCGGGCCAGCTGCGCACCGTGGCCTACAGCTACATGAAGATCAACAACGACCTGCGCTGGATGGGCTCCGGCCCCAACACCGGCCTGGGCGAGATCCTCATCCCCGACCTGCAGCCGGGCTCCTCGATCATGCCGGGCAAGGTGAACCCGGTGATCTGTGAGTCCACGATCCAGGTCTGCGCCCAGGTGATCGGCAACGACACCACGGTGTCCCTGTCCTCCACCAACGGGGCCTTCGAGCTCAACGTGGGCATCCCCGTCATGGCCTCCGCCCTGCTGGAGTCGATCCGGCTGCTCGCCAACTCCTCGCGGGTGATGGCGGAGAAGATGATCGACGGGCTCGAGGCGAACGTGGAGCGCTGCCGGTTCCTGGCCGAGGCCTCCCCGTCCATCGTGACCCCGCTGAACAAGGCCATCGGCTACGAGGCCGCCGCGAAGATCGCCAAGCACGCCGTGGCGAACAAGATGACGGTGCGCGAGGCGACCCTGGCCCTGGGCTACGTCGAGAACGGGCAGCTCACCGAGGAGCAGCTGGACCGCGCGCTGGACGTCACCACCATGACGGGCCCCAACGCCTGACCCGCCCCGCGCGAGCCCCGCGCACACGACGAGGGGTCGCGCCCGCCCGGGAAACGGTTCCCGGGCGGGCGCGACCCCTCGCGTCGTCCGGCGGCTCGCGCCCCGGACCGGTGGTCCGGATCAGGACGTCACGGCGGGGCCGGACTCGCCGGACTTGGAGAGCTCCTTGATGAACTCGTGGCACCGCCGGGCACGGTCGGCGTCCTGGCTCATCACCTCCTCGAAGAAGGCTGCGATGTCGTCGCGGCCGGCGTTGCGGGCGTCCCGCACGTACTGGCCGTAGTCGTGCCCCGCTTTGAGCGAGTGGTACTGCACGGAGACGAGGTCGTAGGTCACGTCGTCGAAACCGGTCTGTCCTGCGGGCATGTCGTTCCTCCTTGATCGGCGGTGCGCTGCGGATGGACGTCTCCGAGTCTAGGAACGTGTGCACCAGCCCACAAGTAAGCACGCTGTGTTTCTTGTGCGCCGCCGTCCCGCGGCCTCCGCTGCGCCCGGACCGCGCACCGGCCGCGGGCTCAGACCACGAAGCGCGCGCGGCCGTCGTGGGCCAGGGCCGCGTCGAGCCGGGCCCGCTGGTGCGGCGGGAGCGGCGGGGTGTCGGCCGGGTCGTACCAGCCGACCTCGAGGGACTCGTCGTCGTTGACCCGGGCCTCCCCGGAGACCCAGCGGCAGCGGAAGGTGTGGTCGAGGAACTGGCACCGGTCCCCGTTGGGGTACTGCACCGGCTCGCCGGCCTTGATCGCCACGAGGTCCTCCACGACGGCGACGACGCCGGTCTCCTCCAGGCACTCCCGCACCGCCGTGACCGCCGGCTCCTCGCCGGGTTCCACGATCCCGCTCACCAGCCCCCAGTTGCCGTTGTCGCTGCGCCGGGCCAGCAGCACCCGGCCGTCGTCGCGCAGGACGACGGCGGTGACCGCGGGCAGCCAGAGCAGGTCGTGGCCGATCTTCTCCCGCAGGGAGAGGACGAACTCGGGGACGGGCATGGGCGCTCCTTGTCCGGCGGTGGTCGGCCCGGGGGCCGGGGTCCCGGCCCATTCTGGCAGGCGCCGGGGCCGGTGCGGCACGCAGGGCGCGGCACGGGCCGGCGACGGCGCGCTCAGAGCAGCAGCAGCACCCCGAGGGCGCCGCTGATCATCGCCGGGCCGAACGCCACGCGGGTCCGGGCCCCGGCCCGCCCGGCGGCCACGAGCAGGGCCCCGGCCAGGCCGCCGAGCACGAACCCGGCCGCCGCGCCCAGCACCGCGTGCCACACCGAGGCGAAGCCCAGGCACATGCCGAGCAGCCCGGACAGCCGGACGTCGCCCATCCCCATCCCGGCGGGATGCAGCAGGCGGAGCAGGACGTAGATCCCGCCCATCACCGCCAGGCCCCACAGCATCCACAGCAGCCGCACCGGCTCCCCGGCCAGGAGCGCCGCAGCGCCCAGCAGCCCGCCGCACGCGGGATAGAGCGGGCGGACGACCCGGCCGGGCAGCAGGTGTTCGCGCACGTCATTGCGCCACAGCCACGCGCACCCGCCGGCCAGCACCAGCAGACCGGCCGCCGCGAGCACCCCCGCGGCCCAGCCGGCGGCGTCCCCGCGGGCGAACTGGTCGGTCAGGAAGGCGCTCACACCGGGCATCGTAGCCGCCGGGCCGGCCGCCGGGCCCGGGCCCTGTGGACCGGTGCAGGCCTCCCTAGACTGGGGCCATGCCCCGCTCCCCCGTCCCCGCGCCCACCGACCCGGACGAGTTCGCGGCGCTGTGCCGCTCCTCCCCGTGGCGCTGGGACACCCTGCGCTTCGTGCTGTCCTGGCTCGCGCCCGGGGACCAGGCCCCGCGCGAGCCGGTGCGGGCGTGGGTGCGCCGTCCGTCCGAGCTGCGCGTGGAGACCCTGGACGGGCCCCCCCTCTACACGGCCAGCACGCTGGAGCGCTCGCGCGACGACTTCTACGTCGCCTCGACCTCCTCCTCGTGGCTGCTCGCGCCGTCCCTCGTGGCCCCGGTCTTCACCGACTCGGGGCTGGTGGAACGCCGGCCCGAGGCCGCCTACGGGGACCCCGTCTTCGGCGGCGGCCGGTGGCAGGCCATCCTCGACCCGGTCGAGCTCGCCGGCAGCGCCCCCGTGCCGCCCTATCTGCCGGAGCGGCGCCCGTGCACCGTCGAGGAGGTCGGCACGGGCGTCCACCACGGGCGGGCGGTGCGCGGCGCGGTGGTCACCCCTAGCTCCGCCTACGCGCCGACCACGCCGGGCCATCCGCTCGCCCCGGCCCGCACCCGGGTGCTGATCGACGAGCGGACGGCCGTGTGCGTGCGCTCGGAGGTGCTCGAGGGGCCCCTCGCGGGCACCGGCCACGACCTGCGGATCGAGGCCGTCGACGAGTACTTCATCGACGACCTCTTCACCTCCGTGCGGCTGGACCTCACGGACGTGAGCCGGCACCTGCCCTGGCCGGTCGGTCCCTGAGCCGACCGGCCAGGGCCGGGCTCAGGGCTCCAGGTCGCCCAGCACCTCCGTCACCAGGGCCGCGATGGGCGAGCGCTCCGAGCGGGTGAGGGTGACGTGGCCGAACAGCGGGTGGCCCTTGAGCGCCTCGACCACCGCGGTGACCCCGTCGTGGCGGCCCACCCGCAGGTTGTCGCGCTGGGCGACGTCGTGGGTCATGATCACCTTGGAGCCCTGGCCGATCCGGGAGAGCACCGTCAGGAGCACGTTCTTCTCGAGGGACTGGGCCTCGTCCACGATGACGAAGGCGTCGTGCAGGGAGCGGCCGCGGATGTGGGTCAGGGGCAGCACCTCGAGCATCCCGCGGTCGAGCACCTCCTCGACGACCTCCGGGGAGACCAGGGCGCCGAGGGTGTCGAAGACGGCCTGGCCCCAGGGGTTCATCTTCTCCTCCTCGGAGCCGGGCAGGTAGCCCAGCTCCTGGCCGCCCACCGCGTAGAGCGGGCGGAACACCATGACCTTGCGGTGCTCGCGGCGCTCCATGACCGTCTCCAGGCCCGCGCACAGGGCCAGGGCGGACTTGCCGGTCCCGGCGCGGCCGCCGAGGGAGACGATGCCCACCTCGGGGTCGAGCAGCAGGTCGATGGCCAGCCGCTGCTCGGCGGAGCGGCCGTTGACGCCGAAGACGTCCCGGTCCCCGCGCACCACCCGGGCCGCGCCGTCCGCGCGGACCCGCGCCAGGGCGCTGCCCCGTGCCGAGTGCAGGGTCAGGCCCGTGTTGGCCGGCAGTCCCTCCGTGCCCGGGACCACGACGGCCTCGCCGGCGTAGAGCCGGTCCACGACGTCGTCGGGCACGTCGACGGACGCCGTGCCGGACCACTCGACGTCCGAGCCCACCCACTCCGCCCGGTACTCCTCGGCCTGCAGGCCCAGGGCGGAGGCCTTCACCCGCATCGGGAGGTCCTTGGACACGATGCACACGTCCCGGCCGTCGTTGGAGAGGCTCAGCGCCACCGACAGGATCAGGGAGTCGTTGTCCTTGAGCCGGAAGCTCACGGGCAGCACGGTGTCCGAGACGTGGTTGAGCTCCACCACGAGGGTCCCGCCCTGGTCCCCGATCGGGACGGGGCGGTTGAGCCCGTTGTGCTCCACCCGCAGGTCGTCGAGCAGGCGCAGGGCCTGCCGGGCGAAGTAGCCCAGCTCCGGGTCGTGCCGCTTGCCCTCCAGCTCGGTGATCACCACGACCGGCAGCACCACCTCGTGCTCGGCGAAGCGCAAGATGGCCCGTGGGTCGGACAGGAGCACCGAGGTGTCGATCACGTAGGAGCGCACTTCGGTCCGCGGCTCGGCGGCGCCCAGGGGGGCGGAGATGTCGACGATGCGCTCCGGGTTCTTGGAGATGCTCATGGCGGCCCTTCCTCCTCTGTCCGGCGGTCGGCGTCCGCGCCGCCCGCCTGAGGACAACGTACGCAGGCCGGACCCGCCGCGCGAGCAGAAACGGTGAACGGGGCGGAAATTGCCAGCGACGTCGCGGGGGTCAGCCGCCGAAGCGCCGCTGGCGGGACGCGTAGTCGCGCAGCGCCCGCAGGAAGTCCACCCGCCGGAAGTCCGGCCACAGGGCCTCGCAGAAGTAGTACTCGCTGTAGGCGGACTGCCACATGAGGAAGCCGGAGAGCCGCTGCTCCCCCGAGGTGCGGATGAGCAGGTCCGGGTCCGGCTGCCCGCGGGTGTAGAGGTGCTCGGAGATGTGCTCCACCGACAGCTCCTGGGCCAGCTCCCGCACGTCGGCGCCGGCGTCGAGGGCCTCCGTGAGGACCTCCCGCACCGCGTCCACGATCTCCTGGCGGCCGCCGTAGCCCACCGCGATGTTCAGGTGGGGGCCGGCGTTGTCCGCCGTGCGCTCGGTGAGGTCGGCCAGGCACGCGGCCAGCCGCGGCGGCAGCATCTCGAGGGCGCCCACGGGCTGGACCCGGCAGATGCCCGACTCGGAGAGGGTGTCCATGAGGTCCGAGATGATCTCCAGCAGGGGCTCCAGCTCCGCGGCCGGTCGTTTGAGGTTCTCGGTGGAGAGGATGTAGAGGGTGACCACCTCGATGTCCAGCTCCCGGCACCAGCCCAGGAACTCCACGATCTTCTGCGCCCCCGCCTTGTGCCCGTCCGCGGTCGAGGCGCCGAACTGCTTGGCCCACCGCCGGTTCCCGTCCACGAGCACGCCGACGTGCTTGGGCAGCCGCCGTGGGTCGAGGGCGGCGGCGAGCCGGCGCTCGTAGAACCGGTAGAGCGGCCGGGGCTTGGGCATCTGCGGGTCCTCCCGAGGTCTCGCCCGCGGCGGGGGCCGCGGGTCCTGGTGCTGGTGCTGAACGGGGTGCCTGGCGCGCTGCCGGTGCTGGTGGGGGCGGCGGGCCCGGACGTGTCGGGGGTCACGGGCCCGGGCGACGGCCGGGGACGCCTCCTAAACTACCCGGTGGAGGATCGTCCGGATTCACCGCCGCACGCCGGAAGGAACACCATGGAGCACTCGCACGGCGGGCCGGCCCGCGCCGCCGCAGAGCTCGGGGAGGCGATCGAGCACCGGCTCGAGGACCTCGTGGAGCGCAAGCCCGCGTGGCGGGGCTGGATCCACGCCGGCTTCACGCCCGTCGTCGTCGCCCTGGGGCTCGTGGCGATCCTGTTCGCCCCCACCACGGAGCTGCGCATCGCGTGCGCCGTGTACGGGGTCACGGGCATCCTGCTGTTCGGCGTGTCGGCGATCTACCACCGCGCCTACTGGCCCCGCCGGCTGCACATGGTCCTGCGCCGGATGGACCACTCCAACATCGCGCTGCTGATCGCGGGGACCTACACCCCGCTGGCGGTCGCGCTGCTGGCCCCGGAGCAGTCCCGGGTGCTGCTGAGCGTGATCTGGGCCTGCGCCGCCGGGCTGGTGCTCTTCCGGCTGCTGTGGACGCTCGCGCCCCGCTGGCTCTACACCCCGCTCTACGTGGTGATGGGCTGCCTGGCCGTCGTCTACCTCCCGCAGTTCTGGCAGACCAGCCCGCCGGCGGCCGTGCTCACCGCGGCCGGCGGCGCCGCCTACATCACCGGCGCGGTGGTCTACGGCACCAAGCGCCCGCGGCTGCTGCCCGAGGTGTTCAGCTTCCACGAGATCTTCCACGCCTGCACCGTCCTCGGCTTCGGGCTGCACTACGTGGCGATCATGCTCGCGATGCTCGGCTGAGTCAGCCGCCCCCCGCCAGCTCCGCACGCAGCTCGGCGACCGTGTGGACCGGGGCGCGGCAGGCGAAGCCGCGGCACACGTAGACCGTGAACCGTCCGCCCGGCGCCGTCTTCCCGCGGGCGGCGCCGGGTGCCCCGGGGGCGTCGGCGTCGATCACGTGGGTGCCCAGCACCGCGGCGGGCCCGACGGCGCGGCGGGCCTCGAGCTTGTCCTCGGCGGTCCCGCCGGCGAGCACCACGTGGGTCGGCGCGGAGCCCAGTTCGTCCTGCACGGCCAGGGCCCGTCCCGCGGCGCGGGGCGAGCGCCGGGCCAGGAGCTCCAGCGGACCGAGCAGGGACGGGACGAGCCGGGCGCGCGCCTCATCCTCGTCCAGGGCCCACAGCTCCACGAGCACCGCCGCGAGCACGGCGGTGCCGGCGGGCGTGACGTCGTCGAGCGGCTGGGCGCGCCCCGAGCCGCCGGCGGCGAGCAGCGGCGCGGGGACGTCCGCGAGGTCGGACCAGACCCGGCCGGGTGCCTCCTCCCCGCCGTCCGGGGCCGGGTGCGAGAAGCGCTCCTCGGCCACGTCGGCGAGCGTGCGGGCCCGCCGGAGCCAGGCCGTGGCGCCGGTGGCCCGGTACAGGGCCAGGAACGCCTCGGCCAGCAGCGCGTAGTCCTCCAGCAGGCCCTCGATGGAGCGCTCCGCCGAGCCGGCGTGGCTGGTGCGCGCCAGCCGACGGCGGCCGCCGTCCCAGTGCACCTCCCACAGGTGCCCGGCGGCCTCCTCGGCCGCGAGCACCAGGGCGGGGTCCTGCAGCAGCACGCCGGCCTCGGCGAGGGCCGTGACGGTCAGCCCGTTCCACCCGGTCACGACCTTGTCGTCGCGGGCCGGGGCCGGCCGGGACGCCCGGGCCGCCGCGAGCTCGGGCCGCGCGGCGTCCCACAGCGCCTGCTCCTCCTCACCCAGGACGCGTCCCGGGTGCAGCGGCTGGGCGCGGCCGGCGGCCACCCCCATGAGATCGGCCACGGCCGTCCCCCGCTCGGGGCCGAGGACCGCGGCCAGCTCGGCGCGGGTCCAGACGTAGAAGGCGCCCTCCCCGCTGTGCACGTCCCCGGCGGCGGACGGGCTGTCCGCGGAGGGGCTGTCCGCGTCGAGGGAGGAGGCGAACGCCCCGCCGGGCAGGCGCAGCTCGCGCAGCAGGAACGCGGCCGTGTCCGCGGCCGCGCGCCCGTCGCCGCGGCCGGGCCCCCGGCCCGCGGCGCGCGCGTAGGCGCGCAGCAGCTGGGCGTTGTCGTAGAGCATCTTCTCGTAGTGCGGCAGGGACCACTCCCGGGTCACCGAGTAGCGGAAGAAGCCGCCGCCCACCTGGTCGAAGAGCGCCGAGGCCCGCATGGCGCCGAGGGTGCGGCCCAGCAGGCCGTGCGCCTGCTCCGCGGTCCGCGTGCCGGGGCGGGCCGCGATCCGCTCCAGCAGCGGCAGGACCGTGGAGGGCGGGAACTTGGGGGCCCCGCCGAACCCCCCGTGGAGCGGGTCCTCCTCCTGCAGGAGCACCTCGAGGGCCACGGCCGGGAGGTCCGGGCCGGCCCCGGCCGCCGGCACGGGCACCGCGCCGGCGGCCAGGGCGGTGCGCAGGTCCTCCGCCTGCCCGGCGACGGCGCGGGCGACCGCGTCCGCGGCCTGCTCCAGCTCGCCGCGGCGGGTGCTCCACGCCTCGGTCACCGCCTCCAGCACCTGCCGGAAGGACGGCGTGCCGTGGGCCGGGCGGGGCGGGAAGTAGGTGCCGGCGTGGAAGGCCCGCCCGTCCGGGGTCAGGAACACGCTCATGGGCCAGCCGCCCTGGCGGGTGAGCAGCTGCGTGGCGCTCATGTAGACGGCGTCCACGTCGGGGCGCTCCTCCCGGTCCACCTTGACCGGCACGAAGTGCTCGTCGAGGTAGGCGCCGACCTCCGGGTCCTCGAAGGACTCGTGGGCCATCACGTGGCACCAGTGGCAGGCGGCGTAGCCGACCGAGAGGAACACCGGGACGTCCCGGCGGGCGGCCTCGGCGAACGCGGCGTCGTCGAAGGGCTGCCAGGCCACGGGGTTGTCCGCGTGCTGGCGCAGGTAGGCGGAGGACTGTCCGCTCAGACGGTTGGGCATCGGGCGCTCCTCGGATCTCGGGTCCGGCACGGGGCCCCGCGGGAGGGGCCCGGTCTCAGCCGCGCGGGTCGGGTCCCCCCGGGTCCTCGGCCGGGGTGCCCGGGGACTCCCCGGCGGCCGGGGCGTCGGGGGCCTCCCGGGTGTAGCCGCCCACCTGCTCCTCGGCGGCGCGGCGCTCGGCGTACTCCGCGCGGTAGCGCATGCGCCGGTTGCGGCGGTTGAAGTCGAGCACGAGCAGGATCACGGCCACGGCGAGGACCAGGGACATGAGGAATCCGGCCACGCCGGGGGTCACCTGGCTGGGGTCCAGCCCGGGGCGCAGCGTGCCCTCGTCGATCGGGTTGGGCGCCATCGCGGGGAGCAGGGCGAGCACGTTCAGCACGGCGGTCATCTCCTCGTTCAGCCCTGGATCCCGGCGAACAGGTCGTTCTCCGGCAGGGCGGTGGGCACCCGCGAGTCGGCCAGGACGTAGTCCTCCCACGGCCAGACCTCGGCCTGCATCTCGGCGGACACGGCGAAGAACATCCCGTCCGGGGCCACCTGGGTGCGGTGGCTGCGCAGCGCCTCGTCCCGGCGGGCGAAGGTGTCCGGGCACTGGATCTTGGTGGTGGTCTCGTGCCGGGGGGCGGGCGGGCGGTGGCCCTCCGGGTCGGTCTCCTGCCAGGCGGCGATCCGCTCCGCGTACGGCGACTGCAGGCCGCGCTCCTCGAGGGCCTCGTGCAGGGCGACGAAGCGCTCGAGGTTGAAGGCCCGGTCGTAGTAGAGCTTCAGCGGCGTCCAGGGCGCGCCGAGACCCGGGTAGCGGTCGGGGTCGCCGGCGGCGCGGAACGCCTCGACCGAGACGTTGTGGGTCTGGATGTGGTCCGGGTGCGGGTAGCCGCCGTTCTCGTCGTAGGTGAGGATCACGTGCGGGCGGAACTCGCGCACGAGCCGCACCAGCGGGGCGGCGGCCCGCTCCAGCGGCTGCAGGGCGAAGCAGCCCCACGGCAGCGGCGGCAGCGGGTCGCCCTCGGGCAGGCCCGAGTCCATGAAGCCCAGCCACCGGTGCTGGATCTCCAGCGCGGCGGCGGCCTGGGCCATCTCCAGCCGGCGCAGGCCGGTCAGGTCCCGCTCGGCGTAGGGGTGGCCCTCCATCTCCCCGTTGAGGATCGAACCGCGCTCCCCGCCGGTGCACGTGGCCACCATCACCTCGACCCCCTGCCGGACGTAGTGGGCCATGGTCGCAGCACCCTTGCTCGACTCGTCGTCGGGGTGGGCGTGGACGGCCAGCAGGCGCATCTGGGACAGGGAGGTCACTCGGGAGGTCCTCTCGGGATCGGTCGGGGGTGGTGCGGCACGGCAGCTGCGGGCGCGGGCCGCCCTCCATTTTACGCGTCCGCGGGGACGCGGCGTGCCCGGGATGCTCCCAGCGGGCTCGGCTACAGTGGACGGGCGGTCGCCGGGCCCGGCGCCGCCTTCCCCGTTGCCGAGACCCGAGGCCGCCGTGTCCACCGACTCCCCCGCCCTGCTCCGCGACCGCTACGGACGCCCTGCCCGTCCCCGCCGGCTCGGCCCGCGCGGCTGGCTGGGCCTGCTGGTGCTGGCGACCCTGCTCGCGGCCGGGTTCATCGTGTGGGTGGTCACCGCCCGGGCCGCGGCGCCCACGTTCAAGGACGTCGGCTTCCAGGTCGTCTCCGAGGCGCGGGTGACGGCGGACTTCGACCTCACCAAGCGTCCCGGCGACGTGGTGACCTGCGCGGTGAGCGCCCTCAACGAGGAGTACGCCGTGGTGGGCTGGGCGGAGGTGACCGTCGGGGCGGTGGCCGAGGAGCAGCTCGGCGAGGGCGGGACGAGCACCCACCGCGCCACCGTGCGCACCACGAACCTGGCCACCACCGCGGTCGTCGACTCCTGCTGGGTCGAGGACGGCGAGGCCGCCGCGGATGTGTCGTAACCCTCATCGTGCTTTGGGCCTTCCCCCCGCCCCCGCCTAGACTGGGGAATCAGGACTCCCCGTCCCCGGCCACCGGGCACCGTCCGCACGGACGGCCCGGCACCGGGGCGGGGACTTTGCATTATGCGGATCCCCGCACCGACGACGGCGTCCGCGCCGTCGCTCCGGTCCGCCGCCGCCCGGCACGCCCCGGGCGGGCTCCGGCGGCCCGGCCGTCCGTCCACCGAGGAGAGATTGTGACCAAGACCAGCAACCAGGGCGCCTGGCTGACCCAGGAGGCCTACGACCGTCTGAAGAAGGAGCTCGACTACATCTCCGGCCCGTACCGGCACGAGATCGTGGAGCGCATCGACCAGGCACGTTCGGAGGGCGACCTCAAGGAGAACGGCGGCTACCACGCCGCCCGCGAGGAGCAGGGCAAGAACGAGGGGCGCATCGCCCACCTCAAGGCCCTGCTCGAGAGCGCTCAGGTCGGCGAGGCCCCCGCGGACGACGGGGTCGTCGAGGCCGGCATGGTCGTCACCGCGGAGATCGCCGGGGAGCCGATGACCTTCCTCATCGGCTCCCGCGAGGTGGCCGAGGACCTGGCCGCCGGCAGCGAGCTGGAGGTCTTCTCCGAGAAGTCCCCGATGGGCTCGGCCATCTCCGGCCACCAGGTCGGCGACGAGCTGTCCTACACCGCGCCCAACGGCAAGCAGATCCCGGTCAAGATCCTGGACGCCAAGCCGTTCCAGGGCTGAGCGTGCCGTGACGACCCACTGGCTGCGCAGCCCCGGGCCCGGCACCCGAGCCCTGATGGTGCTCACCGCGGTGCTCGCCGTCGTCGCCGTGGTCCTGCACTTCGCCGGCCAGGGCGATCCGGCGGCGAGCGCCCCCGGCAGCCTGCGCAACGTCTTCGTGTTCGCGACGTTCGTCAGCGGCTTCGCCACGTACCTCACCGGGCGGCGCCGCTCCTGACGTCGCCGCCCACGCCTGGCACGGCCACGGCACCGGCCCCCCAGGGGACCGGTGCCGTGGTCGTGCCGGGCGCGGTGCGCACCGGCGGGGCGCTCAGTGCACGACGACGGGGTGGAATCCCTCCGCCTCGAGCGCCCGGAGGACCTGGCGGCAGTGCTCGTGGCCCTTGGTCTCCATGTCGATCGTGATGGAGACGTCCCCCATGCTGAGCGAGCCGCCGATGCGGGTGTGGTCCAGGCCGGTGACGTTGGCGTCCTGCACGGCGATCACCTTGGAGATCAGCGCCAGCTCGCCCGGCCGGTCGGTGAGCATCATCTTGATCGTCATGTACCGGCCGGCGGCGGAGAGGCCGCGCTGGATCACCTTGAGCATGAGCATGGGGTCGATGTTGCCGCCGGAGAGGACCACCGCGGTGCTGCCCAGGTCCGGGTAGCGCTCCTGCAGCCGGCCGTCCAGCAGGGCGGCGACCCCCACGGCGCCGGCCGGCTCGACCACGAGCTTGTTCCGCTCCAGCAGGAAGATCAGCGCCTGGGCGAGGGAGTCCTCGGAGACCGTCACGACGTCGTCGACGAGCTCCTTGATGATGCTGAAGGGCAGCTGTCCCGGCTTCCCCACGGCGATGCCGTCGGCGATGGTCGAGACCCGCTCGAGGGTCACCAGGGCGTCCCCTGCCAGGGACGGCGGATAGGCGGCGGCGTTCTCCGCCTGCACGCCGATCAGCCGGATCGGCCGGCCCAGCTGCTCCGCGCGGGCCTTGACCGCCACGGCCACCCCGGCGAGCAGCCCGCCGCCGCCCACACCGGTGATCACGGTGTCGACGTCGGGGATCTGGTCGAGGAGCTCCAGGCCCAGGGTGCCCTGACCGGCCACGATGTCCGGGTGGTCGAAGGGGTGGACGAAGACCGCCCCGGTCCGCTCGGCGTGGCGCTGCGCCTCGGCGAGCGCCTCGTCCACGGCGTTGCCGTGCAGCACGACCTCGGCGCCGTGGTCGCGGGTTGCGGCGACCTTGGGCAGGGCCGCACCCATGGGCATGTAGATGCGGGCGGTGATGCCCAGCCGGTCGGCGGCGAGGGCCACTCCCTGGGCGTGGTTGCCGGCGGAGGCTGCCACCACCCCGCGCGCCTTCTCCTCGGCGGTGAGCTTGGCCATCCGCACGTAGGCGCCGCGGACCTTGAAGGAGCCCGCGCGCTGGAGGTTCTCGGCCTTGAGGTTGACCTCGGTGCCGACCAGGCGGGACAGCGCCCGCGAGTGGGCCACCGGCGTCCGGTCGATCACCCCGTCGAGCAGTGCGGCGGCGGCCTCGATGTCGGCGAGGCGGACGGGCAGGGCGGCCAGGCTCACGGTGAGTCTTCCTTACCGGTCGGTGCGTGCGCGGGACCCGGGGGCGGGGCACGGCTCGCGCCCGCCGGCGGCGGGCGCGGTCTCCATCCTAGTCGGTGCCCGGAGGCCGCCCCGGGGCCTTCCCGGCGCCGGCGCCGGCCTGGTCCGGCCGCTCGTCGCCCGGCCGTCCGGCGGTCCCGGCCGCGGCCCGGGCGCGGTCGGCCTTGCGCCCGCGCTTGAGCGCGGCCTGGAGGCGCTCCTGGGCCCGGGTCCGGCGGAAGCGCTGGAGCTGGGCCATGATCTGGTCCCGGGTCAGCTCGTTCCGGCTGGCGTGCTTCTTGATCTCCCAGGGGAAGAAGTAGGGCTCCCACGCGATCTCGTCGTCCTGGCGCCACAGCCCGCCCACGAGGTAGCGCACCACCGTGTTCAGGAAGGCCATGACCGGCACCGCGAACAGGGCACCGGCGATGCCGAAGAGGATGGTGCCCGAGGCCACGGCGAGGAACACGGCCAGCGGGTGCAGGGACACCGCCCGGCCCATGACGAGGGGCTGCAGCACGTTGGACTCGATCTGCTGCACGAGCAGCACCACCGCGAGCATCGCCAGGGCGTTGCCGAAGCCGTTGGCCACGAGCGCGACCAGCACGGCGACGGCGCCGGTCAGCACGGCGCCGACGATGGGGATGAAGGAGCCGAGGAAGACGAGGATGCCGATGGGCAGGGCCAGGGGCACCCCCAGCAGGGCGGCGCCGAGACCGATGCCCACGGCGTCCACGAAGGCCACGAAGCCCTGGATCCTGGCGTACTGCACGAGGGAGTGCCAGCCCCGGCGCCCGGCGCCGTTGACGGCGCGCCGGGCGCTCACCGGGAACAACCGGACCAGGAAGAGCCAGATCCGCTCCCCGTCCATGAGGAAGAAGAGCAGCGTGAACAGCATGATGATGATGCCGGTCAGCACGTTGCCGGCCGTGGAGCCGAAGGACATGGCCCCGTTGAGGATGGCCTGGCTGTTGTCCTGCACCGTGGTGCCGAGGTCGTCGATCCAGTCGTTCACGCTGTCCGCGCTGAGGTTCAGGGGCCCGTCCTCGAGCCAGCCCAGCAGCTGCTGCGTGCCGACCACCACGTTCTCGGACAGCTGGGCGAAGCCGAGCACGATCTGCCGCCCGGCCAGCACGAGCAGGCCGACCACGAGCCCGATGAAGCCCAGGACCGTGAGGCCCGAGGCCAGACCGGCGGGCACGTGCTGGGCCCGCATCCCCTTCACCAGCGGGAACAGCAGGCCGGCGAGCAGCCCCGCGATCAGCACGGGGATGATGACCACCGTGATCGTGGAGAGCATGTAGCCGAACAGGCCCACGGCCGCGAGGATGATGAGCAGCCGCCACGACCAGGCGGCGGCCACCCGCACCGAGACCGCCACGCCCCCGGCGGCGTTGCCGTGCAGCGGCGGGAGCTCGATGCTGGGTCCCGGGACCGGGGGACGCTCGGCGTCGTGCGCAGTGGAAGGCATGGCATCATCCTTCCACGGCCGGACGACCGGCAGGCGACGCGGGACCGACGCGGTCGACCGGCCTCCTCCGGGGTGCGCACCGGCCCGAAGCGCCCCCGCCGGGGACGGCCGACGCGACTGCCGGGGAAACCGCCGCCGGGGCGCCCGCGGTGACAGACTGGCGCCATGTCACGCGCGTTCCTCCGGATCCTCGCCCAGCGGCGTCCCGCCCCCGCCCTGACCCCGGACGCCCCGCCGCGGGAGGAGCTGGAGGCCGTGCTCCGCGCGGCCGCCGGCCCGGCGGCCGCGGACCCCGGGCTGAGCTGGCGGGTGGCCGTGACCACGCGCCGCTCCGCGCCCGAGCTGGCGGCCGCGGCCGCGGGCATGCGGCGGGTGCCCACCATGAGCACGCCGTTCCCCCGGCTCAAGGGCAAGCAGCTGCGGCGGCTGGCGACGTTCCGGGGGTCCCTGCAGTGGGCGAGCACGGGGGGTCTGGGCTGCGCGCTGGTGTTCAGCCCCGACGACGCCCTCGGGGTGCCGCGCAAGGAGCAGCTCGCCGCCGCGCACGGGGCCCGTCCCCTGCTCGAGGCCGCCTTCTGGGGCGCGGGCTGGGCGACCACGTGGGCGCCCCGCGACGGGGCGGACGAGGACGCGCTGCGCGCCTTCTACGGGCTGGCCCCCGGGGAGAAGGTGCTCGGCTGGCTGTTCGTGGGACGTCCGCCGCGCGCGGCCGCCGCGGCGCACGCGGCCACCCTGCCCGTGCCCGGCCCGCGGATCACCTACCACTGAGCCACCGCCCGCCCCCCGGGGACGGGACCGTGGACACGGCGACGGCCCGGCCCCCCGTTCGGGAGCCGGGCCGTCGCCGGTGGCGGAGCCGGGGGCGAGGACCTAGTTCGAGGTCATCTCCCGGATGATCGCCAGGATGCGCAGGATCTCGATGTAGAGCCACACGAGGGTGACGGTCAGGCCGAAGGCCGCGGACCAGGCTATCTTCTCCGGGACGCCGACCTCGACACCGCGCTTGATGTTCTCGAAGTCGAGCACGAAGCTGTAGGCCGCCAGCAGGATGGCGATCGCGCCGATGGCCAGACCCAGCCACGGGCCCAGAGGGCTCTCGGTGCGGATGTCGAAGCCGAAGAGCAGGACGGCACCCAGGTTGACCAGGGCGAACACGGCGTAGGCCATGAGGGCGACCATGAAGATCTTGGTCGCCCGCGCGGAGGCGCGCAGCTTGCCCGAGCGGAAGAGCACGAGCACGGAGCCGAACACCGCGAGAGTGCCGATCACGGCCTGGACGACGATGCCCGGGTAGATGCTCTCGAACATCGCCGAGATGCCGCCGAGGAACATGCCCTCGAACAGGCCGTAGGCCAGGATCAGCGCCGGCGAGGGCTGGCGCTTGAAGACGTTGACCATGGCCAGGACGAACCCGATCAGGGCGCCCGGCAGGGTCAGCACGGGCATGATCCAGCCGGCCAGCGCACCGACCACCACGGCGCCGAGCACCGTGGCGGTGCGCATGATGACGTCGTCGTAGGTCATCCGGCCGGTCTGGTTGGTGCCCGCCGCCGGGGCGTTGTACATCGAGTCCAGCCGGTCGGCGGAGTACGGCCCGGCCTGACCGTAGCCGGGCTGCTGGTAGCCGGACTGCTGGTAGGGGTTCCCGTAGGAGCGCTGCCCGTACTGGGTCCCGTAGGACTGCTGGGCGCTGCCTGCGCCCTGCTTGGTGAAATCGCGGAGGAGCGGGTTCCCGCCGGCCATGTGTCGGTCCTTCCCTGGCACTGCTGTGCGTGATGTGCCTCCAGGGTAGCAACGCAGGCATCACAGAAGCAGGGGAACGGCTGTGCTTAAGCCGAGGGCGTGGCGCGGACGGCCCCGCCCCGCGGCGCGCGCCGCGGGGCGGGGCGTCCACCCGCGCGGGGCCGGACCCCCGTCCGCACCGGCCCTCGGCCCGAAGCCCGCCCGGTCGACGGCGCCGCCCTGCGGCGCCGCGCCGCCGACCGGGCGGTGCCGCCGATCAGGGGTAGAGGCCGCGGGTGAGGTGGGCGTCGGCGACCCGCTGGACCGCGGTGACGGTGGCGGCCTCGCGCAGGCTCAGCCCGCGCTCGGCGGCGACCTCGAGCACCTTTCCCCAGGCCGCGAGCATCCGGGTCTCCAGGCGGGCGTCGACCTCGGCCGCGGACCACCAGTAGGCCTGGTTGGACTGCACCCACTCGAAGTAGGAGACGATCACCCCGCCGGCGTTGGCGAGGATGTCCGGGACCACGAGCACGCCGTTGGCGGCCAGGATCTCGTCCGCGGCTCCGGTGGTCGGCCCGTTCGCGCCCTCCACCACGACCGACGCGGCCACCTCGGCCGCGTTGCCCGCGTGCAGCACGCCCTCCACGGCGGCCGGCACCAGCAGGTCCACCTCCAGCCCCAGCAGCCGCTCGGCCGGGAGGGGGTCCGCTCCTGCGAAGCCGACGACGGAGCCGGTCGCGGCCACGTGCTGGGCCAGCGCGGGCACGTCCAGCCCGCCGGCGCGGTGGACGGCCCCGTACTGGTCGGAGACCGCGACGACCTCCACCCCGGCCTCGGCCAGGAACAGCGCGGCCCCGGCGCCGACCTTGCCGAAGCCCTGCACCGCGGCGGTGGCCCCGGCCGGGGCGATCCCCCGGTGGGCCAGGGCGGCCAGGGCGATGTGCACCACGCCGCGGGAGGTCGCCGCGGAGCGGCCCAGGGACCCGCCCACGGACACCGGCTTGCCGGTGACCACCCCGGGCACGGTGTAGCCCACGGACACGGAGTAGGTGTCCATCATCCAGGCCATGGTCTGCTCGTCGGTGCCGATGTCCGGGGCGGGGATGTCCCGCTCCGGGCCGATGATCGGCAGGATCTCGGAGGTGTAGCGGCGGGTGACCCGCTCCAGCTCGCCCCGGGAGTAGCGGCGGGGGTCGATCGTGATCCCGCCCTTGGCCCCGCCGTAGGGGACGTCCAGGAGGGCGCACTTCCAGGTCATCCACATCGCCAGCGCCCGCACCTCGTCCAGGTCCACGGCCGGGGAGAAGCGCAGCCCGCCCTTGGCCGGGCCGCGGGAGAAGTTGTGCTGGACCCGGTGGCCGGTCAGCACCTCCACGCTCCCGTCGTCGCGGCGCAGCGGGATGGACACGGTCATCTCCCGGCGCGGCCGGGACAGCAGGGCGTGCAGGCCGGTCTCGTAGCCGAGGGTGCGCACGGCCGCGGCCAGCTGGGCCTGGGCATCGGCCAGCGGGCCGGTGCCCGCCGTCGCCTCCCCCGGGGCGTCGGAGGCGGGAGCGAGGACGGGGGTGGTCATGGGATCTCCTTCGATGCGGATGGCGCGGCTCGGTCGGTGCGCAACGGTGGGTGCGGCGCGGTCGGCGCGGAACGGACGTCGGGCCCGGCCACGGCCGGGCGCGGCGCACGGCCCGGTCCGCCGGGACGCGGGGGCGAGGGCGGGGCGGGAGTCGACGGCGGAGCGGCGCCCCCACGGACCCGCGTCCGCACGTCCCCACAGTGTGAGACTAAGCTCACACCTGCGCGGCACAGTGCCGCCTCCTGCCCTGCCCGGTGTGCAGGGTGCCCAGCGGTCACGGTCGTGCGGCGGGCACCGCCGGGAATCCGCCGCCGACGGACCACCGGGTCGGCGCCCGGCTCCTCCTAGCCGGCGTGGACGCGGAGGGCGATCCAGAGATCGGCCCGCAGCTGCGGGTCGTCCAGGGAGCGGCCGAGGGCCTGCTCGACGGTCTGCAGCCGCTGCAGCATCGTGTTGCGGTGGATCCCCAGCTCGGCCGCCGCCTGCCGCCGGTTGCCGTTGTGGGCGAGGAAGGTCCGCAGCAGGCCCAGCAGCTGGTCGCCGCCCTCCCGTGCCCGGACCGGCGCCAGCAGGTCCCGCGCGAAGGCCCGCGCCGCCTCGGGCGGCAGGAGCCCGGCGAAGCCACCGGCCACCAGGTCGTCCCAGACGCCCACCCGGTGCCGGGCCGTGGTGCGTCCCAGCACGTCGAGGGCCTGGTGCTCGCTCGTGCCGGCGGCCTCCACGGGCGCGGCGCCGCCGATGCCGGCGCGGGCGCCGGAGCGCTCCACGACCTCGCGCAGGGCCCGGAGCAGCTCCGCGTCGTCCTGCAGCAGCACGGTGACGTCCACCTCCCCGGGCCCGTCCTGCGCCGCGGCGCCCACCAGCGCCCGGTGGCCGGTGCGGTCGGCGTATCCCTCGATCCGCCGGGCCGCCTCCCGGACCGGCTCGGCGTCCCCGCGCAGGCGCACCACCCGCACCCGCCGGGACGACCCGGCCCAGCCGCCGTCCTCGGCGACCGCGAGCAGGGCGTCCCCGGAGCGCACGTCACCCCCGAGGACGAGGGCCAGCGCCCCGGCGCGGACCCGGCGCCGGAACAGCGCCCGCTCCCCCGCCCGCTCGGCGTGCAGGGAGAGCAGGGCCACGGCGGTGGTGATCGCCCCGGCCTGCGCCCGCTCCACGGGCCGGGGCGTGACCACGACGAGGTAGGTGAGCGGCACCCCCTGCACGCCCAGCGGATGGATCACGATGCTTCCCGCGGGCCCGGACTCACTCAGCGACCCGCGCAGCCGCGCCGGGCGGAGCCGGTCGACGAGCTCCTCCAGGCTGCGCCCCGTGGGCAGCTCGGGGACCGCGGGCCCGGACCGGTGCGTGATCTCGGCGTCCGCGGTGCAGATCGCCGCCCAGCCGCCCTCGATGAGCCCGGCCAGGGACTCCAGGACCCGGGTGGATCCGTCCGCGCCCGTGGCGGCACGCGTGAGCGTGCGCTGCATGGTGAGCATGGACTCCAGGGCGGTGCGCTCCTGGGCGGCCCGCATCTCGGCCACGGCCTGGATCAGCTCCAGGAAGGGTGTCTCCTCGGGCACGCTGAACAGGGTCAGACCGGCGTCCCGGGCCGCCTCGACCAGGTGCTCCGGCACCTCGGGGTGGGACAGGCTGCGCCCGACGCCCATGCCGAGGGCCACGACCCCCTTCTCGGCGAGGCGACGGGCGTAGCGCCCCCAGGAGGGGCGGTCGACGGGACTGTTGAGCCCGGTGAACAGGACGATCTCCCCGCCGTTGAGGTAGGGGGTGGGGTCGGCCAGCTCGCTGGTGGCCACCCAGCTCACGGGGGCGCCCGTGTCCCCCTCGACGACCATGCGCAGCCCGAGGCCGTCGAGCCCGAGCACCTGGGCGACCGTGATCACTGATGTGTCCTTCCGTGCCGGCCGGGAGGACGACCGCCGAGGCGGGGTGCCGCCCCGGCCGCGGCACGGCGCGCCGGCCCGCACCGCTGCCGCCGAGACTATCGTGCCAGTCCGGGAGCGGGCGCGGCTCCGCGGACGGCCCGGACACGGCCCAGACACGGCCGGCGGCTCGGCGGGCGGCTCCGGCCGGAACGGCACTGCCCCGGATCGCCGTGGCAACATTTGTTGCCCAGTGATCAACGTACTGGCAGACTGTGCCGGGCATCACAGCCCCCGGCCCGGCGGACTCCCGCCCGGAGCCGGCACCCGCGAGAAAGGCCGCCCATGAAGATCGCCGTGCTCCAGGCCGAGGCCACGGTGCTCGACCTGGAGGCCAACCTCCGGGTCGTCGACGACGCCGCACGCCGGGCGCGCCAGGACGGCGCGGACCTGCTGCTGACCCCGGAGCTGTTCCCGTGCGGCTACAGCCCCGAGCTGCTCCGGCAGCGGCTGACGGCCGAGGACCTGCGCCTGATCGCCGACCGCGCCGCGGCGATCGCCCGCCGCCACGGGATCGCCCTGGTCTACAGCGCACCCCGGCAGGCAGCGGGCGGGCGCTGGCACATCTCCGCCACGCTCCTCGACGACGCCGGGCGGGCCGTGCTGAGCTACGACAAGGTGCACCTGTTCGGGGACGAGGAGCGGCGGGCCTTCGCCCCCGCCGAGGACGCCCCGCGGGTGGTGGAGCACGGCGGCCTGCGCGTCTCGCTGCTGATCTGCTACGACGTGGAGTTCCCGGAGAGCGTGCGCGCCGCCTCGGACCAGGGCGCGGAGCTGCTGCTGGTCCCGACCGCCCTCGGCGCCGGCTTCGCCGCCGTGCCGAACATCCTCCTCCCCGCCCGGGCCCTCGAGAGCCAGGTGGTCATCGCCTACGCCAACCACTGCGGCGCCGAGAGCGGGCTGGAGTTCGGCGGGGAGAGCGTGGTCGCCGGCGCCGACGGAAGCCTCCTCGCCCACGCCGGCACGGGCCCCGACCTGGTGCACGCCGTGGTG
This sequence comes from Kocuria sediminis, assembly GCF_009735315.1. Classification (NCBI taxonomy): domain Bacteria; kingdom Bacillati; phylum Actinomycetota; class Actinomycetes; order Micrococcales; family Micrococcaceae; genus Kocuria; species Kocuria sediminis. The sequence continues at coordinate 129,273 of NZ_WOGU01000003.1, forward strand.
GACTCGGCCCTCGTGGCCGCCGCCCGCGAGCGCGTGCCCTACCTGCGGGACCGCCGCCCGGACCTGTACGGGCGCTGGGGCGGACGCTCCACCGCCTGAGGGACTACGGCGCCCCGGGCACGAACTGCAGGGCGATCAGCAGCTCCGCGCGCACCCGTGCGTCGTCGAGGTCCACCCCCAGCAGCTCGGCGACCTGCTGCACGTGCCGGCGCACGCTGTTGCGGTGCAGGCCGAGCCGGCGGCCGCACGCGTCCCAGTTGCCGTGCGCGTCCAGCCAGCACCGCAGCGTCCCCAGCAGCAGCTGCCGCCGCTGCGCGGGCAGCTCCTCCAGCGGCGCGAGGAGCCGGTCCGCCACCAGCCGCCCCGACTCCGGGCCGAGCAGACCCGCCACCGACCACGGCACGTCCTCCACGCGCAGGCTCCTGCCGCCGGCGCGCAGCCTCCCACGCAGGGCGGAGACCTCCTCGTGGGCGGCCCGCAGACCGGAGAGCTCCGCGGGCCGGCCGACGGCCACGAGCCACCCCCGCGACTCCAGGTCCTGGACCAGCCGGCCGGGCACCGGCGAGCGGGTGACGGTGACGAACCCGTACCCGGTGAGCTCCACGAGCCGGGTGTCGAACAGCCGGCGCAGCTGGAGCAGCTCCGGGAGCTCGTCGGCGGCCCGGGGCGGCCACGGCCCGTCGTGAGCCCGCCCGCGGACGCCCTGCACCACCCGCACCGGCTCGCCCTCGGGGCCCGCGACGCTCTGCGCCAGCGCCCGCAGCACGGCGCGCTCGCCCCCGGGATCCTCCGCCCCCAGCAGCAGGGCGGTAGCGAGGCGGCTGGGGGCCAGGTTGCCGACCGTGCGCTGACGCAGGAGCACCTCGAGCAGACCGACGGCGACGGAGACCGCGGTGTGCTGGGCCGGGGTGAACGCGGCGGGCGCCCCGAGGACGAGCGTGCCGAGATTGACGTCGCGCTCGCTGCGCAGCGGGTGGCCGACGACGACGGCCGCCCCGGGCTCGGCGAAGCTGGCGACCTCCACCCGCGGGCCGCTGCCGGCGAAGATCTTCTCCTGGAGGGGGCGCAGCTGCTCCTCGTCGAGGGCGGGGCGGCCGGCGGAGGCGCTGATCCGCCCGTCGGCCCCGGTCAGCACGGCCCACGCCCGGACCTCTGCGGCCAGCACCTCCAGGAGGGAGCTCTCCGGGGCGCCGGAGAGCACGGCCCGGAGCATCCGGCGGTTGGCCTGCACCAGGTGCCGCGCCATCCGGTCGTTCTCCGCCTCCAGCACGGCGGCGAACCTGCGGGTGACGGCGACGAACGGCGTGTGCTCCGCCACCCGCACCAGGGGCAGGCCGTGCTGCGCGCAGGCCCGGGCGAGCCCGGCGGGAAGGGCGTCGTGCACCGGAGAGACGCCCAGCCCCAGGGCGGTGACCCCGGCGGCCGCCAGCCGCGCCACGTAGTCGGCGACCTCCGCCGGCGACCGCCCGGCCAGCGGGACCCCGGCGGTGAGGAGGAGCTCCCCGCCCAGCAGGAACGGCGTGGGGTCCTCCAGCTCGCTGGTGGCCACCCAGCGCAGCGGCGGGGCCGCCGCCCCCGGCCAGGAGGTCACCAGCTCCAGCTCGGCCGGCATCTGCGCCAGCAGGCGGTCCAGGGTCAGCTCCCCCCAGCCCTCCGTCGCGACGACCCGCTCCTGCAGTGGTGCACTTCCGCTCATGCCAGGGAACTATAGGACACTTCGTCCCGTCTGAGATGCGCGTCACATCCCTAGGGTGTGTGGTGCCCCGTAGGTCGCTCGTCGAAAGGGACGCCACCATGACCACGTCACCCACCCTGCCGGACCGGCGGTCACGCCCGGGCCTCCCGCTCGGCAGCCAGCTGGTCCGGCGCAAACCGCTGCACCAGATGGCGCGCGAGTCGGAGACCGCCAGCACCGGGCTCATCCGCAGCTTCGGGCTGCTGCAGCTGACCATGATCAGCGTGGGCGCCACGCTCGGCACGGGCATCTTCGTGGTGCTCGGGGACTCGGTGCCCCTCGCGGGGCCGGCCGTGTGGATCTCCTTCGTCATCGCCGGTGTGGCGGCCATGCTCTCGGCGCTCTCGTACGCGGAGATGGCCGGCGCCGTGCCCGTCTCCGGGTCCAGCTACTCCTACACCTACGCCACCATGGGCGAGGGCCTCGCCTGGGTCTGCGGCTGGTGCCTGCTGCTGGAGTACGCCGTGTCCGTCGCCGCCATCGCCGTCGGCGCCGGGGAGTACCTCACCGAGATGGCCACGGCCTTCGGCGTCGTCCTCCCGGAGGCGTTCGTGCAGCCCCCCGGGGACGGCGGCGTCTTCAACGTCCCCGCCGTCGCGGTCGTGCTGCTCGCCACGGTGATCCTGATTCGGGGATCGCGCGAGAGCGCCTGGGTGAACACGGTGCTGGTGGTGCTCAAGATCGCCGTCCTGCTGTTCTTCGTGGCCGTGGCGTTCACGGCCTTCGACTCCCGCAACTTCGCCCCGCTGCTGCCGATGGGCACCGCGGGCGTCACCGCCGCGGCCTCCCGCCTGTTCTTCTCCTACATCGGCTTCGACGCCGCCTCCACCGCCGGGGACGAGGCCCGCGATCCGCAGCGGGACCTGCCCCGGGCCATCATCCTCTCCATGGCCCTGATCACCTCCCTGTACATCCTCGTCGCGGTGGCCGCCGTCGGCGCCCGCCCGTGGCACTGGTTCGACGGCCAGGAGGCCGCCCTCGTGGGCGTCCTGCAGGAGATCACCGGACGCCCCTGGGTCTCGCTCGTCTTCGCCACGGGCGCCGTCGTCGCCATCGTGAGCATCGTGCTCGTCGTCCTCTACGGGCAGACGCGCATCCTGATGGCCATGTCCCGCGACGGCCTGGTGCCGCCCGTCTTCGCCCGGGTCTCGGCCCGCACCGGCACCCCGATCGCGAACACGCTGATCACGGGCGGCGTCATCGCCACCACGGCGGGGCTCGTCCCCCTCGGCGAGCTGGCCGACGCGACGAGCATCGGCACCCTCTTCGCCTTCAGCCTGGTCAGCCTCGCCGTGATCCACCTGCGCCGCACCCGCCCCGACCTGCCCCGGACCTTCCGGGTGCCGCTCTACCCGGTCACGCCGATCCTCGCCGTGCTCATGTGCGCCTTCCTCATGCTGAATCTGGGAAGCTCCACCTGGGTGGTGTTCGTCCTCTGGATGGCCGTCGGCGCCGGCGTGTACCTCGGCTACGGCCGCAGGCACTCGGCCGTGGCCGCCATGACCGACGAGGAGTACGCGGAGGCCTCCGCCCCTGTGACCCCGACCCACGAGACCGTGAAGGACACCGTATGACCATCGCGACCGACATCAACCACTCCGGCGCCGGCGCCGCGCCGATCACCATGCTCAGCCCCGACTTCCCGTTCGGCTACGACACCTACCTCCAGCACCCCGCGGGCCTGGGCAGCGTGCCCGAGGCCGCGCTGGGCACGAAGGTCGCGGTGATCGGAGCGGGCCTGTCCGGGCTCGTGACGGCCTACGAGCTGATGAAGCTGGGCCTGCACCCCGTGGTGTACGAGGCGGGCGAGATCGGCGGGCGGCTCCGCACGGCCTCGTTCTCCGGCGCGCCGTCGGTGACCGCCGACCTGGGCGGGATGCGGTTCCCGGTCTCCGGCCGGGCCTTCTACCACTACGTCGACAAGCTGGGACTGCGCACCGAGGCCTTCCCCAACCCCCTCTCCGAGGTCACCCCCAGCACGGTCATCGAGCTCGGCGGCCGGGCCCACTACGCCCGCACCCCCGACGAGCTGCCCGCGTTCTTCCAGGAGGTCGCCGACGCCTGGCACCACGCGGTCGACGACGGCGCCCAGTTCCTGCAGATGCAGGAGGCGATCAAGGCCCGCGACACCCGCCGGATCAAGCAGCTCTGGAACGAGCTGGTCCGCGACCTCGACGAGCAGACCTTCTACGGGTTCATCGCGGCCAGCACGGCGTTCAAGGAGGCCGGGTTCGAGCACCGGGAGGCCTTCGGCCAGGTGGGCTTCGGCACGGGGGGCTGGGACACCGACTTCCCCAACTCCATCCTCGAAATCCTCCGGGTGGTCTACACCGACGCCGACGACGGTCACCGCAGCATCGTCGGCGGCGCCCAGCGGCTGCCCGAGGCGCTGTGGCACCACGCGCCGGAGGACATCGCCCACTGGCCCGCCGGGACGTCCCTCGCCTCGCTGCACCACGGCTCCCCCCGCGGCACCGTGGCCCGGATCTCGCGCCCCGCCACGGCCGGCGGCGGCGCCGGGGACCTGCGGATCGAGGAGAAGTGGGGGCGCGCCGCCGAGTACCGCGCGGTCGTCGCCACCTGCCAGTCCTGGCTGCTGTCCACGCGGATCCACACCGAGGAGGGGCTCTTCCCCGCGCCGCTGTGGACCGCCATGGAACGCTCGCACTACATGCAGTCCTCGAAGACGTTCGTGATGGTGGACCGCCCCTTCTGGAAGGACGTCGACCCCGCCACGGGCCGGGACACCCTCAGCATGACGCTGACCGACCGCCTGCCGCGCGCCACGTACCTCCTCGACGACGGCCCGGACCGGCCGGCCGTGATCCTCCTGTCCTACACCTGGAACGACGACGCCCTGAAGTGGCTCGCCCTCGACGCCGACGGGCGCGTGGAGCTGATGCTGCACTCCCTGAAGCAGATCTACCCGGACGTGGACATCGCCTCGCACATCGTCGGGGAGCCGATCACCGTCTCATGGGAGGCCGACCCCAACTTCATGGGCGCGTTCAAGGCCAACCTGCCCGGCCACTACCGCTACCAGCAGCGCCTGTTCACGCACTTCGCGCAGGAGGACCTGCCGGAGCACCAGCGCGGGATCTTCCTGGCCGGCGACGACATCTCCTTCACCGCCGGCTGGGCCGAGGGCGCGGTGACCACCGGCCTGAACGCCGTGTGGGGCGTCGTCCGGCACCTGGGCGGGTCGAGCGCCCCCGGCAACCCCGGGCCGGGGGACCTCCTCGACGAGCTCGGGCCGATCGCCCTGGACTGAGCGGCACGCCCCGGCGGTCCCCGGACCGCCGGGGCCACCCCACATCTGCGGACAGACAGGTGTTCGCAGATGCACACATGCTGGCGGTGAACGACCGTCACCGCCGGAGGCCCACCATGCCCGACTCCTTCGTCTCGTGGGTGCTGCTGGCCGCGATCCCCGTGCTGCTCGTGATCGGCGGCCTGTCCGCCCTGCACTGGAGCCGCTACATCGGCACGCTGACCCGGCTGCACCGCTCCCGCAGCGGGCCGCAGGCCGCCCTCGCCCCGTCCACGGTGGCGTGGCTGGAGTTGCGCGGGGAGCAGCAGTACCGCCGGGCCTACCGCCGCACGTGGGAGCTCGCGGGCGTCCTGGCCCTGGGGCTGGCCGTGGCGCTGGCCGCCGGCTGAGCGGCCGGCGTCCCCCGGTGGTCCAGCTGCCCGGCGTCCTCGTGCTCTACGGGTGCCTCGTCGTGGCCGCCTCCGTCGCCACGTCCGCGTGGAGCCTCGTCCAGGCCGGGCTCCACCTCTCCGGGCCCGGCCGGCGCCGGGCCCCCGGAGCGCGGGCGGCCGTGGCCGCGCACCTGGATCGGGCCGTGGCCGGCGCGGGCCTGGCCGCGGCGACCGCCGCCCTTCCCCTCGGCCTCGGCCACGCGCGGCTGCTCGGCGCCCTGCTCTCGACGCTCTGACCCACCGCGCCACGCCGCACGGACCGTCCTTCCTCCGCAGGTGGCGTCACACTTCGTGATGAACTCGTGATCTCCGTGTAGATCTTTCCGCATGTATTTGCATGTGAGAACCTGTCTCGGGACCCCCCACCCCCCAGGAGTACGCGCATGCAACGATCCACGCTCACCCCCACCGTGTCCGCCCTCGCCCTGGCCCTCGTCCTGGCTCCGCTGACCCCCGCAGCGGCCGCCCCGGAGGACGCCGCATCGACCCCGTCCTCCCAGCAGGTCACCGACCAGGCACCCCCCGCGGTCACCGACCGGATGATCGTCAAGTACAAGACCCAGACCCCGGCCGCGGAGGCGGAGCGCAGCGTCGAGGACGCCGCCGCCGCCGTCGACGTCCCCGAGGCCGAGGAGGCCACCGAGGTGCGCAGCACCGCCGACGGCGCCGCCGTCGTCGAGCTGGCGGACGCGGTGCCCACCGACCGGGCCGAGAAGCTCGCCGAGAAGCTCGCCGAGGACCCGGACGTGGCCTACGCCGAACCTGACCGCCTGGTCTCCACCGCCCGGATCCCCGGCGCGGACGAGGAGACGCCCGAGCAGCTGGGCTCCGTGGCCGCCACCGCAGCCGACCCCGGGGTGCCGTCCCTGTGGGCGCTGGGCAACCTACGCGCCTTCGAGGCGTGGGACACCGCCACCGGCCGCGGCGTGACCATCGGGGTCGTGGACACCGGCTTCGCCAGCCACCCGGACCTGGACTCCAAGGTGATCGGCGGCTACGACTTCGTCTCGGCCGCGAACCTCGGCAACGACGGCAACGGCCGGGACACCGACCCGCGCGATCCGGGCACCTTCTCCAGCTACGGGCAGTGCTACGCCGGCTCCGCGGCCACGAACTCCATCTGGCACGGCACCCACGTGGCCGGCTCCGCGGCCGCCAAGCGGGACGCCTACGGCACCGTGGGCGTCGCCCCGGACGCCACCCTGCTCAACGCCCGCGCCCTCGGGGCGTGCGGCTACGGCTACGTCTCCGACATGGCCGACGCCGTACGGTGGCTTGCCGGCGCCCCCGTGAGCGGCGCCCCGGCGGCGCCCAAGCGCGCCGACGTGATCAACATGTCCCTGGCCCTGGGCGGGTCCTGCCCGGTGACCCTGCAGAGCGCCATCGACACCGCCTGGTCCCGGAACATCCCCGTGGCCGTGGCCGCCGGCAACTCGAACGCGCCGGCCATCGACTACGCCCCGGGCAACTGCTACAACGTCATCACCGTGGGGGCCATCGGCTCCGACCGTGTGAAGGCGCCGTACTCCAACCACGGCTGGGCCGTGGACATCTACGCCCCCGGGCACCACATCCTCTCCTCCGCGAACACCGGCACCCGAGGACCGGTCGCCCCGTCGACGAAGTTCGACTACGGCACCTCGATGGCCACGCCGCACGTGGCCGGCACCCTGGCGCTGCTGAAGCAGAAGAACCCCACGCTGACCGCCGCCCAGTACAAGCAGGCGATCCTGGACTCCGGCGACACCTGGGACACCCTGCCGGGCGGCAAGACCCTCAACACCCACGACGCGCTCTACATCACCAAGCCCGCCGCGACCGCCACCCCTGCCGCCCCGGCGCCCAGCTACACCACCAAGGGCGCGATCGGCTCCCTCTACACCCGGCTCAAGGGCCAGACCGGGGCCCCCACCTCCAACGAGAAGCCCGTCGCCGGCGGCGCCTACCAGACCTTCGCGAAGGGCACCATCTACTGGTCCTCCGCCACCGGGGCCTACTGGGTGCGCGGCGGCGTGGAGACCGCCTACGAGCGCCACGGCACCGCCAGCGGAGTGCTGCGCTTCCCCCGCTCGGACGAGAAGTCCAACGGCATCGGCGGCGCCTATCAGCTGTTCCAGAACGGCAAGATCCTCTGGGGCTCCGCCCACGGCGCCTTCGCGCTCGAGGGCGCCGTCGGCGCGGCCTACGCCGCGCTGGGCAGCGAGAAGGGAGCACTCGGCTACCCGATCTCGGACAAGCAGAGCAACGGCGCCGGCGGCTACTACCAGCGCTTCCAGCGGGGCACCATCCTGCAGGGCCCGCAGACCGGGGCCCACGCGGTCAAGGGCGAGATCAAGAACGCCTACGCGCGCAAGGGCTCGGAGCGCGGCTCCCTGGGCTACCCCACGGCCGGAGAGACCTCCGACGGCGCCGGCGGGGTCCAGCAGACCTTCCAGAAGGGCCGGATCGTGTGGACCGCCGCCACCGGGGCGCACCCCCTCCAGGGGTCGATCGCCGGGCGCCACGCCCAGTCGGGCGGCACGGCCGGCGTCCTGGGCTACCCCACCACCGACGAGGCCCCGACCGGCACCGGCGGCGCCTACCAGGTCTTCCAGAAGGGCCGCATCTACTGGAGCCCGACCACCTACGCGCAGGAGATCAAGGGCTCGATCGGCGACGCCTACCTCGCCCTGGGCGGGACGAAGAGCCGGCTGGGCTTCCCCCGCACGGGAGAGGTCACCCGCGCCGACCGCTCCGTGGTGCAGACCTTCCAGGGCGGATCGATCACCTGGCGCCCCGGCGGCTCGATCCGGATCGACTACCGCTGATCCAGTCCGGTCCCGCCGCGGCCCCGCTCCCGTCCCACGGGAGCGGGGCCGCGGCGCGTCCGGGACCGACGACGGGCCCACGGCCGCGTCACCGGCCCTGGCCGTGGGCACCGGCGCGGACCGCGCCCCGGCTCAGACCAGCGGGACCAGCCCCGAGCGCAGCAGCGGCAGCCCGCGCACGGTGAGGAACTGCTCGATCGTGGTCACCGACGGCGACGTGCGGTCCTCCTCCGCGTCCCACAGCGCCTCGCACTCGTCGCAGAACTGGACGATCTCCTGGGTGGCGGTCACCCGGTAGCGGGCCACCGTGCCGTAGTCGCACTCGGTGCACTCGTTGGACTCCATGGAAGCGCACTCCTTCGGGCCGTCCCGGAGGGTTCCCGGGTGGTCGGCGATGGACCGAGGACCCCACTGCACCGGTGCGGGGTGCGCTCGCGAGGTCCTCGATGGATCAGATTGTGCACCCGGACGCCCCGGGCGCGGAAGAGCCCCGCCCCGGCGCAGCACCAGCACCCGCCGCGCCTCGCCTCCGCGGTCCCGGTCCGCCCCGCGCACTGCCGGGGAGCGGAACACGCCGATCCGCAGTAAGGTCACGCACATGGGTGACCAGCCGTACGAGTTGATGGACGCGCGACAGGCCGCCGACGCGCTCGACGCCTATCTGGCCGAACGCGACCCGGCGCTGCGGCGCCTGCGCGGTGCCCTGGCGGACGGCGGTCTGGACCCGGACGAGACGCTCGACGGGTCGGTCTACTCCGTCTCCCCGCTGTGGGCCTGGATCACCGCGCGGATCGCCGCGCTCGGGGTGGACCCGCACCCGCTCGCCGACGATCCGACCCGTCCCGGCTGGCCGTCCTGGGCACGGCACGGCCGGCTCGTGGACCCGCACCCGCCGGCCGAGACGATCGCGCTGGTCGACGGGTTCGCCTCCTACCTCGGCCGGGTCATCGGCGCCGAGGCTCCGGAGGCGGCCTGGCAGGTCGGTGAGCACCTGCTCGCCGACCACCCGCTGCTGAACTACCCCGTGCTCGCCACCGACCACCACCTGATCTTCCTGCCGGCCATCCCGCTCTACAGCGCCTATCAGTCCGCCCACGGCCGGGCCCCCATGAGCGGGACGGAGATGCTCGCCCACACCCGCCGCACGATCGACGCCCTGCACGGGGAGGGGCCGGAGGCCGCCGCCATCGAGGAACCTCTGGTGACGGTGGTCGCCGAGGTCGACTGCTTCGACGTCGGGCTGCGCGAGGACATCCCCGCCGAGCACCCGCAGATCGTGCCGCAGCTGATCGACGAGCTGTGCGCCCGGGACGGCGTCGCGTCCGTGCACCGGTACGGGCCCGCCGCCCTGGTCGTCGACGTCACCGACTGGGACGAGCTGCGCCTGAAGCTGTGGTGCACCCTGTGGCTGCAGCGCCACCTGCCGCGCTGACGCGCCGCGGAGCCGCTGACGGACGGGCCCACGGATGTGCTGCGGCTGCTGTTCGCGGGCGCCCGCACCGGGTCCTGCCGGTGCCGACCGGTCCGGTCGGCTCGTCCCCCGCGCGTTGGGCGGCCGCCCGCCCGAGCTAGGGCGTCGCCCGTGCCCGCGCCAGCTTCTCCGTCTGCCGCAGGTCGACGGCGATCCCGGCCACCCCGGTCAGCAGGGCGGCGGTGATGAACTCGATCTCGGCGAAGTGGACGGCCGCGCAGAACAGGACGGTGGTCAGCACGGCCAGGCCCGCGCGGGTGGTCGTCCGCGTCGCCGTGGCTCTCTCGTACGGGCTGCGCGTCGTCGGTGTGCTCATGGTCCCCGAGCCTGCCACCGGCACCTGTGCCGCGCCTGAGTCGAGGCCAGGAGTCGCCCGTCCGGCACAGGAGCGGGGGCTGTGGTGTACCGCCGCCCCGGGTCGCCGGGTCACGAGGACCTCGGTGCGCTCACCGGGAGTACTCCGGGGGAAGGTGCCCTCTGCTGCCCGGCGTCGGGGCGCCACGTTCCTTGCGCAGCCGGGTGGCACGGTACTCGTCCCGGGCCAGCCCGAAGGTGTACCAGCCACCGAACCCTGCCAGGGCGACCAGGAACAACGCACCCCAGTAGGGTTGCCGCCCCTCCGTCATGGGGGTGAAGAACATGATCCAGGCGAGGACGAAGAGGAACCCCAGCACCGCGGTCAGCATGCCCATGCCCCACCAGGTGCTCACCTGGACCTGGCCGCGGCCGGGGGTGAAGCCGATCTCGTCTCCGGCGTAGCTGTGCAGCTCACCGGTGGCCGTGGTGCGCAGCACCCGCTTCTCGCCGCGGGCCACGGCCTGCTTGTGCTCGGCGTAGACGGCGTCGTTGCGCCGGTCCTGCTCAGGGTCGTACGCCACGTCTGTTCCTTCGATGGATCGGATGAGGGCATCGACGCCGAGGTGGGCGCCGGCCGGGTCGTGCAGGATGCGGCTCACAGCGTCAGGGTGACGCCCTCGGCGGTGCAGGCGCCGGCGTTGGCGAAGACCGCGTCGCGGATGGCGTCCTTCGAGGACTGTTCCGGCTGACCACCGGACCCGGCCACCACCGCGTGGTCGACGGCGATGAGGCTCAGCGCCGCGAAGAGGCCGCGCAGGTCCCCCGAGACCGTCTCCTTGGCCTCCTCGGAGGCCAGGTAGATCTCGTCGTAGGCCTTTGGGTCGTTGCCCGCGGTGGCCGCGTACTCGGCCCAGAGCTCGTTGAACCTCTCGCACGCCTCCTTGACGTCGCCGGCGGCCATCGGTGTCGACGGCGACTCCGACGTCGGGGCCCCCGCGGTGGACTCGGCCGGGGCCGCGGACGCGGCGTCATCCACCGCGGGGCCTTCGGAGCATCCCGTCAGAGCGCCGAGTCCGACGAGCGCGGTGGCGGCGAGCATTCTCTTCACGGTGGGGGGGTCCCTTCGTGGTGCGGGTCGGGTGGCGGAGTGCGCGTCGAACGGGGAGGGGATCGCAGAATCGTGACGACGAGCAGCACCGCCGCCCTCGGTGCTCCAGCCGGCGGAGGGGCGGATCGTCGCTGCGCTGCAGGGCCCCGGAGAAGGCCAGCGTAGCCCGGGCCCGGGGGGCACCCCGGGAGGACGCGGCGAGCGCCCCGGCGCTCCACTGCGGGGCCCGGGGCGTACGGCTCCGTGCTAGGCCAGGCCCAGCTGGTGGGAGATGCCGGCGACGTCGAAGTAGCGGCGTTCCTCGGTGATCCTGCCGGCGTCGTCGAAGCGGATGAAGGCGGCATAGGGCAGCCGCAATCGCCTTCCCGTGGCCGGCAGGGGCGTTCCCCCGGGCACGCCGATCGGGCCGGTGTTCGTCCCGGTCATCGTGATTTCGACCGCAGCGGTCCCTCCGGAGGTCAGCATCTGGTGCAGCTCGCCGACGACGTCGGGGAAGGCAGTGAGGAACTTCCTCATGTCGCGCCGGATCGCCTCCTGGCCACGCAGCGGTGCGGAGTACTCCGGGTCGTGCAGCACCGCGGCCTCGGCGTAGTAGGTGCTGTGCCGGTCCGCGTCGTGGGCGTTGACGGCGGCCAGCTGCTCCTCGAGCACGCGCCGGCAGGACGCGGCGACGTCCGCCGCGGAACCGTCCATGATCACGGCCTGCTCGAGTCGAGCAGGCCGAGCTGCTGGGCCAGACCCATGAGGTCGTAGTAGCGGTGCTCCTCCTCGATCAGACCGTCCTCGGCCCGGCGGCAGAACACGGCGATCGCGAGCGATGCCCGCCGGCCGGTGGGAGCGATCTCCCCGATGGGCATGAGCATCGGGCCGGTGTGGGTGCCGACGAGCAGGGCCCGGAACGCCGTGGTGGGGCCCTCGCCCGGCAACAGCTCCTCCAGCTGCAGGGTGAGGTCCGGCATGGCGGTGATCAGCTGCTGGGCGTCCTGCTGGATCCCGGCCCGCCCGCGCAGCGGCTCCGGGGCGGCCGGGTCGTAGCCGATGGCGTCGGGGCTGTAGAAGGAGGCGAACTTCGCCGCGTCGTGGGTGTTGAAGGCGTCGATCACCTCCTGGACGCGCTGACGACCGTCCCCGCCCGCTCCGGGCACCGGTCCGACGACGGATGTGTGCGGCTCGCTCATGATGACCTCCGTTCCCCGAGGGCCCCGCCCCTGCACGGAGCCGTCTCCCGACGGTAGGCACCACCCGGAGGCCGCCCCAAGCGCTGCCCCTGCATCGCCGCAGGACTGTTACCGGCGGCCGCATCATGACGCTGTTCCGGGCGGCGAGCGCCGCCGTGGTCACGGCGCCGGCGCCTCGTCCTCCCGTCGGCGACGGGTGCGGCCGGCCGGCGTGCTCACGGACCTGCTCATCGAGCACGGGCAGCAGAGGAGCGCCCCCGCGGCCGGCTCACCGCTGCGCACCGCCCAGCGCAGCGCCGCCGACGAGAGGTCCCTGCTGCCCGGGACGCGGATGCTCAGCTCCACCCGCCGCACCGTCGACGCCCTGCACCCGGAGGGCCCCGGGACCGCGGCCCGCGAGGATCCGCTGGTGGCGCTGGTCGCCGTGGTCGGCTGCTTCGGCGCCGGGCTGCGCGGGGACATCGCCGGCAAGCGCCTCGGGGTGCTGCGCGCGGAGCTCACCGCCGACGGCCTGGACCCGGACGCCCTGCTGGACGGGTTCACCGACTACGCGGCCACCGTCATCACCGAGCTGCGCGGGGAGAACGAACCGGTCCCCGTGGTGGAGGAGCCGCTCGTGGAGGTCGGGGCCGACGCCGACGACGGGGTCTTCGACGTCGGGCTGCACGAGGAGATCGCCCACGAGCACTCCCGCAAGGTCAACCAGCTGGTCAAGGAGCTCGCCACCCAGCCGGGCGTCCTCTCGGCCCACCGGGAGGACCGCGAGGTGCTGCTGGTGCGCGCCCCGGACTGGAACGCCCAGCAGCTCGAGCAATGGGTCCTCGACTGGCTGCAGGCACGGATCCCCGAGCTCGGCTGAGCCCGCCACTCCGTCACTTCATCTGACGTGTGTGGCGTCCGTGCCGCGCTTCCCCTCTGCGACCGATCCAGGTGCCGATCAGTGCGCCGACCGTGGAGACGGTCACCAGCAGCACGTTGTCGGTGCTCACTGCGAACCAGACCAAGAACAGAAATCCCAACAGGGCGACTACGTTCCCACGGTCGCGCCTGCGCTGCGCCGGCAACTTCTCTCCGCGATGCCGCGAGGCCCTCGCGCTCACCGACCACCCCGCCGCTTCTCACGGGCCTCGAGCACCGCAGCCACCACGAGCACCACGGCCATGCCGAACAGCACCCACCCGCCCCAGCTGCCTCGGGTGGTGAAGACGATGACACCGACCACCGTCACCGCGGCCAGCACCACGAGCAGCCATGAGGCCCTCCGGTTCGTCACAGCTCTCCCCCTCCCCTGACGTCTTCCTGCCCGCATCCTGGCACGGCGGCCACCGTGCCGTCGTTCCCCTCATGTGCACCTGCCGCGCCACATCGGCCCGCCGGTAGCGTCAGCGCCATGGACCTGTCCGCCCCGCGCACCGACGAGGTGCCAGTACCCACCACTGGGCAGGTGCTGGTGCGCACACTGCCCGCGACCGCCATCACGGCGATCGGGGTTCCCGCTGGCTGTGTGGTGGCTGCTGGACTCCTCCGGAGAGATCCGCACCCCGTGGTGGCCGCTGGTGCTCGCCGCCCTGTTTGCGGTGCCTCTGGCCGTGCATCACTTCGTCAGGGCGCCACGTCCGCGGCGGGACAAGCGCGTGAACCCGCAGCGGGTCAAAGCGCTGCTCGAGAAGCCCGAGCACCCCGGGGTCGCACCGGAAGGCCATGCCGTGCGCACGGCCGCCGGCGTGACCGCCTGTGATCGCATCGAGGCGGCAGCCGTCAGCGTTGGATTGTCTCTGGCCATTCTGGTTCTGCTGCTGACCCGTGGCGACAGAGTGTGGACCATGCTCACGGTCGTGTTCGGGTTCTTCGCCGTGATCCACGTCGTCCGGGCCCGCCGCGGCTGGGCCTACCTGCGCGCCCTGCACGCCGCTGAGCGCACCGGCTGACGGGCCGCCGCCCGGACCGGGCGGGGCCTACTCCCAGCCCGGCTCACCGGGAACGTAGCCCGGCAACTGCGCGTCGTCGTTGACCTCCAGCCGCACCCCGTAGGTCAGCAGCTGGTGCTCGGCCGAGCACCCCGGCAGCCGGGTGCCGGCACCGGGAACCGCCTCGAGCTCCACGGCCACTTCGCTGCTGGGACGCATCGTCAGCTCCCAGGGGTTCGGTCCCTCGTCGAAGGCATAGTGCAATCCCTGGATGGCGCGCACGGTGCCGGTCACCAGCAGGTGCGGTACGTGCTCGGGCGTCTCGCCGTGGTGCTCCTCGCGGTAGCGCCGCACCGTACCGGTGTCCTGGCTCGGGGCCCGGGCCACCAATCTCCACGTCACCGTCGCACCGATGCGGAACGGGTTCCCGCAGCACTGCTGCTCCCACTCGCTGAGCTCCACCTCGATCATCATGGAGCCGAACCTAGCAACGGCCGACGTGCCCGTGGACACCCGGTACCCCGCCCGAGGCTCACCATGCCGTCCGGCGGTTAGGGTGGCGGCCATGACGCGCCGACCGTTCCCGCTCGCAACCACCGCCACCGTGACGGCGCTGGCCATCACCTCGTGCGGCTCACCGGCAGGACCCGGAGCGGCCCCGACCCTGGACCTCACCAGTTGGGCCGCCGACTACCTGCCTGTCCCCGCCGAGGGTGGGTTATCCATGGCCAACATCACCGACCCGCGCGGCGGCTTCTCCAGCGACTCGGCCGACGACGTCGAGCCGGGCTGGTACGCGGTCACCATGGCCTGTGCGCCGACGGACACCGGCGCCGTGCCGGAGGACAGCTCGCCGAAGATCGCACTCAAGGGTGAGAACGGCGCCTACGGCGGAGGAGACTGCTCAGCCTCTCCGATCACCACGACTGTCTATGTCGGCATCCCGGATGAGCCGGCTCCGGAGACCATCAGCGTGGAGGTCATGGCAGACGGCCGGGAGTACTACTGGGGAGTGTCCGCGTCCCCGACGACCGCCCCGGAGTAGCTCGTCCCGGTCCGCCTGCGCGACGATCGGTGTCGAGTCAGGACGTCACCGGCGCCAGCTTCGGGTACTCGTCTGCCGCGTTCGGAGCGCGACACCGAACAGCGCGACCATCTCTGGAGCTCAGGAGGAGGACGGCGGTACTCCGGGTCCTGCTTCCCGCCCTCTCGAACGGAACCCGTGAGTATCCCTTGCCGCCAGGTCGGCCATCCTCCGAGCTGGCTCCAGCCTGCACCGGGCACTGGGCGAAGCAGCGATCCGCACCAGCGTCAGCGCCCGGCCTGCTCCGTGGCTGCGGTCCGTTCCTCGGCGGCGCGCGCGTTTCCGCTGGATCGCCACGGCCACCCAGTAGGACTCCGGGGCTGAGACCACGACCGAGTCCTCCCCGGTGGTGCTGCGCCCGGAGCGACGACCGAGTCGGCCGGTCTCCGCGCACTTCGGCGCATTGCTGGTGCCCCCAGTCAGACTCGAACTGACACTGAGCGGATTTTAAGTCCGCTGCCTCTGCCGATTGGGCTATGGGGGCCGGTGACGCCCTCCCGGGCGCCGCACCACCCTACCCCGTCACCGCGCCGGAGGGCGCGGCGCCGCCCGCCCGGATCGAGTATCCTTCGACGGTGGTCGAGCAGCCGGCCGCGTCGTCGTCGAACACGCAGGAGGCTGCCGCCGTGCACCATCCACCCCTCGCACCCACCGCCCGGAGGTCCCCGGAGGGACACTGCCCCGAGGTGCTCGGCCCCGGGCACGCCGCGGGAACCCGGCGGGCGGCATGAGCGACGGCACGAGCGAGCACCCGGTGGCGCTCGGCGACCCGACGCCGAGCACCTACCTGCCTCCGGAGGCGGCGTTCCCGGCGGATCTGACCGAGCTGGCCGCGACGGAGCTGCACGTGCTCCACAGCAAGGTCTCCCGCCAGCTCGAGCAGGAGTACCTCACCGTCCCGGGCGGGGCGCATCCCCTCACGCTGGAGCGGTGCCAGGAGATCACCGTGGAGCTCGACGCCCGCGAGATCAATGCCGCCCGCAGCGCCCCGGACGCGCTGCGGTCTCAGTCGTCGTAGGTGTCCGCGAGCTGCCGCCGCTGGTGCTCCCGCCGGCTGTAGGTGGCCTCGCGGATCGCCTCGTCGCTGTCGAAGTTCGAGCCCAGGGCCCCGGCCAGGGTGCCCAGGGACGCGGCCAGCCAGGACAGGTGCGCGTAGTCGAGCACGGTCACCGGGTGACCGAGCTGGCTCTCGAGGTAGCCGGCCGCGATCACCGCCAGGGACACGCCGAAGAGCAACGCCCACAGCACCGCGTACATCAGGGCCACGCTCAGCCACACGGTGATGACGGTGGAGGCGTTGTCCGACCCGGCCCGCCAGGGCTCGTCGGGGTCCCTGCTCCGGTTCCACAGGCTGTTGTGGAAGATGAGCCACCCGCTGAGCGCCGCGGTGACCACCACGCTGATCATGGCCAGTCGCGCCGGGTGCAGGGCGTCGGACATGTTCCAGATGGAGGCGTAGAAGATGCCGAAGGCGCCGGTGGCCGCCGCCGCGGCCACACAGCTGGCCAACGCCGGAAGGAGCCGTCCGGGGCGGTTGCTCAGCACCATGCCGGCCAGCAGCCGCACCCGGTTTCCCCGTCCGGGCAGCACGATGTAGGAGACGTCCCCGGCACCGTCCGCCAGCAGGCAGCGGACCTGCCCGTGCCCGAGCGCCTCCACGACCTCCGGCGCGGAGGGACACTGCGCGGTGCCCTCCTGCAGCGCGTCGACCAGGGCGCCCAGCAGCCGGCGCGTCTTCTGCGAGAAGTGGTCGAGGCCCAGGGCCGGCAGGGAGACGAGGGCCGCGGCGGCATCGGCGCTGAGCTCACACACCATCGGGGCACCGCCGTGGGAGCGGGGCAGATCCGTCAGGTAGACGACGACGTCCCAGCCGTGGCGCTCCCGCAGCTGCCCCGCCCGGGCGAGCAGCGGGATGGTGCCCTCCTCGGTCAGGGGCAGCGTCTCGCGGCTGACCTCCGCCTTCCAGGAGACCCCCGGACCGGAGCGGGCCGACAGCATCCCGGGCAGATCCTCCGCGACCCGTCGGGCCACCTTCTCCGGCAGGCCGGGGTCGGCCATGATCCCCACCGTCGTCATTCGCATCGTCGTCCTCTCTCGTCGCGCGCCCGGCTGCGCCCACGGTCGTCCGGGCCGCGGGCGCGATGCGGCGCTCCGGGCGCATCGACAGGACGCTGTGGCGCCCGAGGACCTGCCGTCCTTCTCCGAGCCTAGCCTCCGATGACCGGGCCGGGACGGGCACCGGCGAACGGCCCGGGGCCAGAACGCCGAGCCGGGGTGGCAGGCTGCGCAGGACCGGCGCTGGGCGTCCGGCCGAGCCCGGCCGTCCGTGTGCACCGGTCGCTGCGGCGCGCCGGCACAGCAGCGTGCGCGGCCCGTGCGGCGTGATGGCTCGTCACGAGCCTGTCGGGCGTTTTGTGGACAGGTTGCTTGTGACGGCCGGCACACGCTGTCTAGGCTGAGCAGCGGTCCAGCAGGTGGCCGTCGGAATGCATGCGCAGAAGGATGCTCCCATGGACCACAAGCTCTCCGTCCTCGTCCAGGTGGACCTCGACGGCCGCTACGTGCGGCTGCTGGTGACCGGGTGCCTGACCGAGGCCAATCAGCACGCCCTGCACCCGCTCATCCGCCGTGCCCGGACCCTGATCCCGCCGGTGACGGTCAGCGTGGACCTCACCGCCGCCGAGCACGTCGAGGGGAACGCGGTCGGTCAGCTGCGCACAGCGGTCCACGACGATCCCACGCTGGAGGGGACGAGCCCGGTGGAGCTGCTGCTGTCGGGCGTGCTGCCGGAACACCCGGACGCGCCCACACGAATGACCCACCATCTGCGGGCTCCCGGATGGCTCGCCGCCTGAACCGGCCGGCGCGCCCGGCTCAGCCGGCCGCCCAGCTGCTGGCGTCCTGATCGGCGAGGGGTCCGCTCACGCGGCGAGCCCGGCCACCGTGTCCCGGCCGCGGTGCCCGCTGTACGGCGCGGGCCGGTGCTCGGGCAGCGGATCCGGGAGCAGGAGCTCCACCGGGCCGATCTGCTCCAGCATGGCGTCCTCGTCGAGGGACCAGCGCAGCAGGTCCACCGCGGAGGCCTCCACGTGCTCGGCGCAGGTCAGGTCGACCGTGACGTTCGCCGGGGCGACCAGCGTGCGCGCCCGGAGGACGAGCGGACGCACGGCCTGGTGGTTGTGCTCGGTCAGGCATCCGCTGACGACCAGGCGCACGGCGGCGCTCTGCCGGTCGATCTGGACGAGGACGGAGACGTGGTGGTCCATGGGGTGCACCCTTCTTCGCGTGCGGTCGCCGCGAGACGGTGTCCTGCGGTCGCGCCAGCCTAGGGAACGCGGCGCACGCCCACAAGGAGGCGTGCGTATTGCGGACCACCCCGCCGCCGCCCGGGGCGGTCCCGGGAACGGCTCGACCCCGCCGCCGGCCGGTGCCGGGACGGGGTCGAGCGGGTCGGACGGTGGGGTCAGAGGCTGGCCTTGCTGGTGGCCGGGGCGGTGCCGGTGGCCTCCTGGAAGTTCAGCCGGGGCTCGCGCGCGTGCCGGATCGGCGCGGTGTCACGGCCGAACACGGCGTTGAGCACGTACTCGGAGAACACCCGCACCTTGCGCTCCACGGTGGGGATCGCATAGCCGTGGTAGAGGCGGTGCATCATCCACGCCGGGAAGCCGGAGAACTCGACGCCGTTGCCCTTGATGCCGGGCAGGTTCTTGATGCTGGCCACGCCCTTGTAGAGGCCCAGGCCGGCGACTGCGCCGAGGTTCTCGTGGTAGTAGTCCTCCAGCGGCTTGCCCGCGCGGGCGGCCAGGACGTTCTTGGCCAGGACGCGGGCCTGGCGCACGGCGTGCTGGGCGTTCGGCACGCAGAACCCGCCGACGCCGCCGCCGGTGAGGTCCGGGACGGCCGCGACGTCGCCGGCGGCCCAGGCGCCCTCGAGGGGCCCGTCGTCGCCGGTGATCCGCAGGTCGGCCCCGGCGCGCACGCGGCCGCGCTGGTCCAGCGGGAAGTCGGTGTTCTTCACCAGGGGGTTGGCCTGCACGCCGGCGGTCCAGACGAGGGTGTCCGTGTCGATCTCGCCGGCCGGGGACTTGTCCTGCATGTTGATCAGCTTCAGGTGCTTGTCCACGGCGGAGTCGAGGGAGGTGTTGAGCAGCACCTCGATGCCACGGCTGCGCAGGTGGGCCACGACCTTCTCGGCCCGCTCCTCGGAGACCTCGGGCATGATCCGGCCCATGGCCTCGACCAGCACGAAGCGCAGGTCGGAGGGCTGCAGGCGGTCGTTGCGCTCCACGGCGGTGCGTGCCATGTCCTCGATCTCGGCGAGGCCCTCCGTGCCGGCGTACCCGCCGCCGACCACGACGAAGGTCAGCGCCCGGCGGCGCTCGTCCTCGTCGGAGGTCAGGGACGCGAACTCGATGCGCTCGAGGACCCAGTCGCGCAGCCCGACGGCCTCCTCGACGGACTTCAGGCCGATGCCGTTCTCCGCGAGCCCCTCGATCGGGAAGGCGCGGGTGACGGAGCCGCCGGAGATCACGATCTCGTCGTAGGCGAGCTCGAAGGTCTCGCCCTCGTCGACGCCCTGGACCGTCGCGGTGCGGTTGGCGTGGTCGACGCCGATCACGCGTCCGCCGACGAGCTCGCAGTCGCGCAGGTGCTGACGGTGCGGGACGACGGCGTGGCGCCCCTCGATGTTGCCGGCGGCCACCTCCGGGAGGAAGGGCAGGTAGGTCATGTACGGGTTGGGGTCGACGACGGTCACGACCCCGCCGGATTCCTTGATCCGCTTCTGCAGCTCCTGCGCCACGGTGAAGCCGACGTAGCCTCCGCCGACGATCAGAAGGCGCGGACGATCCTTGGCCAGTTGAGTGAAAGACATGCCTCCGAGTCTACTCAGAAAGCTGTCGGCCCCGGGTCCTCGGCGGGACGCCCGGCACCGTGTCCAGGAGCGGGTGCGGAACCGGCTCAGGTGCCGCCGTCCGCGTCCTCGCGCACGATGCGGCGGATGTGCACGGCGGCGCCGGCGGTCAGGCCCAGGACGAGCAGCCCGAACCCTGTGAGCACCACCACGGGCAGCAGGCCCGTCTCGTCGATCGGGGCGACCGGTTCGGGCGGGGCGACCTCGGCCTCGACCTCCTCGGTGACGGGTGCGGAGCTCTCCGAGGGGGTGGCCCCGGGCGTCGCCCCGGCGCTCCGCCGGTGAACCTGAACCCACTGCCGCATGCTGCCCAGCGGGTTGGCCTCGACCTCGGGGACGTCCTCGGTCAGCGCGGCCTCGACGTCGAGCACCCCGTAGCCGTAGAGCGGGTCCTTGCCCGGGGCCCCGGTGTCCCGGGCGGTGGAGATGATGCGGTTGGCGACCTGGGCGGAGCTCATTCCCGGCCACTTCGCCTTGATGAGCGCGGCGGTGCCCGCGACCACGGGCGCGGACGCGGAGGTCCCCGCCCACGAGGCGTAGCGGTCCCCGGGGATGGCGCCGACCATGTCCTCGGAGGGGCCGGCGACGGCGATGGAGATGCCCTGCGAGGAGGACTCCCAGCTCGCCTCCCCGGTGCGGCCGACGCCGCCCACCGTGAGCACTCCGGGGATGGTGGCCGGGGCGCCCACCTGGACGAGCCCGGACCCCCGGTTGCCCGCGGACGCGACGATCAGCACGTCCTTCTCCTCGGCGTAGAGGAACGCCTCGTCCCAGCTCTCGGGCCAGGAGGTGGTGTTGGAGCCCACGGACATGTTGATGACGTCCGCGCCCTGGTCCACGGCCCACCGGACGGCGTCCGGGAGCTGCTCGTCCACGCTGCGGACCTCCGAGGTCTCGCCGCCCAGCCACGTCGACACGGCGAGCACCTCGGCGTCGGGGGCCACGCCGACCACGCCGGCGGGGCGGCCCGGCCCGGCGTCGTCGCGCCCGCCCGGGGCCACGTGGCCGCGGCCCGCGGCCACGGAGGCCACGAGGGTCCCGTGCTCGGGCTCCGTGCCGAGGCCCTCCTGGCCGTCGGCGGCGCCTCCGCCCGAGACGTCGGTGCCTCCGACGACGGCGCCCTCCAGGTCCTGGTGGGAGCCGTCCACCCCCGTGTCGATGACCGCGATCCGGGCGCCCTCGCCCGTCGACTCCTTCCAGGCCTCGCGCACCCCGTACTCGTCCAGCCAGTACTGCAGGGAGCGGATGCCGTCCTCGGCGATCCGCGAGGTGTCCGGGGCGGGGGTCTCGCCGGGCGCCGGGCTGACGGGGTCCTCGATCGGGATGCTGGGGGCCGGGGCGGGCGGCCGGGCATGGGCCGGCCCCGCCACGGCGGTACCGGCCGCTGCGGTGCCGGCCACGGCGCACGCGGCCGCCGCGGCCGTCCACCGCGCGGGCACACGGGGGCGCGGAGTGCGGCGGCGGGCGGGGGTGGAAGCCATGGGTCCTTCCGGGTCGGGGCCGGTCAGCCGATCTGGGACAGGGCGATCCCGTCCAAAATATCGTGCTCGCTCGCGATCGCCGTGCGCACCCGGCCGCCGGTGGCCGCACCGACCCGCTCCACGATCCGCCGCCACACGAGGGCCCCGCCGCCGATGACGTCGACCCGGCCCGCGTGCATGTAGGGCAGCGCGGCCCGCTCCTGGCGGGTCATGGCGGTGAGCTCCCGGCACGCCCGGTCGATCCGCTCGGCCGGGAGCTCGGTCCCGTCGATCGCCTCGGGGTCGTAGCCGGGCAGCCCGAGCGCGTGCGCGGTGACGGTGGTGATCGTGCCGGCCACCCCCACGAGGTGGGTGGTCTCGGCCAGGGGCACGCTCTGCTGCACCACGTCCACGGCGTGGTCGACGTCGCGCAGGACGGCCGCCTGCTGCTCCGGCGTGGGCGGGTTGGCGCCGAGGTGCCGCTCGGTGAGCCGGACGCAGCCGATGTCCACGCTGCGCTCGGCGCGCACGCCCCGGGAGTTGCCGAGCACGAACTCGGTGGACCCTCCGCCGAGGTCGACCACGAGCACCCGGTCCTCCGGGTCGGTGCCGGGCACGGCCGCGGACGCGCCGAGGAAGGACAGCTGCGCCTCCTCGTCCCCCGTGATCACCTCGGGGCTCACGCCGAGCCGCTCGCGGATGCCCGCGAGGAAGACGTCCCGGTTGCCGGCGTCGCGGGTGGCGCTCGTGGCGACGAACCGCAGCTGCTCCACGTCGTGCTCCGCCAGGAGCCGGGCGTACTCGTCGGCGGCCGCGAAGGTGCGCTCCAGGGCCGCCTCCGCCAGCCAGCCGGTGGCGTCCACGCCCTGGCCCAGCCGGACCACGCGCATCTCCCGCACCAGGTCGTCGAGGACCGTGCGGCCGTCCTCCTCCCGGGTGTCGGCGATGAGCAGGCGGATGGAGTTGGTGCCGCAGTCGATGGCGCCTACGCGCATGGGTCGTCCTCGAGGTGTTGGGGGCGGGGGAAGGCCGGGCCGCGGGAGCGGACCCGGAGGGGTCAGGCCTCGCGCCAGGCCGGGTCGCAGTGGCAGGTCCCGGGGGTCCACCACTCGGCGATCGCGTCCAGGGTCTCGTCGCCGAGCACGTTCACGCCGCGGCCGGCCGCCAGGGCGTGGCCGGCGAGCACGTGCAGGCACTTCACGCGCACGGGCATGCCCCCGGCGGAGATGCCCTCGATCTCGGGGACGGGCCCGGTGCCCGCCTGCGCCCCGATCCGGGCCCGCTCGGCGAGGTAGTCCTCGTGCGCGGCGCGGTGTGCCGCGGCGAGCTCCTCGTCCCGCACGATCCGGTCGGACATCTCGTACATCAGCCCGCCGGCCTCCAGCCGGGACACCGCGGCCGTGATCACCGGGTGGGTCAGGTAGAACACGGTGGGGAACGGCGTCCCGCCGGCCAGCCGGGGCGCGGTGGCCGCCACGAGCGGGTTCCCGCAGGTGCAGCGCGCCGGGATCTCGACGACGTCGCGGACCGGGCGCCCGAGCTGGCGGGACAGGACCTGCAGGTCCAGGGCCGTGGGCGCGACCGTCTCGGCCGTCACCCCGAGCCCCCGCGGGGCGCGTGGCCCGCCCGCCGCCTCGCCGGGTTCGTGTCCGTGCTGGAAGTTCACGCCGTTCCTCACTCCGCGGCCGTGCCGCGGCTGTCCGTCGCCGCGTCCTGCGGCTCGTCGGTCCCGCCCGTGGGGGCGGGGGTCCCCTCGGCGGCGCCGTCCGCCGGGACGGGGGTCCCGGCGTCCTCGGTCCCGCCGGTGTCCTCGGCGGCACCGGTGCCGTCCGTGCTGTCGGTGGTGTCGGTGGTGTCCGGGTCCTCGGCCCCGCTCGTGTCCTCGGTGCCCAGCGTCTCCGGTGCTGCCGCGGCGTCCTCGTAGGCGGAGCTGACCACGGACTGCCAGAGGGCGTCCACCCAGGCGGGCTTCTCGGCCTCCACCTGGGCCGCCGAGGAGTCCACCACGGCGCCCCCCATCTCCTCGGCGCCCACCACGAGGTAGGACCGCTCCCCCGGCATGACGTACAGGAGCCGGTCCCGTGCCTGCTGCTTGACGTAGGTCTCGTCCGACCACTGGTCCACCCGGTCCTCCAAGGACGCCTGCTCGGCCTCCATGTCGGCGATGGACTGCTCGAGGGCCGCGATCTCGGCGCGCTGCTCGAGCCAGATCTTGGTGGTCGGGGCCGCCAGGAAGACGATGAGCACGGCCACGAGCGTCAGGAGCAGGAAACGGCCGCTGAAGGTGCGGGCGGGGGTGGGCGATCCCACGGCGCTGGAGCCGCTGCCCGGTCCGCGGGGCCCCGATGCGGCGCCCTGCGCGGCGTCCCGGCCGCCGAGCAGACGGGTGGTGCGAGGACGGGGAGCGGGCATGGGGACCTCACGGGGAACGGGCGGGGACGGGGACCAGTCTAGCGCTCAGGGGGCGGTCGTCCGGGGACTGCCCGCCCTCGCGGCGGCCGGGCCGGACCCGCCGGCCCGGCCGCCGCGGCGCCTCACTTCGCGGTGTAGCGCGGGAACGCCGAGGCGCCCGCGTAGCGCGCGGCGTCGCCGAGCTCCTCCTCGATGCGCAGCAGCTGGTTGTACTTCGCCACGCGCTCGGAGCGGGCCGGCGCGCCGGTCTTGATCTGCCCGGCGTTGGTGGCCACCGCGATGTCGGCGATCGTGGTGTCCTCGGTCTCGCCCGAGCGGTGGGAGATCATGCAGTGGAACATGTGCCGCTGGGCCAGGGAGATGGCGTCGAAGGTCTCGGTGAGGGAGCCGATCTGGTTGACCTTCACGAGCAGGGCGTTGCCGGCGCCCTCCGCGATGCCGCGGCTGAGCCGCTCCGGGTTGGTGACGAACAGGTCGTCGCCGACGATCTGCACCTGGGTGCCCACGGAGGCGGTCAGGGTCTGCCAGCCCTCCCAGTCGTCCTCGTCCAGCGGGTCCTCGATGGAGACGATCGGGTAGTCCCGCACGAGCTCCTCGTAGTAGGCGGTCATCTCCGCGGCGCTCAGCTGCTTGCCCTCGAAGCTGTACGCGCCGTTCTCGAAGAACTCGGAGGAGGCGACGTCCAGGGCGAGCGCCACGTCGGTGCCCACGGTGTAGCCGGCCTTCTCGATCGCCTCGGAGATGAGGTCCAGGGCGGCGCGGTTGGACTCCAGGTTCGGGGCGAAGCCGCCCTCGTCGCCCAGGCCGGTGGCCAGCCCGCGCTCCTTGAGCACGGCCTTGAGGGAGTGGTAGACCTCCACACCGGTGCGCAGGGCCTCGGAGAAGGTCGCCGCGCCGATCGGGGCGATCATGAACTCCTGGATGTCCACGTTGGAGTCCGCGTGGGAGCCGCCGTTGAGGATGTTCATCATCGGCACCGGCAGCACGTGGGCGTTGGGCCCGCCCAGGTACTTGTAGAGCTCCAGGTCGGAGGCGTTCGCGGCCGCGCGGGCCACGGCGAGGGAGACGCCCAGGATCGCGTTGGCGCCGAGGCTGCCCTTGTTGTCCGTGCCGTCGAGATCGAGCATGGTCCGGTCGATCAGGCGCTGGTCGGTGGCGTCGAGACCGATCACGGCCTCGGCGATCTCCTCGTCCACGGCCTTCACGGCGTCGAGGACGCCCTTGCCGAGGTACACCTTCTTGTCGCCGTCACGGCGCTCGACGGCCTCGAAGGCTCCGGTCGAGGCGCCCGAGGGAACGGCCGCCCGGCCGTAGCTGCCGTCCTCGAGGAGGACCTCGACCTCCACGGTCGGGTTGCCGCGGGAGTCGAGGATCTGACGGGCGTGCACTGCGGTGATCATGGCCATGTGGTGCTCCTGACGTTGGTGCTGGCGTTTCGTGCTGACGGTGGTGCGGGCGTGGAACGTGCGGGGTGGGCGGGAGACCGGTGCCGGGCACCGGCCGGGGCACGCCCCGTCACGACCGGGCGCCCCTGCCGGATCCAGCCTAGCGACTCGTGGCGGCCCGGTCCCTGCCGGTGGCGGCCCGGGACGGGCTCAGCCGCCGTCCCGCGCGGCGGCGTAGGCGCGGGCGGCCCCGCGCAGGGCCCGCTCGGCGTCCAGCCCGCGGGAGGAGGCGGTGCGCACGAGCGCGAACAGGGCCTCCCCCAGTTCCTCCTCGGTGTGCGGGCCGGCGGCCTCCTCCCCGTGGGGGGCCGGGGGCTCGAGGTCGTGCTTGCGGGCCCGGGCGAGGGTCTTCTCCGCCAGGGCCAGGGCGGGCAGGTGCGGCGGGATGCCGTCGAAGGGCCCGGTCCGCTCCGGCTTCTCGGCCTTCTTGAGGTCCTCCCAGCGGGAGTGCAGCTGGTCGAGGGTCTGCTCCCCCGCCACGTCCCCGGACGCGCCGGGTCCGAAGACGTGCGGGTGGCGGCGCACCAGCTTGGTGATGATCGCCTCCAGCACGTCGGAGACGTCGAACCCGCCCTGCGTGCGCGGGCGCTCCTGGGCGACGCGCGCGTGGAAGACGACCTGCAGCAGGACGTCGCCGAGCTCCTCGACCAGCAGGGCGGCGTGGGCGGCCGGGCCGCCCTCGGCCTCGACGGCTTCGACCACCTCGTAGGCCTCCTCCACGAGATAGCGCACGAGGGACTCGTGGGTCTGCTGGCCGTCCCAGGCGCACCCGCCCGGGGAGCGCAGCCGGTCCATGACCGCCACGAGCTCCGCGAAGCGCTGCGCGGTGCGCTCGGGCACGCCCAGTCCTGCGGGGACGTCGTCCGTCCCGTGCCCCTGGCTCATCCGTGCATCCCTTCGAAGCCCTCCGTGATGATCCCCTCCAGTGCGCTGCGGTCCTCCAGCGGCAGGAACGCGGCGGCCGCCGCGTTGCGCTGCAGCTGCTCCAGGTCCTCGAGCCCGTAGCCGAAGTGGGCCACGAGGGCGGCGAGCTCACCGGTGACCGACGTGCCGCTCATCAGCCGGTTGTCCGGGGAGATGGTCACGGTGAAGCCCGTGCGGTAGAGCATGTCCACCGGGTGCCGTTCGGGGGCCGCGCCGAAGGCGGCCACCGCGCCGGTCTGGAGATTGGAGGTGGGGCAGACCTCGAGGGCGATGCCCCGGTCCCGGACCCACTCCGCGGTGCGGCCGAGCGTGACGACGGCGACGCCGTCCTCCTCCTCGATCTCGATGTCCTCCGCGATGCGCACCCCGTGGCCCAGCCGCAGGGCGCGGCCCGTGGCCAGCGCGTCCCGGATGGACCCGATGCCCGCCGCCTCGCCGGCGTGCAGGGTCACGGGCATGAGCTCGTCCGCGAGCAGCTCGAGAGCCGCTCGGTGGCGCACCGGTGGGAAGCCGTCCTCCGGCCCGGCGAGGTCGAAGGCCACGACGCCGCGGTCCCGGTTGTCGACCACCAGCCGGGCCACCTCGAGGGACCGCTCGGCGTGGCGCATGGCGCACAGGATCTGGGTGACGGAGACGATGTGCCCGGCGTCCTCCGCGGCGAGCACGCCCTCGGAGAGGCCCAGCCGGACGGCCTCGACGGCCTCGGCCATCGACAGCCCGCCCGCGGTGTGCTGCTCCGGCGCCCACCGGACCTCGGCGTGCACGACGCCGTCGGCCACGAGGTCCTCGACGTACTCCCGGGCGCAGCGCACGAGCGCCTCGGGCGACTGCATCACGGCCACGGTGTGCTCGAAGGTCTCCAGGTAGCGCACCAGCGAGCCGGAGTCGGCACTGGCGCGGATCCACCGGCCGAGGGCCTCGGGCTCCTCGACCGGCAGGCGGTGCCCGGCGGCGGCGGCCAGCTCGACCACCGTGGCCGGGCGCAGCGCGCCGTCGAGGTGGTCGTGCAGGCAGACCTTGGGCAGGTCACGGAGCACGCGGTCCGGCACACGGGCCGGACCGCGTTCGGCGGACGTCAGCATCACGGGCTCAGTAGTTCCAGTCCTGCAGGGCCTCGTTCATGTGCTGCGGGATGTTCGCCCCGGTCCGCGGGTACATGCGCAGCTCCTCGAGGTAGTTCTGCGCGGGCAGCCGCTCCTCGTAGCGCACGAAGGCCTCCTCGTCCGCGTAGTCGAAGGAGACCTCCGGGGGGATGCCCGGGCGGAAGCGGAACATCATGGCCAGCGGCGCGCCGGTGCCCTCCACGTAGGACTCGTCCTTGAACTCCTGCACGTGCAGCAGGTCCTCGGGGATCAGGTCGAAGGTGCGGCGCTGGTCCCAGAAGCCGTTCTTGCGCACGTGCGTGAGGGCGTCGTAGTACGTGCCCAGGGCGCGGATCCGCACCAGGACCGTGGAGACGTCCATGGCCGTGCCGTCCGGGCCGAACAGGCGCCGCTGGGCGGCCGCGAGCCGGCGCAGGACGTCGGCCTCCTTCAGCACGAGGTTCCCCTGGGCGAGGGCGTCCTGCGAGGGGCGCTCCGCGACCCCGGAGGGGGCGCGGTAGGACGGGGAGACGTCGGTGGAGACGGCGGTCTCCGGCGCCGAGGAGTCCTGGTCCTCGCCGGCCGAGGTGCCGGCCGCGACCGCGGCGGCAGCGGCGGCGCCGGCGCCGGTGGGGGCCGGCGGCTCGACGTCCTCGTGCCACTCCTCGTGGTCGACGTGGTCGGGGACGCGCTGCCCGTCGTCGGCCCCGGGCACGGACCCGGGCGCCGTGCCCGCCACGGTCGGAACGGCAGGGACCGGCCCGGCCGGGGCGGCGGAGGAGCCGGCGGGTCCGTCGACCTCGGTGATGACCGGCGTGCCGCCGGTCACGGGAGCGGGCTCGGCGGGCGCCGCGCTGTCCGCGGCCGCGGCCGCCTCCGGGGCGCCGGTCCCGGAACGGGTGCCGGAGTCCTCGGTCCACCGCTCGTCGGTCCGCTGCTCGTGCACCGGGACTCCCGCGGCGGCCCGGTCACCGGGGCGCTCGTCGCCGTCCGTGCCCACGGCGCTCGCCGGGGGCGCCGGGGTCGGGCGGCCCGACCGCCAGGTCTGCACGTCCTCGGCTCCGTCGGCGAACCCGTAGGTCGTCACCACGGGACGGACCCCGTCCTGCTCCGGGCCCACCTCGATGCGGGCGTTCTGCCACGCGCCCCGCGGGGAGGACATGGCCTCGCTGTAGAGGTCGGCGACCGGGTCGAAGAGCGGCGAGTCCTGGTCCACGGTGCCCGACTCCACGGACGGGGCCACGTCCCCCACGGACTGCTCCGTCTGGTGCGTCATGGTGTTGCCGCGCTGGACCAGGGTGAGCACGGCGCGGTCGGCACCGCGGGCCGTCAGCCGCTCCACGAGGACGGCCAGCGGTCCCTCCGGCGGCACCGGGCGGGCCTCCTCGGCACCGTGCGCCGCGTGCTGCCGCCCCGGGGCGACGGGCGCGCCCGACCGCGCCTCGGCGTCGCCGGGACCGGCCTGCCCGGCGGGCGGAGCGGCCGGTCGGCCCTCCGGGGCCGTCTCCTGCGACGCGCCGTCACCGCTGTTTTTCCGGAAAATGCCTCGCAGACCCAACTGGACCCACCCTTCTGAGCGTGTGCGCACGCCCTCGGTTCTCGTTTCGCGCTGGTTCTCTCCGCAGTATAGGCGGGCCCGCGGGACCTCCTCCCGGCGGTCTCAGCGCACGGTCTCGAGGACCACCCCGCGGGCCGGACGGTCCTCCGGGGCCGAGGGCCGGACCACGACGGCGCCCTCCAGGGCCTCCCGGGCCCGGGCGAAGCGCTCGGGGGTGTCGGTGCGCAGCGTCAGCAGCGGCTGGCCCGCCCGGACGGCGTCGCCGGGCTTGGCGTGCAGCAGGACCCCGGCGCCGGCCTGGACCGGGTCCTCCCGGCGGGCCCGGCCCGCGCCGAGGCGCCAGGAGGCCAGCCCGACCTTGTAGGCGTCGAGCTCGGTGAGCACCCCGTCGGCCTCGGCCGTGACGGTCTCGGACTCCCGGGCCTGCGGCAGCGGGGCGTCGGGGTCCCCACCCTGGGCGGAGACCATGGCCCGCCACACGTCCATGGCGCGGCCGTCCCGCAGGGCCTCCGCGGGGTCGGCGTCGGGGATCCCGGAGGCGGCGAGCATCTCCGCGGCGAGCGCCACGGTGAGCTCCACGACGTCGTCCGGGCCTCCCCCGGCGAGCACGTCCACGGACTCCTGGACCTCCACGGCGTTGCCGACGGCCAGTCCCAGGGGCGTGGACATGTCGGTGAGCAGCGCGGTGGTCGTGACGCCGGCGTCCGCGCCGAGGTCCACCATGGTGCGGGCCAGCTCGCGGGCGGACGCGAGGTCCTTCATGAACGCGCCGGAGCCGACCTTCACGTCGAGCACCAGGGACTGGGTGCCCTCGGCGATCTTCTTGGACATGATGGAGGACGCGATGAGCGGGATGGACTCCACCGTGCCGGTGACGTCGCGCAGCGCGTAGAGCTTCTTGTCGGCCGGGGCCAGCCCGGAGCCGGCGGCGCAGATCACCGCGCCGACGTCGCGCAGCTGGTCCATCATCTCCGCGTTGCTCAGCGCGGCGCGCCACCCGGGGATCGACTCGAGCTTGTCCAGGGTGCCGCCGGTGTGGCCGAGCCCGCGGCCGGACAGCTGCGGGACGGCCACCCCGTAGACCGCCACGAGCGGGGCCAGCGGCAGCGTGATCTTGTCCCCCACCCCGCCGGTCGAGTGCTTGTCGCTGGTCGCCGAGCGGGCCCCGGAGCGCACGAGCTGCGAGAAGTCCATCCGCTCCCCCGAGGCGATCATCGCCCGCGTCCAGCCCGCGATCTCCTCCCGGTCCATGCCGCGCAGGAAGATCGCCATGGCCAGCGCGCTCATCTGCTCCTCGGCCACGACCCCGCGGGTGTAGGCGTCCACCACCCACGCGATCTGGGCGGGCGAGAGCGCCGCGCCGTCGCGCTTGGTCCGGATGACGTCGACGGCGTCGAACTGCTCGGTCATGAGGGGTCCTTTCGGGAGGAGGTACGGTGCGGCGGCACGAGGCCGCCGGAGGGCTCGGCGCAGGGCGCGGCGGAGAGTTCGGCGCAGGCGCCCGCGACCCGTCAGAGGTGCTCGGGGCCGAAGGCGTCGGGCAGGACCTCGGCCATGGTCCGCACCCCGGAGACGGTGAGCAGCCGCAGACCGGGCGCGCGGTGCTCGTACAGCAGCTGCCGGCAGCGCCCGCAGGGCATCAGGACGTCCCCGCGGGCGTCCACGCAGACGAAGGCGGCGAGCCGGCCGCCGCCGGACATGTGCAGGGCCGAGACCAGGGCGCACTCCGCGCACAGGGTCAGCCCGTAGGAGGCGTTCTCCACGTTGCACCCGGAGACCACCCGCCCGTCCTCGGTCAGGGCGGCCGCGCCCACGGGGAAGCGCGAGTACGGCACGTAGGCGTGCTCGCGGGCGGCGACGGCGGCCGCGCGCAGCCGCGCCCAGTCCACGGCGCCCTCCGCGGTGACCTCCGCGGTGTCCTCCGGGGCGGCGTGGGCGGCCCCGGTCCCCGCCGGGGGCTGGTGCTCGGTCACGGTGGGCTCACTCCTTGGTGTAGGGCTGGCCCGAGGCCGCGGGGGCGCGGGAGGCGCCGACGAGCCCGGCCACGGCCAGGATCGTCACGACGTACGGGAGCATGGCCAGGAACTGACTGGGCACGGGGGTGCCCAGGAAGGACAGGATGGACTGCAGGTTGGACGCGAAGCCGAACAGCAGGGACGCGAGCAGTGCCCCGATGGGGTTCCACCGGCCGAAGATCAGCGCGGCCAGGGCGATGTACCCGGCGCCGGAGGTCATGTCCCGGGTGAACGCGGACACGGAGACCAGGGTGTAGAACGCCCCGCCGACCCCGGCGACCATGCCGCCGAGCAGCACGTTGCGGAAGCGCAGCGCGTTGACGTTCACGCCCAGGGTGTCCGCGGCCTTGGGGTGCTCGCCCACCGCGCGGGTGCGCAGCCCCCAGCGGGTGCGGTACAGGGCGAACCACACCACGGCCACCGCCACGTACATCAGGTACCCGATCACGGACTGGTCGAAGAGGATGGGGCCGAGCACGGGGATCTCGGAGAGCACGGGCACGGCGAAGCGCGGCAGCCGCGGCGGGGAGTTGAACACGCTCGCGTTGGTCTCCAGCACCGTGGCGAAGAGGAAGCCGGTCAGCCCGGAGACGAGCACGTTGAGCACCACGCCCACGATCACCTGGTTGACCTTGTAGGTGATCGAGAAGACGGCGAGCACCAGGGAGACCAGGCCCGCGCCGACCACGGCGGCCAGCAGCCCCACCCAGGCGCTGCCGGACAGGGACCCGGCCACGGCCGCGGAGAAGGCGCCGAACAGCAGCTGCCCCTCGATCGCGATGTTCACGACCCCGGAGCGCTCGCACAGGAGTCCGCCCAGGGAGCCGAAGATCAGAGGGATGGCCAGGGCCACGGACCCGGCCAGCAGGCCCGACAGGGACACGTCCGGGGTGCGCGAGCTGCCCACGACCCACACGAGGAAGCCGCTGACGAAGAAGAAGCCGAACACCAGCACCGCCCAGCGGGGCAGCTGCGCCCGGGCCCGGGCGCGCACGAAGGCCAGGGCCGTCAGGGCGAGGAGCACGACCACGGTGAGCCAGCCCCACACCACTCCGTTGACCGCGAGGTCCGGCACGCGGAAGAGGTCCCCGTCCTCGGAGACGCGGAAGGCGACCCGGTTGTCCGGGGCGTTGAGCCCGAACAGGACGAGGGCCACGGCGCTCAGCAGGGCCAGGACCACGGGGGTGCGCCAGCTGGTCACGCCCACGACCTCGTTGGCCGCCGCCGTGGACAGCTCCGCCTCGGCCGGCGCGGTGGCGGTGGCGGAGGTGGTGGCGGTGCTGCCGTCGGCCCACGGGGCGTTCTCGTGCTGCGGTGTCGGTTCCTGCGAGCTCATGCCCGGGCCCCCTCGGTGGCGGTGGTGGTGCCCCGTCCGCGCCGGGTCCGGACCCGGTCCTGGCCGGTCCTCAGCAGCGGCGGCAGGGCGATGAACAGCACGATCAGCGACTGCACGACCAGCACGATGTCGATGTTCGTGCCGGTCATCGACTGCATCGTGACGCCCCCGGCGCGGAAGGCGCCGTAGAGCAGGCCGGCGAAGAACGTCCCCCACGGCTTGGACCGGCCCAGCAGGGCCACCGTGATCGCGTCGAAGCCGAAGGACGCGGCGATCCCGGAGGTCAGCGCCCGCTCGGTGCCGGCGACCTGCGCGACGCCCGCGAGGCCGGCCAGCGCGCCCGCGAGCAGCATGACGACGACGTAGCCGCGTGTGACGGAGATGCCGGCGGTGCGGGCCGCGCGCGGGTTGGCGCCGACGGCGCGCAGCTCGAAGCCCACCGTGGAGCGGTGGAGCAGCCACGCCACGAACACGGTGGCGAGGATGGCGAGCACGAAGCCCCAGTGCAGGCGGAACTGCTCCCCCAGCAGCCGCGGGAACATCGCGGTCTCGGCGATCTGGGGGCTCACCGGGTTCGAGGACCCGGGCCGCAGGAAGGCGGGCCGGGTCAGCAGATAGGCGACCAGGTTCAGCGCGATGTAGTTGAGCATGATCGTGAGGATCACCTCGTGGGCGCCGGTGCGGGCCTTGAGCAGCCCGACGATCCCGCCCCACAGGGCTCCGCCCACGGCGCCGGCGAGGACCACGGCGAGCAGGTGCACGCCCACCGGCAGCTGCCAGGCGAAGCCCACCCACGCGGCGAGGGCCGCGCCGATCAGCAGCTGGCCCTGGGCGCCGATGTTGAACAGCCCCGCCCGGAAGGCCACGGCCACGCCGAGGCCGGCGAGGATCAGCGGGGTGGCCACGGTCAGCGTCTCGGTGAGCGGGTAGATCCGCTGGGCGAAGGTCGCGCCGTTGGGGTTGTAGACGGCGCCGTAGAACATGGCCTCGTAGGCGGAGGACGCCGCGGCCCACATCGCGGCGAGGGTGTCCCCGGGGCGGGCGAAGAAGTAGCCCGCGGCGTCGGCGACGCGCTCGTCGGTCACGGCGATCAGCAGCCCGCCCAGCACCAGGGCCGCGACGATCGCGAGCACCGACTGCAGCGCCGAGCCCAGCCAGGTGCGCCGCGGGGCGCCGGGGGTGGTGGCCGTGGGCGGCGGCGCGCTCTGCTGCTCGGCGACCGCGGGGGCCGCTCCGGTGGCGCTCATGCCTGCTCCTTCGTGTGCTGGGCGGTGTGCTGGGGGTTGTGCTGGGGGTTGTGCTGGGCGGCGGAGGCGCGGGCCTCCTCGGCGGTGGCCCCGGCCATCATCTGGCCCAGGACGTCGCGCGGGGTGTCGGGGCCGACGATGCCCATGATGCGGCCGTGGAAGAACACGGCGATCCGGTCCGCGAGCGCGTAGACCTCGTCGAGCTCGGTGGAGACGATGAGCACGGGCACGCCCTTGTCCCGCTCGGCGACGATCTGCTCGTGGATGAACTCGATCGACCCGACGTCCACCCCGCGGGTGGGCTGGGAGGCGAGGAAGAGCTCGAGGGGCCGGGACAGCTCCCGGGCGATCACGACCTTCTGCTGGTTGCCGCCGGAGAGCGTCTGGACCGGGGCGTCCACCGACGGGGTGCGCACGTCGAACTGCTCGACGGCGCGGCGGGCGTTGGCCTGGACCTCGCCCAGGCGCAGGGAGGGCCCGCGGGAGAAGCGGTCGTCGCCGTAGAGGTCCAGCACCAGGTTCTCGGCGACGGTGAAGGGCCCCACGAGCCCGTCCGTGGAGCGGTCCTCCGGGACGAAGCCCACGCCGGCGTCCAGCACCTGGCGCACCGACCTGCCCAGCAGCTCCGTGCCGGCCAGCCGGATCGAGCCGGTGGCCCGCTCCCGCAGGCCCAGGATCGCCTCGGCGAGCTCGGTCTGGCCGTTGCCCTGCACACCGGCCACCGCGAGGATCTCTCCGCGGGCCACGTCGAAGCTGACGTCGTCGAGCAGCTTCACGCCGTTGTCGCCGACCACGGTGAGCCCGCTGACCTCGAGGGCGCGCTCCCCCGGCTCGGCCTGGCCCTTGGCCACCGTGAGGGAGACGTCGCGGCCCACCATCAGCGCGGCGAGCTCGGAGGTCGAGGCCTCCGGGGAGGTCTGCCCCACCACGCGGCCGCGGCGGACCACGGTGATCACGTCGGAGATCTCCTTGACCTCGCGCAGCTTGTGCGAGATGAACAGGATCGAGCGTCCCGAGCGGCGCAGCTGGCGCATGATCTCGAGCAGCTCGTCGGTCTCGCGCGGGGTGAGCACGGCGGTCGGCTCGTCGAGGATGAGCACCTGGGCCTCCCGCACGAGGGCCTTGATGATCTCGACGCGCTGCTGCACGCCCACGGGCAGGTCCTCCACGACGGCGTCCGGGTCCACGTGGAAGCCGTAGCGGTCGGAGATCTCCCGGATCCGGCGCCGGGTGGTCTCCAGGTCCAGGGCCGCGCCCTTCGTGCTCTCCGCCCCCAGGGCGACGTTCTCGGCGACCGTGAACACGGGCACGAGCATGAAGTGCTGGTGCACCATGCCGATGCCGGCGGCCATGGCGTCGCCGGGGCCCTTGAAGGACACCTCGGCGCCGTCCACGAGGATGCGCCCCGCGGTGGGCCGGTAGAGCCCGTACAGGACGTTCATCAGGGTCGACTTCCCGGCCCCGTTCTCCCCGAGCAGGCAGTGGATCTGCCCGGGCTCGACGACGAGGTCGATGTCCTCGTTGGCCGCGAAGGCACCGAACCGCTTGGTGATGGACTGCAGCTCGAGCTTCATGGTGGTCCTCCTCCTGGGCCGTGCGCGGCCCCGGGCGGGCACGCCACCGCCGCCAGCTGCGGCCGGGGGCCGTGGTGCTGGCGGCGGTGGGTGCGGTGGTCGCCGACGTCCGGGATCAGGCCTGCGGCGAGTTCTCGGACTCGACGGTGACGGTGCCGTCGATGATGTCCTGCTTGAGCTGCTCCACCTCGGCGGCGAGCTCCTCGCCCACGGCCTCCTCCTGGTCGTGGTAGGGCGCGATGCCCACCCCGTCGTTCTCGAGGGTGCCGATGTAGGGCTCGTTGCTGAACTGGCCCTCCGCCGCCGTCTCGACGACGTCCTGCACGGAGGTGCTCATCTGCTTGAGCACGGAGGTGAGCTGGTACTGCTGGCCCTGGTCCAGCGTCTCGTAGCCGTCGGCGTCGACCCACACGAAGCGGACCTCGTCGCCGCCGTCGTTGGCGGCGACCACGGCGTCGAGGGTGCCCAGCGCCGCCTGGCCGGCCACGGGCATGATGATGTCCGCGCCCTCGTTGATGAAGTTCTGCGTGGTGGTCTTCGCCGCGGAGGTGTCGGTGAAGCTGTTGACGAAGGTGCCGTCCTGGGCGTCCTTGTTCCAGCCCAGCAGCTCGACGTTCTCGCCCTTGGTCTCGTTGTAGTGGGCGACGCCGTCGGCGAAGCCGTCCATGAACACCGTCACGGTGGGGATGTCCATGCCGCCGTAGGCGGCGACCTTGCCGGTCTGGGTGGTGCCGGCCGCGACGTAGCCGGCGAGGAACGCGGCCTCGGCCGTGTTGTAGACCAGCGGCTTGACGTTGTCGAGCTCGATCGAGGCGTCGTCCACGATCGCGAAGTTCGACTCCGGGTTGGCCTCGGCGGCCTCGCGGGTGGCGTCGGCGAGGAGGAAGCCCACGGAGACGGTCAGGTCGCAGCCCTGCTGGACCATGGAGTTGAGGTTGGGCACGAAGTCGGTCTCGGCCTGGGACTCGGCTTGCTGCACCTCGATGCCCATGGACTCCTGGGCGGCCTGCAGGCCCTCGTAGGAGTTCTGGTTGAACGAGCGGTCCTGGAAGCCCCCGGAGTCGGAGACGATGCAGCCCGTGAAGTCGGTGGCCTGCTCCTGCGCCTGGCCGCCCTCCTCGGGCGCGGCCCCGCAGCCGGCGAGGACCAGGGCGGAGACGCCGAGCAGCGCGGCGGCGGAGAGCGGGCGGGATCCTCGGGACGTCCGGGGTGAGAAGGTCATGGTTCCTCCAGGAGACAGGGGTGACCCGGCCGCGGGCAACGGGTCCCGTCCACGCGGTGTGGCGTGACGTGGTGTCATTCTACCCACGGGTAGGCGCAGTGGACGGAGGCTGGCGTTAATTCGTCGTGACGTCGGGGCGCGTCTCCCGGGAGCGCAGCCGGATGGCGCGCAGGGCGGTGTTGGCCATGACCTGGACGCCGCAGCCGATGGCCGCCTCGTCCGCCACGTAGTCCGACTGGTGCAGGTCGTAGGTGTGCCCGCCCCGGGTCCGGGTGCCCAGGCGCATCATCGCCCCGGGGACCTCCTGGAGGAACCACGCGAAGTCCTCCCCGCCCATCGACTGGTGCACCAGCACCACGGCGTCCTCGCCGAGCTCCGCGCGGGCGGCGTTCTCGATGAGGGTGGTCTCGACCTCCCCGTTGACCACGGGCGGCACGCC
Source organism: Kocuria sediminis (assembly GCF_009735315.1). NCBI lineage: Bacteria > Bacillati > Actinomycetota > Actinomycetes > Micrococcales > Micrococcaceae > Kocuria > Kocuria sediminis. The sequence continues at coordinate 166,188 of NZ_WOGU01000003.1, forward strand.
GCGGATGTGCTCCAGCTCCACGTCCACCCCGTAGGGCGCCGCGACCTGGTGCACGACCTCGTCGAGCAGGGTGCCGGCGCGGTGCCAGGCGTCGGCGTCGAGGCAGCGCATGGTCCCGGACATGAACCCCGTGGCGGGGATGGCGTTGGGCGCCACGCCGGCGTGCATCTGCCCCCAGACCACCGCGACCCCGGAGCGGGCGTCGATCCGCCGGGAGAGCACGGCGGGGACGTTGACGGCGATCTGGGCCATCGCGTAGACGAGGTCCTGCGTCAGGTGCGGGCGGGAGGTGTGCCCGCCGCGACCGGTGAACTCGATCCGCACGGTGTCCGAGGCGGAGGTGATCGCCCCGATCCGGGTCCCGACCTGGCCCACGTCGACCTTGGGCTCGCAGTGCAGGGCGAACATGCGCGGCACGCCTTCGAGCGCGCCCTGGCGGATCACCGTGAGGGCGCCGCCGGGCAGCTGCTCCTCGGCGGGCTGGAAGACGATCCGCACGGTGCCGGCGATGTGCGCGGTGCGGTGCAGGTCCGCGAGCACCTTGGCCACGCCGACCATCACGGTCGCGTGGATGTCGTGGCCGCAGGAGTGGGCCACGCCGTCGTTGACGGAGGAGTAGTCCAGGCCCGTGCCCTCCTGGATGGGCAGCGCGTCGATGTCCGCGCGCAGGCCCACGGCCAGGGGCCCGTGGCCGATGTCCACGTAGCACCCGGTGTCGGTGAGCCGCACGGGGCTCAGGCCCATGTTCTCCAGGGCGGCGACGATCCGGTCGGTGGTGCGGAACTCCTGGTAGGACAGCTCCGGGTGCCGGTGCAGGTCGCGCCGGAAGGCGATCAGGTCCGGCAGGTACCGCTTGAGGAGGGGGCCGATGGCCGGCGGGAGGCCGGCCTCCAGGGCTGCGGCGGGGGATGGCGCGTCAGGCATCTGTCCAGGGTACTCCGGGCCGTGCGCGGCCCGGGACGCTCACAGCACGTCCGTGTTGCCGCTCTGCTTGAGCGAGGCCACGGCGTCCTTGACCCGCTGGGCGTGCTCCTGGGTGGTCACCAGCAGCGCGTCGGGGGTGTCGACGACGACGATGTCCTCCACGCCGATCAGCGCGATCATCCGGCCCGTGTCGGAGACGACGATGCCCGTGGAGCTGTCGGCGAGCACCCGGCTGTTGTCGCCCAGCACGGTCACGTGCGGGTCCCCGTGCGGGTCGACGTGGTTGAGCCGGCTGATCGCGGCGAAGTCCCCCACGTCGTCCCAGGTGAAGGTCGCGGGCACCATGGCGACGTCCCCGGCCGCCGCGGCGGGCTCGGCCACGGCGTAGTCGATGGCGGTCTTCGGCAGGCCGGGCCAGACCCGGTCGACCACCTCGTCCTGCGCGGGCGTGCCCCACGCGTCGGCGATCTCGGCCAGCCCCGCGTGCAGCGCGGGCTCGCTGGCGGCGAGGTGGCGCAGCATCAGGGAGGCGGGGGCCACGAACATGCCGGCGTTCCACGTGTAGTTGCCGCTGTGCACGTAGGCGCGCGCGGTGGCCTCGTCCGGCTTCTCCACGAACTGCTCGACCTGCAGGGCGTGCGGGGCGCCCTGCAGGCCCAGCTGCGTGCCGGCGCGGATGTAGCCGAACCCGGTGGCCGGGGAGCTCGGCGGGATGCCGATGGTCACGATCCGGCCCGAGGCCGCGGCCGCCACCGCTTCCCGGACCACGTCCTGGAACGCCTCGGCGGGCTCGATCACGTGGTCGGCCGCGAAGGAGCCGACGATCGCGTCCGGGTCCTGCCGGGCGATGAGCATGCAGGCGAGGCCGATGGCCGCCGCCGAGTCCTTCGGCGACGGCTCGAGCACGAGGTCCCCCGGGGACAGCTCCGGCAGCTGCCGGCAGACCGCGGGGGCGTGGGTGCGCCCGGTGACGACCATCACGCGGCCGCCGCTGAGTCCGGCCAGCCGGTCGTAGGTGGCACGCAGCAGCGACGAGCCGGATCCGGTGAGGTCCAGCAGGAACTTCGGGGCGTCGGCCCGGGAGAGCGGCCAGAGCCGAGAGCCGACCCCTCCGGCCGGGATGAAGGGGTGGAAGTGCGCGAGGGGAGAGGTCACACGCATCACCATACGACGCCGAGCCGGGCGGCACGGAAAAGGACGTCCGCCCACGGCGAGATCCGTGTCCTGGCGGGGGACAGGCTGTCAGTAAACGGCGTCCGTGCTGGTATCGTGGAAAGGAACTCGCGCAATATCCGACACAGAGCCGGAGGGCTCCGCTCACGTCGTGCGCAGTGCGAATTCCCGGTTTTCAAGAGCGCACGACGGCGAGCGACTCAGGGAGGTTTTTCAGTGGCGAAGACATCCAAGGGCACCTTGTACCGCGGCCAGGCCCATGGCCAGTGGTCCTGGGTCGCCCACCGCATCACCGGCGTGGCCATCTTCTTCTTTCTTCTGGTCCACGTCCTGGACACCGCGCTCGTGCGGGTCTCGCCCGAGGCCTACAACGCGGTCATGGAGACCTACAAGAACCCGGTCATGGGCCTCGGCGAGGCCGGCCTCGTGGCGGCCATCGTCTTCCACGCCTTCAACGGGCTGCGCATCATCCTCGTGGACTTCTGGTCGCAGGGCACCCGCTACCAGAAGCAGATGCTCTGGGGCGTCCTCGCGCTGTGGCTCGTGGTGATGGTCCCGTTCCTGGTCCGGCACCTGTCCAACATCTTCCACCTCTCCATCTTCGGGGGTTAATCAATGAGCACTCCGCTCAAGGCAAGCATCTCGGTCCCCCGGAGCAAGGACCTCGAGGTCAACGGCGTCAAGTACAACCGCTCCTCCTCCCGCCGCAACAACTTCGAGATGTTCGCGTGGCTGTTCATGCGCTTCTCCGGCGTGGTCCTGCTCGTGCTGGTCTTCGTCCACCTGTGGGTGAACCTCGTCTCCCCCGAGGGCGGGGTCGAGGCCGTGGACTTCGCGTTCGTCGCCGGCAAGTGGGCCAGCCCGTTCTGGCAGGTCTTCGACATGCTCCTGCTGTGGCTGGCGATGCTGCACGGCACCAACGGCCTGCGCGTGATCATCGACGACTACGCCGAGAAGGACCGCACCCGGTTCTGGCTGAAGGTCTTCCTCTTCACCACCTCCGCCTTCGTGATTCTGCTGGGCACCCTGGTGATCTTCACCTTCGAGCCCTGCCCCGCCGGCGCGGACCCGGCCCTGCTGGCCTCCTTCTGCACCGCGGGCTGAGACCCCTCGCGCGGACGGCCCGCTCCCGGCGGGCCGTCCGCGCCGTCCGGCCGCAGGCGACCGGGCCCCAGAACATCTGACTGAACACCCAACAGAAAGAACAACCGGTATGCAGGTTCACAAGTACGACGTGGTCATCATCGGTGCCGGTGGTGCCGGTATGCGCGCCGCCATCGAGGCCGGCCAGCGCTCTCGTACTGCCGTACTGACCAAGCTGTACCCCACCCGCTCCCACACCGGCGCGGCGCAGGGCGGCATGTGCGCAGCACTCGCCAACGTCGAGGAGGACAACTGGGAGTGGCACACGTTCGACACCATCAAGGGCGGTGACTACCTCGTCGACCAGGACGCCGCGGAGGTCATGGCCAAGGAGGCCATCGACGCGGTCCTGGACCTGGAGAAGATGGGGCTGCCCTTCAACCGCACTCCCGAGGGCAAGATCGACCAGCGCCGCTTCGGCGGCCACACCCGCGACCACGGCAAGGCGCCCGTGCGCCGGGCCTGCTACGCCGCGGACCGCACCGGGCACATGATCCTGCAGACGCTCTACCAGAACTGCATCAAGCACAACGTGGAGTTCTTCAACGAGTACTACGTCCTGGACCTGGTCATGACCGAGATCGACGGTCAGCGGCGCGTCGCGGGCGTGGTCTCCTACGAGCTGGCCACCGGCGAGCTGCACGTCTTCCAGGCGAAGTCCGTGGTCTTCGCCTCCGGCGGGGCCGGCAAGGTCTACAAGACCACCTCCAACGCCCACACCCTCACCGGCGACGGCATGGCCATCGCGTTCCGCAACGGCCTGCCGCTCGAGGACATGGAGTTCATCCAGTTCCACCCGACCGGCCTGGCCGGCCTGGGCATCCTGGTCTCCGAGGCCGCCCGCGGCGAGGGCGGGATCCTGCGCAACGCGGACGGCGAGCGGTTCATGGAGCGCTACGCCCCCACCATCAAGGACCTCGCCCCCCGTGACATCGTGGCCCGCTCCATGGCCAACGAGGTGCGCGAGGGCCGTGGGGCCGGGCCGAACAAGGACTACGTCCTGCTCGACCTCACCCACCTGGAGCCGGCGCACATCGACGCGAAGCTGCCCGACATCACGGAGTTCGCCCGGACCTACCTGGGCGTGGAGCCCTACACCGAGCCGGTCCCGGTGTTCCCCACGTGCCACTACGCGATGGGCGGGATCCCGACCAACATCAAGGCCGAGGTGCTGCAGGACAACGAGACCGTGGTCCCCGGCCTGTACGCCGCCGGCGAGGTCGCCTGCGTGTCCGTGCACGGCTCCAACCGCCTGGGCACCAACTCGCTGCTGGACATCAACGTGTTCGGCAAGCGGGCCGGGATCTACGCGGCCGAGTACGCGCAGCGGGCCGAGTTCGTGCCCGTCCCGGACACCGCCCTGGACAGCACCGTGGCGCTGCTCGACAACGCCCGCAACGGCACCGGCACCGAGAAGGTCGCCGCGATCCGCAAGGACCTGCAGGACACCATGGACCTCAACGTCCAGGTGTTCCGCACCGCGGAGACCCTGCAGACGGCGCTGGACGACATCGCCGCCCTCGAGGCCCGCTACGCGAACATCTCGATCCAGGACAAGGGCAAGCGCTTCAACCTGGACCTGCTCGAGGCCGTGGAGCTCGGCTTCCTGCTGCAGCTGGCCAAGGTCATGACCGTCGCGGCCCTGCACCGCAACGAGTCCCGCGGCGGCCACTTCCGGGAGGACTTCCCGGAGCGCGACGACGAGAACTTCATGAAGCACTCGATGGTCTACCTCGACCCCTCCTCCCCCACCGGGGGCATCCGGCAGGAGACGAAGCCCGTCATCTTCACCCGCTACGAGCCCATGGAGCGTAAGTACTGATGTCCACCGCACACACTCCCGACCGCCCCGAGGACGGGCGCAACGACGACCCGCAGGACCGGGCTCCCGAGCACGGCCGCGCGCCGGGCCACGACCAGGACGAGCGCGCGGGCTACAAGACCGACGCGGACGCCGGGTCCGTCGACGAGCGCAACCAGGCCGAGGCACCTGCCGTGGACCCCGCCGCCGCGAACGCCGAGGACGGCGAGCCCGCCTCGCAGGTGAGCCTGCCCGAGGAGCAGCAGGCCAACCAGGAGATCCCCACGTTCGACCTCACCCTGCGGATCCGCCGCTACAACCCCGAGCTCTCCGACGAGGTGCGCTGGGACGAGTACAAGCTCACCATGTACGGCACCGACCGCGTGCTGGACGCCCTGCACAAGGTGAAGTGGGAGATCGACGGCTCGCTGTCCTTCCGCCGCTCCTGCGCCCACGGCGTGTGCGGCTCCGACGCCATGCGCATCAACGGCCAGAACCGCCTCGCCTGCAAGGTGCTGCTCAAGGACCTGGACCTGTCCAAGCCCGTCACCGTGGAGCCCATCAAGGGCCTGCCGTGCGAGAAGGACCTGATCGTGGACATGGAGCCGTTCTTCCAGTCCTACCGCGAGATCATGCCCTTCCTCGTGGCCGGCGGCAACGAGCCGACGATGGAGCGCTACCAGTCCCCGGAGGACCGGGCGCGCTTCGACGACACCACCAAGTGCATCCTCTGCGCCGCGTGCACGTCGTCCTGCCCGGTGTTCTGGACCGACGGCCAGTACTTCGGCCCGGCCGCGATCGTCAACGCGCACCGGTTCATCTTCGACTCCCGCGACGACGCCGGGGACCTGCGCCTGGAGATCCTCAACGACAAGGAGGGCGTGTGGCGCTGCCGCACGACCTTCAACTGCACCGAGGCCTGCCCGCGCGGCATCCAGGTCACCAAGGCCATCTCCGAGGTCAAGAACGCCATCCTCAGCCGCTCCATGTGAGCGTCCCGACGGCCCCTGACGGCGGCCCGCCCCGGCGACGGGGCGGGCCGCCGTCGTCGTTGTTGCCGGGCCCCGCGGTGCTGTCTCCGTGCCGCCCTCGCGACGACCTCGCGACGCCCTCGTGGCGCCTCCGGGAGGCGGGCCCCGCCGGACCCGGGCGGGTGCCCGGGAGGGGACGTCAGCGGCCGGGGCCGGGCACCGAGCTCATCGGCAGCACGGTGACGGCCACGGCCTCCCCCGAGGGGTGCACCCGGCCGCCGTGCTGGTCCGCCTGCACGATCGCCCCGAGCGCCGCGGAGAAGAGCAGGACCTGGCTGAACAGGTAGAACCACACGAGCACCCCCACCACGAGGGCCACGGACAGCAGGTAGGGGTTCGCGGTGGCCCCGGCGATGAGGGCTCCCCCGGCGTAGCGCAGGGCGAAGTTGCCGGCCGCCGCGGCGAGGACCGTGGCCAGCAGGGCCCGGCGGGTCAGCCGGAGCCCGGCGACGCCCCGGACGAGCTCGAGGGCGAACAGGGCGTCCAGGACGACCACGAGGAGGGTGCTCAGCGCCCAGGTCAGCCCGGTGCGCAGCCACTCCGGCCCCCGGCCCCAGCCCAGTTCGCCGGCGGCGTCGAGCAGGAAGCCCAGCAGCCCCGAGGCGGCGCTGTTGGCCACCACCGACAGCGCCAGCAGCACCCCGAGGAGGAGCAGGCCCAGGAGGTCGCGGGGCACGGCCGCGATGGGCATGCCCTGCGCCGGCGGCACCTCGAAGATCCGGCGGAACGCCAGGCGCACCCCGGAGACCCAGCGCCAGCCCGAGAAGAGCAGCACGGCGGCGCCGATCACCGTGGCGAGGGTGAAGGGGCGAGTGTCCTCCAGCAGGTCGAGGGGGACCACTCCCCCGGTGCCGGTGTCGAGCAGTCCCGGCACACGCTCGGTGACGGCGCGCACCACGGCGTCGCGGACCTCCGGGGCGTTGCCCAGGAAGATGCCGATCGTGGCGAAGCCGCCGACCAGCAGGGAGGTGGACGCGAAGATCAGCACGAAGGACAGCCCGGCCGCCATGAGGGGGCCGCCGTGGAAGAGGTAGTGCATCACCACGCGCACGGGCAGGTGCGTGAAGAAGCGGGAGAGCCCGACCAGGAGCACGGACCCCGCCAGGGCCGCGGGCCCGGCGCCGGCGGCGCGCCGCTCGCGCAGCAGGGCCTGCTGGCGCAGCGCCTCACGGCGCAGCCCGTGCCGGTCGACCGCCCGGGGCGGCATCTCCGGTGCCGGGCCCGTGCGGGGCCCCGTGCTGGTGCTCATGGCGGCGGGTCAGCTCTCACCGCGGTCGGTCCCGGTGAAGGGGAACTCCTCGCGGATCCGCCAGACGCCGCGGCCGTCGAGCTCGTAGAGGCCGATCCGGTCCACGAGGAAGCCGGCCCGGTAGGTCCGCAGCATCTCCTGGGCGCGGTCGAGGTCGTCCTCCCCCACGGCCTGGGCGATGGTGACGTGCGGGTGGAACTCGAAGGGGGACGCGGAGACCAGCTGCTCCTCGTGCAGGGCCTCGTGCAGGGCGCGGCACTGCTGCGCGCCCTCGAGGACGCGCAGGTAGACCACCGGGCTCACCGGCCGGAACGTGCCGGTGCCGTTGATCTCCAGGCGGAACGGCCGCCAGGTCCGGGCCACGGACCGCACCCGCTCGACGACCTCGTCCCAGTGCGCCGCCTGCGGGGCGATCATCAGGGTGATGTGCGCCGGCACGGCGTAGGAGGCCGGGTCCCCGAAGGACGCGCGCCAGTCCTGCAGCTCCCGCCCCACGGGCTCGGGCAGCTCGATGACCACGCCCGCGTAGACCTGACCGGGGCGGATGGTCGGAGACTGGTGCGTTGGGATCACGTCAACTCCTCACAGGACGGACCCAGCCTAGCCCAGCCCCCCGGCCCGGCTCAGGAAGCCCATCCGGTCGTAGACCGCGGCGAGGGTCGCCACGGTGAGCTCCCGGCCCTTCTCGGCGCCGCGGGCCAGGATGCGGTCCAGCTCGGCGGGGTCGTCCAGCAGCTCGAGGGCGCGGGAACGGATGGGCTGCAGCGTCTCGTCGACCACCTCGGCCAGCCCGACCTTGAGGTGTCCGTACATCCTGCCCTCGTACTCCGCGACGATCTCGTCCACCGGGCGGCCCGTGAGCGCCGAGTAGATGGTGAGCAGGTTCGAGATCCCGGGCTTGGCCTCGCGGTCGAAGCGGATCTCGGTGCCGTCGTCGGTGACGGCGGACTTGATCTTCTTGGCGTTCTTCTTCGCCGGGTCCAGCAGCCGGACGAGCCCGTTCTCCGCGGCCGCGGACTTGGACATCTTGGCCGTGGGGTTCTGCAGGTCGTAGACCTTCGCCGACTCCGCGAGGATCTTGGCCTCCGGGACCACGAAGGTGTCCCCGTACCGGGCGTTGAAGCGCTGCGCGAGGTTGCGGGTCAGCTCGAGGTGCTGGCGCTGGTCCTCGCCGACCGGGACCTGGTGGGCCTGGTAGATCAGGATGTCCGCGGCCATCAGCACGGGGTAGGCGAACAGGCCCACGGTCGCGTTCTCGGCGCCCTGCTTGGCGGACTTGTCCTTGAACTGCGTCATCCGGGACGCCTCCCCGAAGCCGGTGATGCAGTTCAGCGCCCACGCGAGCTGGGCGTGCTCGGGGACGTGGGACTGCACGAGCAGCGTGGAGCGCTCCGGGTCGATGCCCGCCGCGATGTACTGGGCGGCCGTGACGCGAGTGCGCTGGGCCAGGGTCGCGGGGTCCTGGTCCGTGGTGACCGCGTGCAGGTCCGCGACGAAGAACACGCACTCGTTGTCGTCCTGCATGTCCACCCAGTTGCGCACCGCGCCCACGTAGTTGCCCAGGTGCAGGGAGTCCGCCGAGGGCTGCACCCCCGACACGACTCGGGGCCTGCCGGAGGCGGAACGGACGTCGAACGGCGCGGGGTCAGCGGTCACGGTGTGGGGTCCTTCGGTCGGGCCGGCGCCGGGTGGGCGCGGGGGTGCGGGGGTGCGGGGCGGAGCGGGTCAGAGCTGGTAGTCGACCACCACGGGCGCGTGGTCGGAGAAGCGGGTGTCGTAGCTGGGGGCGCGGTCGACCACGGCGGAGACGGCGGCGGCCGCCAGCGCCGGGGTGGCCATGTGGTAGTCGATGCGCCACCCGGCGTCGGTGTCGAAGGCCTTGCCGCGGTAGGACCACCACGTGTACGGGCCGGGGACGGGTCCGGCCAGCTCCCGGGCGACGTCCTTGTACCCGTGCTCCCCGAAGAAGCGGTCGAAGTAGGCCCGCTCCTCGGGCAGGAACCCGGCGTTCTTGACGTTGCCCTTCCAGTTCTTGATGTCGAGCTCGGTGTGCCCCACGTTGAGGTCGCCGACCACGAGGACGTGCTCCCGGGTGCGGGCCAGCTCGGGCAGCCGCTCGGTCATGACGTCGAGGAACCGGTACTTGTCGTCCTGGCGCACCGTGCCGACCTCCCCGGAGTGGACGTAGGCCGAGACCACGGTGAGCGTGCTGCCGTCGGCGAGGGCGTGGTCGGTCTCGACCCACCGCCCCGAGGCCGCGAAGTGCTCGTGGCCGATGGAGTCCCGCCGGGCCACCGGCAGCAGCGTCCCGGCGCGGGCGTCGCGGCGGGTCGCGACCGCCACGCCGGCCCGGCCCTTGTCCGCCGCCTCGGCGTGGTGGACGTCCCAGGCCTGCTCGTCGAGCAGCTCCCGGACGACCTTGTCCGGGGCCCGGACCTCCTGCAGGCACAGGATGTCGACCTCGCGCCCGGCGAGCCAGTCGGCCATGCCGCGCTTGTAGGCGGCGCGGATGCCGTTGACGTTGACGGTGGCGACGCGCAGGACGTTCTCGGGGCGGGACATGCAGGGGCACCTGGCCTTCGGGACGGGGGCGATCGGGGGAAGGGAGCGGGCGGGCCGCAGGTCAGTCGACGACGGTGCCGCTGAGCGGCTCCTGGCGCAGCATGCTCATCCCGTTGCCGGCGGTGATGTCGATCGTGTCGAGCGCCCGGTCCAGGGCCTCGCGGTCCACGCCCTCGGCGGGCAGCCCGGCGAGCTCCTGCTTGATCACCTTGGACTGGACGAGGACGATCTGGAAGCTGTGGGAGAGCTTCTCGTCCCGCATGGAGCGGGTGGCGCCGGACTGCGCGGCGGCGGGGGCCCGGCCGGAGCCGGCCCGCAGCTGCTCCTGGGCCTCCTCGACCTGCCGGCGGCCGAAGCGGGCGGCCTTGCGGACCATGAGCACCACCCACGTGGCGAGCAGCAGCCATCCGAGCGCGATGCCCGCGAGCGCCCAGCCGAGCCACGAGTTGGCGTTGGCGGCCTGCAGCAGCGCCACCACGAAGATCACCACGAGCACGGCCAGGCCGATCACCGTGCCCCAGAGGGTCGTGCGGCTGCCGGTCCCGGGGGCGGACGGGCTGGACGTGGCGGAGGATCCGATGGAGCGCATGGTCACCATTGTCTCAAATCCCCGGCCCGGCCACGAACCCGGCGGCCCGGGAGGCCCGGTCCGCGGCGCCGAGGGCCCGGCGTCCGCGCGGAACGGGCCCGGCGCCGGGAACGATCGCTCGTTCCCGGCGCCGCGGCCTGCCCGGGGGCCGGTGCTCAGCGGGAGCCGGCGTGCCGCTCGGCGGCCTCGACGACGTTGAGCAGCAGCATGGCCCGGGTCATGGGGCCGACGCCGCCGGGGTTCGGCGAGATCCAGGAGGCCTTCTCCGCGGCCGCCGGGTCGATGTCGCCGGTGAGCCGCTTCTTGCCCGTCTCCGGGTCCTCCACGCGGGAGACCCCGACGTCGAGCAGCACCACCCCGTCCTTGAGGGCGTCCGCCCCGATCATGTGCGGGCGCCCGGCGGCGGCCACCACCACGTCGGCCTGGGCCAGCAGCGCGTCGAGGTCCTCGGTGCCGGTGTGGGCGAGGGTGACCGTCGCGTTGATCTCCCGGCGGGTCAGGATCAGCCCCATGGGCCGCCCCACGGTCACGCCGCGGCCGACGACGAGCACGTGCCGGCCCGCGAGGTCCACCTCGTGGCGGCGCAGCAGCTCCACGATGCCGTTGGGCGTGCAGGGCAGCGGGGAGGTCATCGGCTCGGAGACGTTGAGCACGAGCCGGCCGAGGTTGGTCGGGTGCAGCCCGTCGGCGTCCTTGTCCGGGTCGATGCGCTCCAGGATCGCGTTGGTGTCCAGGTGGCCGGGCAGCGGGAGCTGGACGATGTAGCCGGTGCAGGCCGGGTCCGCGTTGAGCTCGTCGATGACCGCCTCGAGGTCCTCCTGGGAGACGTCGGCGGGCAGCTCGCGGCGGATCGAGGAGATCCCGACCTCGGCGCAGTCCTTGTGCTTGCCGCCCACGTAGGAGTGGGAGGCGGGGTCGTCGCCCACGAGCACCGTGCCGAGGCCCGGGGTGACGCCCCGCTCCGCCAGCGCGGCCACGCGCTGGGCGAGCTCGGCCTTGATGGCCGCGGAGGCGGCCCGCCCGTCGAGGATGCGCGCGCCCACGCTCACCACTCCTCGAGGCCGTCGTAGAGCGGGAAGTCGGCGGCGAGCTTGTCCACGCGCGCGCGCAGGGCGGCGACGTCCGCGCCGGGCTTGAGGGCGGTCGCGATGATCTCGGCCACCTCCTCGAACTCGGGGGCGCCGAAGCCGCGGGTGGCCAGGGCGGGGGTGCCGATCCGCAGCCCGGAGGTGACCATCGGCGGGCGCGGGTCCCACGGCACGGCGTTGCGGTTGACGGTGATCCCGGCCTCGTGCAGGAGGTCCTCGGCCTGCTTGCCGTCCAGCTGCGAGTTGCGCAGGTCCACCAGCACCAGGTGCACGTCGGTGCCGCCGGTCAGGACGGAGACCCCGGCCTCGGCGACGTCGGCGGCGGTGAGCCGCTCGGCCAGGATGCGGGCGCCCTCGACGGTGCGCTCCTGGCGCACGCGGAACTCCTCGGTGGCGGCGATCTTGAAGGCCACGGCCTTGCCCGCGATGGCGTGCATCAGGGGCCCGCCCTGCTGGCCCGGGAAGACGGCGGAGTCGATCTTCTTCTTGAGCTCACCGGTGGTGAGGATCACCCCGGAGCGGGGGCCGGCGAGGGTCTTGTGCACGGTGGAGGTCACCACGTGGGAGTGCGGGACCGGGTTGGCGTGCAGGCCCGCGGCCACGAGCCCGGCGAAGTGGGCCATGTCCACCCACAGCTTGGCGCCGACCTCGTCGGCGATCGAGCGGAAGGCCTCGAAGTCGAGCTCGCGCGGGTAGGCGGACCAGCCGGCCACGATGGTCTGCGGCCGCTCGGCGAGGGCCTGCTCGCGGACCTTGTCCATGTCGATCGTGTAGCTGTCGGGGTCGACCTCGTAGGCGGCGATCTCGTAGAGCTTGCCGGAGACGTTGAGCTTCATGCCGTGGGTGAGGTGGCCGCCGTGGGCCAGGGACAGGCCCATGAGCTTGTCGCCGGGCTGCATCAGGGCCTGCATCACGGCGGTGTTCGCCTGGGCGCCCGAGTGCGGCTGGACGTTGGCGTGCTCGGCGCCGAACAGCGCGGTGGCGCGGTCGCGGGCGAGGTTCTCGACGACGTCGACGTACTCGCAGCCGCCGTAGTAGCGGCGGCCGGGGTACCCCTCGGCGTACTTGTTCGTCAGCACCGAGCCCTGCGCCTCGAGCACCGCGCGCGGGGCGAAGTTCTCGGAGGCGATCATCTCGAGGGTGCCGCGCTGGCGTCCGAGCTCGTCGGCGATGGCCGCCGCGACCTCCGGGTCGACCTCGGCGAGAGGCTGGTTGGTGACGGACTGGATCGAGCTCGTGGACATGCCGCTCCTCGGGTGGGGACCAGGGTGGATCGCCTACGAGTTTAGGCGATCGCCGACCACCCGGTCGCGGACCGCGTGCGAGGCCCTGCCCACGACCCGCTCGAGCGGGCCCTGGCCCCGGCTGCGGCGCCACAGGACGGCGAACCCGACCGCCGCCGCGGCCTGCAGGAGGAACCACAGGACGGGCTGCTCGTAGTGCACCTCGAGGTTCAGCGCCAGCAGGTGGGCCGAGTAGAGGGTCAGGGTCATCGAGCCGGCCGCCACCAGCGGCAGGAGCAGGGCCTCCGCCCGGCGGGCGACGAGCAGGCACAGGCCCAGGGCGAGGGCGCCGGTGCCCACGCCGCTCAGCAGCGCGAGCGGGGTGTTGGTGTGCGGGCCGGAGACGGCCAGCCACCACCAGGTGGACGTGGGCAGGACCGGGTCCGGTCCCCACACGAGGATGTCCTGGACGTCCTCCCGGCCCAGGAACGGGCTCGCGTCGAGCAGCCGGTCCATGCCGCCGAGGGGGTGCAGCAGGAGCCAGGAGACCAGCGCGGAGCCGGCGGCGAGCACGGCCCCGCCCACGAGCAGGCCCAGCTGGGTGCGCCGCTCGGCCAGGGGCAGCCGGCCGATGGCCAGACCGGCCAGGAGGTACACGAGGTACGTCAGCGCCGGGTACGAGCCGGTCAGGAGCAGCTGGGCCAGGGTGGTTCCCGGCGCGGCGAGGGCGTCGGCGACGGTCGGGTTGTAGCTGTCGAACCCGGGCAGCACGGGTCCCAGCGCGTGGATCAGCACGGGGCCGAGCACCGCGAACCCGGCGGCCCAGGCCAGCAGGGCGCGCGCGGGCAGGTGCAGGAACGGGATCGCCAGCAGGAAGAACACCCCGTAGTAGACGAGGATGTTGTAGGCGGGCGGGTCGGCCGGCGAGGTCTGGTTGATGAGCAGGCCCAGGACGGTGACGAGCAGCGCCCGCACGAGCAGCCCCACCCGGTCCCCCGTCCTGCGCCGGCCCTCGTGCACGCGGCGCCCGCCGGAGGTGAACGCCAGGCCCACTCCCGCCAGGAGGGCGAAGAGGGCCGCGGCGCGCCCGGAGAAGACCGTCCACTGCGCGGTCGCCTCGAAGGTCTCCGGGTCCCAGGAGGGCAGGATGTGCACGGACATCATGCCGAGCAGGGCGATCCCGCGGGCCGCGTCGACCCCGGCCAGGCGCCGTCCGGCGCGCCGCGCGGGGGCGGTCCCGGGTGCCGGGCTCTGCCCGGCCGGCGTGTCCTCGGCCGGGTGGTGGGTGTGCAGCATGGCGGTCGTTCCCCTCTCGCGGTGGGCCGGCGGGCCCCCTGCCCGCCGGCTCCGGGCCCGGGGCCCGTCGCTGACCCCCAGTCCAGCAGGCCGGGATGTGGGCGCCTTATCCCGTTCCTGTGTCCCGCCTGTGAAGCCCCGGCGCACCGCGGTGCGCCGGGGCCGCGGGGCTACGCTGGAGGCGTTCCGCGCACCGGCGGGCCGCCGCCGGCCGGCCGTGGAGCCCCGTTCCCCGAGAGGCCGTCCCGTGGGTCCCGTCCCCTCGAGGCCTCGTCCCGTGAGGAGAGCAGCGCCGTGACCGAGCCCGTGCAGCGGCCCACCGCCGTCGACCTGCCGCGCCTGCGGCACCCGGACGGCGCCCCGGTGCGCGCCCTCGTCGTCGACGACGAGCCGCTGCTCGCGCAGATGGTCTCCATGGGCCTGTCCATGCTCGGCTGGCAGGTGCGCTCGGCCCACGACGGTGCCTCCGCGGTGGCCGAGGCCCGCGGGTTCCGCCCCGACGTGCTCGTGCTGGACGTCATGCTGCCCGGCGGCACCGGGGTCGAGCTGCTCGAGCGGATCCGCGCCTTCGCCCCCGCCGTCCCGGCGCTGTTCCTCACCGCCAAGGACAGCACGGAGGACCGGATCACGGGCCTGGCCGCGGGCGGGGACGACTACGTCACGAAGCCGTTCAACATGGAGGAGCTGCTGCTGCGGCTGCACCGCCTGGTGCAGCGCTCCGGCATCGCCCACCCGGACGCCGCCGAGCTCGTGGTCGGCGACCTCGTGCTCAACGCGGACACCCGGGAGGTCCGCCGCGGCGGGGAGGAGATCGCCCTGACCGCCACCCAGTTCGACCTGCTGCGCTGCCTGATGGAGAACGCGCGCCGGGTGCTCAGCAAGGCCCAGATCCTCGAGCAGGTGTGGGGCTACGACTTCGGCGGCCAGACCAACGTGGTGGAGCTCTACATCTCCTACCTGCGCAAGAGGATCGACGCCGGGCGCAGCCCCATGATCCACACGGTCCGGGGCGCCGGCTACGTGCTCAAGCCGGCCGAGTAAGCGCCGGGGAAGCGCGCAGCGGGCACGGGGGGGAGCGGCGGATGAGCAGGACGGGCCGGGCCGGGGCGCTGCAGCTGCGCACGAAGCTGCTGCTGACGGTCCTCGCGCTGCTGACGCTGGCCTGCGCCGCCGTGGGCGTGCTGGGCCACGCCGCGCTGAACGTCTCGCTGGGCGAGCAGCTGGACCGCCAGGTGCGGGACGCCTCCTACCGCACGATCGAGTACGGGGTGCGGGCCTCCGCCGGTCCCTCGGAGGAGCTCGAGGCCATGATGGACGTCCCCGCGCAGGGCGCCGGGACGCTCAACGCCCGGATCGTGGACGGCGAGGTGGTCCGCGCGGGGCTGTTCGCGCCCGACGGCTCCCGGCGCGACCTGGGGGACGAGGACCGGGCGCGGATCGAGGCCCTCGTCGAGGAGCTGGGGGCGCGCTCGGACGAGGACGGGGGCGCCCAGTGGGGGCCGCTGGACGTGGACCTGACCGAGGGCGGGTACCGGGTGCTGCTGGTCGACGACCCGTGGGACTGGGGGCTCGTGCTGACCGGGCTGCCGCTGGCGGACAAGGAGCAGACGCTGCGCCGGTTCGGGGTGAGCACCGCCGCGATCTCCACGGGGGCCCTGGCCGTCACCGGGCTGTTCGGCCTGGTGGTCATCCGCCGCACGCTGCGCCCGGTGGAGCGGCTCTCCGACGTCGCGACCCGGGTCTCCGAGCTCGACCTCGACCGCGGGGAGGTGGCCCTGCCGGTGGCGGCCGTGGCCCCGGAGGCCCACCCGGACACGGAGGTCGGCCGGCTCGGCCACGCCTTCTCCCGGATGCTGGACAACGTCGCCCGCGCCCTGGCCACCCGGCAGCGCAGCGAGACGCGGGTGCGCCGCTTCGTGGCCGACGCCAGCCACGAGCTGCGCACCCCCCTGGCCAGCATCCGCGGCTACGCGGAGCTGATCCGGCTCACCGAGCCGATGAGCGAGCAGGGCCGCCGCTCCCTGTCCCGGGTGGAGTCGGAGTCCGCGCGGATGACCGCGCTCGTGGAGGACCTGCTCCTGCTCGCCCGCCTCGACGAGGGCCGTCCCGTGGTGCCCGAGGACGTCGACCTGCTGGAACTGGTCGTCGAGACCGTCAGCGACCGCCGGGTCACGGCCCCCGGCCACGACTGGCGGCTGGAGCTGCCCGACGAGCCCGTCGTCGTCCGGGGCGACCCGGCCCAGCTGCGCCAGGTGCTCATCAACCTGCTGTCCAACGCCCACCAGCACACGCCGGCGGGGACCACGGTCACCACCTCGCTGGGGACCGGGCCCGGTCCCGAGGCGGTGCTCACGGTGGCCGACGACGGACCGGGCATCGGCGCCGCCTTCCAGGAGCACATCTTCGCCCGCTTCGCCCGGGAGGACGACGCCCGCGCCGGGGGCTCGGGGGGCGTGGGGCTGGGACTGTCCATCGTGGAGGCCATCGTGGAGGCCCACCACGGCCGGGTGCGGGTGCGCAGCGTCCCCGGCTCGACCCGCTTCACGGTGCACCTGCCCCTCGCGGCGGACTGAGTCGGCCGCGGCTTGCCCCGCGCGCCCCTGGGCCCTTTAATGAACGGGTCAGGAACCGTCGGCACGGACGGCTGCGCCGAGCCCGTGCCGAACCCGCAACGCCGCGTCCGGGGTCCGTAGCGTGCCGCGTGCTGGGTTTCTCCGTGCGGTTCCGCCAGGGCCACGGACGCCGCACCGACGTCCGGAGGAACCCCCCGTGAACGCTCTGCCCACCGCCCCGTTCACCGCGTCCCTGCCCCGCATCGGCGGCTCGGACGCTCCTTCGCAGCCCGTCGACCAGCTCCGCGTCCCGCACCAGGCCGTGATCTTCGACATGGACGGCGTGGTCACCGACACCGCCGCCGTGCACGCCGCCGCCTGGAAGACCCTCTTCGACGGGATCCTGGCCGACGACCGGCTCGAGCCGGCGGAGGAGGGCGCGGCGGTGGACCGGCGGGCCTTCGACGAGGACGCCGACTACCGCCACTACGTGGACGGCCGGCGGCGCGAGGACGGCATCCGCTCCCTGCTCGCCTCCCGCGGCGCCCACCTGCCCGAGGGCGACGAGACCCCGGGGGCGTGGTCGGTGCAGGGCCAGGCGGCGCTGAAGAACACCTACTTCCAGGAGGCCCTGGAGATCAAGGGCGTGCGGGTCTTCGAGAAGACCGTGGCGCTGATCGAGCGCCTGCGGGCGGCCGGGGTGCCGGTGGGCCTCGTGACCGCCAGCCGCAACAGCGTCCCGGTGCTCGCCGCGGCCGGGCTCCAGGACGCCTTCGACATCATCGTGGACGGGCACTTCGCCGCCGAGCACGGACTGCCCGGCAAGCCCGCCCCGGACACCTTCCTCACCTGCGCCCGGATGCTGGGCGTGGACCCGGCCCGGTCCGTGGTGATCGAGGACGCCGTGTCCGGGGTCCAGGCCGCCGCGGCGGGCGGCTTCGGCACCGTGGTGGGGATCCGCCGGCACGGCGAGCGCCGGGACCTGTTCCGGGCCGGCGCCACGACGGTGCTCAACGACGTGGGCGAGCTGGACCTCGGCGCCCGCCGCGACCACCCGTGGCAGCTGGTGTTCGAGGGCTTCGACCCGGCGACGGAGGCCCGGCGGGAGACGCTGCTGACCCTGACCAACGGATACATGGGGGTGCGCGGGTCCGCCTGCGAGTTCCCCGCCAACGGGGTGCACTACCCCGGCAACTACCTGGCCGGGGTCTTCAACCGGGTGGTCAGCCACCTCAGCGGCCGCGACGTCGAGCACGAGTCCATGGTCAACGCCCCCAACTGGACGCATCTGGACCTGCGGATCTCCGGCGGCGACTGGTGGTCCGAGGGCGGGCTGCTCCCCTCCGAGGAGCGCACCGAGCTGGACCTGCGCCGCGGTCTGCTCATCCGCTCCCTCGTGCTGACCGACCTCAACGGCGACCGTGGGGCGGACGGCTCGCGCGCCCGCCTGGAGATCGTCCAGCGCCGCCTCGTCTCGCTGCGCTACCGGCACCTGGGCGCGCAGGAGACCACGGTGACCGCCCGCGGCTTCTCCGGGCGCCTGCACCTGCGCACGGGCATCGACCCCAGCGTCCGCAACACGGGGGTGGCGGAGTACCAGGACCTCAACGACCACCACCTGGTGGACCTCGAGTCCACGTCGCTGCCCGACGACCACGAGACCCTGCTCTCGCACGTGCGCACCACGCAGTCCAAGATCGAGATCACCACCGCCCAGCGCACCGTGATCGAGGGCGGCCAGAACGTGCGGGAGCGCCGGGAGATCCGCCCCGGCGGCACGGAGTTCCGCCGCCACCAGGTCAACATCGCCGACGGGCGGCCGGTGATCATCGACTCCACCACCGCGGTCGTCACCAGCCGCGACGCCGCGATCGGCTCCCCCCGCGAGGGGGCCCTCGCCGAGCTGGACCGCAACCCCAGCGGCGTGCGGGGCCTGCTGCCCTCGCACGAGGTCGAGTGGTCCCTGCTGTGGGACCGCTACGACGTGGACGTGTGCCCGGACCCCGAGGCGCAGACCCCCGAGCTGCTCCTCACCCAGCTGGCGCTGCGGGTGCACCTGTTCCACGTGTCCCAGACCCTCGCCCCCCACATGTCGCTGCGCGACGCCGGCGTGCCGGCCCGCGGCCTGCACGGCGAGGGCTACCGCGGGCACATCTTCTGGGACGAGCTCTACATCCTGCCGGTGGTCAACCTGCGCCAGCCGCAGGTGACGCGCTCGCTGCTCTCCTACCGGTGGCGCCGGCTGCCCATGGCCAAGCACCGGGCCATGGAGTTCGGTCTCGAGGGTGCGGCGTTCCCCTGGCAGTCCGGCTCGGACGGCCGGGAGGAGACCCCGCCGGAGCTGTTCAACCACCACTCCAACCGGTGGCTGCCGGACAACTCCTGGCGGCAGTTCCACGTGGGCCTCGCGATCGCCCACAACGCCTGGATCTACTACGAGACCACCGGCGACGTCGACTGGCTGGCCGGCCAGGGCGCGGAGCTGATCATCGGGATCACCCGCCTCTTCGCGTCCCTGACCGACTACGACCCCGCGGACGGCCGCTACCACATCGCCGGGGTGATGGGGCCGGACGAGTACCACGACGGTCCCCGCGGCCAGCACGGCGGCGGGCTGAAGGACAACGCCTACACGAACGTGCTGGCGGCCTGGCTGTTCCGGCACAGCGCCCACATCTTCCACCACATGGTCGAGCACCAGCGCGAGGAGCTCTCCGCCCGCTTCGGCCTCTCGGCCGAGGAGGTGGGGACCTGGCAGCGGATGTCGGAGCGGATGTTCGTGCCGTTCAACAAGGACGGCACCATCAGCCAGTTCCACGGCTACGACGACCTCGACGAGCTGGACTGGGAGTTCTACCGGGCCAAGTACCGCAACATCGGCCGCCTCGACCTCCTGCTGGAGAACGAGGGCGACATGACCAACAACTACAAGCTCGCCAAGCAGGCGGACACGATCATGCTCGTCTACCTCTTCGGCCCCGACGGCCTCGTGGAGGAGCTCGGGCGGATGGGCTACGAGGTGGACCACGCCGCCATCGAGCGCACCGTGGACTTCTACATCGCGCGGTCCTCGCACGGGTCCTCCCTCTCCCGGGTGGTCAACGCCTCGGTGCTCGCCTGGCTGAACCCGGACCGGTCGTGGTCGGCCTTCCAGGACGCGCTGCTGATCGACCTGGACGACACCCAGGGCGGGACCACGGGCGAGGGCATCCACCTCGGCGCCATGGCCGGCTCCGTGGACGTCGTCACCCGGGCCTACGCCGGGCTGCGCGTGCGCGGGGAGTGGCTGGAGTTCGACCCCGCGCTGCCGAGCCAGCTGGACCGGGTCTCGTTCACCGTGCTCTACCGGGGCCAGGTGATCCGCGTCTGCATCGACCACCACGTGCTCGAGCTCGAGGGCACCTCGCGGCGGGCCGGCAACGTCACCATCCACGTGCACGGGGCGGAGTACGTGCTCAAGGGCGGGCAGAAGATCCGGGTCGCGATCCAGCAGCGCCACCCGCTGGGCACGGTCCCGGCGGCGTCGCGGCACGCCTGAGCCGGACCGGCGGCCGCCGCGGGATCCCCCGCGGCGGCCGCTACGCTGGGGCCATGGAACGCCCTGCCCCGACCGGACTGGTCCTCCCCCACGCCGGGCGCACGCCCCGGATCGCCGCCTCCGCCTTCGTGGCGCCGACCGCCACGGTGGTCGGCGACGTCGAGCTGGGAGCGGACTCCGGGGTGTTCTACGGCGCCGTGGTGCGCGGGGACCGCTCCCCCGTGCGGATCGGCGCCGGGTCGAACCTGCAGGACAACGTGGTGGTGCACTCGGACCCCGACCACCCCTGCACGATCGGGGCCGGCGTCAGCGTGGGCCACGG
This sequence comes from Kocuria sediminis, assembly GCF_009735315.1. Lineage (NCBI taxonomy): Bacteria > Bacillati > Actinomycetota > Actinomycetes > Micrococcales > Micrococcaceae > Kocuria > Kocuria sediminis. Next base: position 186,679 of record NZ_WOGU01000003.1, read on the forward strand.
CGCCGTGGTCCACGGCTGCACCGTGGAGGACGAGGTCCTGGTGGGGATGAACGCGACCGTCCTCAACGGCGCCGTGATCGGCTCCGGGTCCCTGGTCGCCGCCGGCGCGGTGGTCCTCGAGGGCACCGTGGTGCCGCCGGGCTCGCTGGTGGCCGGGGTCCCCGCCAAGGTCCGCCGCGAGCTCACCGAGCCGGAGCGGGAGAAGGTGCGCGCCAACGCCCGGACCTACGTGCAGCTCTCCGCCGAGCACCGCGAGCTCAACGCCTGAGCCCCGCCGCCGGACGCCCGGTCACTGCGCCGCGAGGGTGCGCGCGTAGTCCAGGTAGGCGTCATGGTCGAACCCGGGCAGCAGGCACGACTGCACCACGTAGCCCTGCAGCACCGAGAGGATGGCCTGGGCGAACATCGCGACCCACTCCCGGGAGCGGTCCGGGCCCAGGCCGAGCTCCTCGGCGGCCCACCGGCCGTAGCGCTCCTCGACCCGCGCGCGCACCTGTGCGAGGTGCTCGCCGGCCACCGCGGCCAGGGCCGGTTCGCTCACGGCCTCGCCCCACGTGATGAGCAGCAGCCGCGTGGCGGCCGGGTCCGCGGCGAGCCGCTCCAGCAGCTCCGCCACCCACCCGGCAGGGTCCGCGCCGGGGACCTCCGGCGCCGGGCGCCCGCCCGTGGCCTCCGCGGAGCGCCCGGCCGCCTCCCCTGCCGCGGCCCGGGCCGCGTCCTCGTCCACGGCCGGTGCCGCGTCCTCGTCCACCGCCAGGACCCGGTCCAGGGCCGCCCGCGCGGACGCGACCACGAGCTCGTGCTTGGACGGGAAGTGGTTGTACAGCGCTCCCGCTGACAGCCCCGTCGCGGCGATGATCCGGTGCATCGAGGCCCCGCCGAAGCCGTGCTCCAGGAAGCAGCCGCTGGCGGCCGCCACGATCTCGCGACGGCGCTCGTCCTTGTACTGCTGGCTGACCCGGGGCACGGCGCCAGTCTAGGCGACGAACGGTCGTTCGGTTCGGTGCCGGCGCCCGTCCGGCCGGGCGGCGCGTGGCAGAATGCGCCCATGCCTGCCGCGACCCTCTCGCCCTTCGTCGACGCCGCCCTCGACGCCGCCCACCTGGACGCCCCGCTCACGCCGACCGGCCGCACGCTCGGCTGGGGCGTGGTGAGCACGGCCGACATCGCCGAGAAGGTGGTGCCCGACATCGCCGCCCTGCCGGACGCCCGGCTCGTCGCCGTGAGCTCCCGCGACCAGCACCGCGCCGAGGACTTCGCCCGCCGGCACGGGGTGGAGCGGGCGTACGGGGACACCGCCGGCAGCACGGGTCTGGAGCGCCTCGCGGCCGACCCGGACGTGGAGGTGGTCTACGTGGCCACGCCGCACGGCTACCACCACCGGGACGTGTCCGCGCTGCTGCGCGCGGGCAAGCACGTGGTGTGCGAGAAGGCCCTGGCGATGACCGCCGCGGAGGTCCGCGACCTCACGCGGCTGGCCCGCGCGCACGGGGTGTTCCTCATGGAGGCCGTCTGGACCCGGATGACCCCCGGCTTCCGCACGGCGATGCACTGGATCCGGGCGGGGCGGCTGGGCCGGGTGCGCTCGGTCGAGGCCTCGATCGGCACCCACCGCCCGGTGGACCCCGACCACCGGCTCTTCCGCAACGCCGACGGCGGCGGGGTGCTGCTGGACATGATGGTCTATCCGCTGACCTGGACCGGCGCCGTGCTGGGCGCCCCGGAGAGCTGGACGGCCCGGGCCGAGCTCGGCGCCACGGCCGTGGACCTGGACACCGCCCTGACCCTGGACTTCGGGCACGGCCGGGGCCATGTGAGCGGCACGCTCTCCAGCACCGTGCCGCACCAGGTCACCGTGAGCGGCACGCACGGCTGGCTGCGCGTGGACGGGCGGATCAACTGCCCCACGACCCTCGTGCTGCAGAGCGCCGACGGCGCGCGCGGGGGCGCCGCCCCGGTCGTGGAGCAGGTGGAGGTGACCGGCGCCGGGTACGTCTACGAGATGCGCGAGGCCACCCGCTGCATCCAGCAGGGGCTGCCGGAGTCCCCCGTGATGCCCTGGGCGGACTCCCTCGAGCTCGTCGAGCTCTTCGACCAGGTCCGCGAACGGATCGGGGTGGACTACCCCAACGACCGCCGCTGAGGGCCGCGCCACCCCACCGGCGGCCGGGTTCGCCCTGGGCGATCGGGCGTCACAACCGTTGAACCCCCTCCTGCGGCAGAGCTATCATCAATCACAGTTGAGCCGGTATGACTCAACTAAATGTCAAAGGCACTGCTCATGTAGTTGAGGAGATGATGGACGTGGCCACGATGTTCACGCCGTTCAACGATTTCGACCGCCTCGCCGCCTCGCTGTTCGCCCGCCAGGGCCTGCGGGAGATGCCGATGGACCTCTACCGGGACGGCGACCGCTACATCCTGCGCGCCGACCTGCCGGGCATCGACCCGGAGAGCGTCGACGTCGACGTCGACGGTCAGCTGCTGACCATCCGGGCCGAGCGGAAGCTGCCCGAGGTCCAGGACGTCCAGTGGATCACCCGGGAGCGGCAGAGCTCCTCGTTCGTCCGCCAGCTCAACCTCGGCCAGGGCATCGACATCCAGAACATCGCCGCGAGCTACGACAACGGCGTGCTCACGGTGACCATCCCGGTGTCCGCCCAGGCCAAGCCGCGCAAGATCCAGGTGGTCTCCGGCCAGGGCGAGCAGCAGGCCCTGGGCAACGGCCAGGAGGGGGACCGCGTGATCGGCGAGGGCGAGCTCGTCAACGGCACCCGCTCGACGCAGTCCACCGAGGGCTGATCCCGCCGGTGCCGGCGCGCAGGCGCTCCGGCACCGCCGCGGCCACGGGCCCGCTCCCTCCGGGGAGCGGGCCCGTGGCCGTGCCCGGGGGCGTCCACGGGCGGGCGCCGGTCAACGGGGCGGGCGCGGGCTCGGGTATCTTGGCACCAGGAAACACCGACCCGCATCCGTCGACATACATGGGAGACAGCCCGCACATGGCAAAGATCATCTACACCCGCACCGACGAGGCGCCCCTGCTCGCCACCTACTCCTTCAAGCCCGTCATCGAGGCCTACGCCTCGACCGCCGGCGTCGAGGTCGAGACCCGGGACATCTCCCTGGCCGGGCGCATCCTCGCGGCCTTCAGCGACCGCCTGCCCCAGGAGCAGCGGGTCGACGACGCCCTCGCCGAGCTCGGCGACCTGGCGAAGACGCCCGAGGCCAACATCATCAAGCTGCCGAACATCTCCGCCTCCGTCCCGCAGCTCAAGGCCGCGGTGAAGGAGCTGCAGGAGCAGGGCTTCGCCCTGCCGGACTACCCGGACGAGCCGGAGACCGACGAGCAGAAGGACACCCGCGCCCGCTACGACAAGATCAAGGGCTCCGCCGTGAACCCGGTCCTGCGCGAGGGCAACTCCGACCGCCGCGCCCCCGCCTCGGTGAAGAACTACGCCCGCAAGAACCCGCACCGGATGGGCGAGTGGTCCGCGGACTCCCGGACCAACGTGGCCACCATGGGCGCCGACGACTTCCGCGCCAACGAGAAGTCCGTGGTCATGGAGTCCGAGGACACCCTGCAGATCCGCCTGGTGGGCGAGGACGGCAGCACCACGGTGCTCAAGGAGTCCGTGCCCGTCCTCGCCGGCGAGGTCGTCGACGCCACGGTGATGCGGGCCGCCGCCCTGGACGCGTTCCTCGCCGAGCAGGTCGAGCGCGCCAAGCGGGAGGGTGTCCTCTTCTCGGTGCACCTGAAGGCCACCATGATGAAGGTCTCCGACCCGATCATCTTCGGCCACGTCATCAAGGCGTTCTTCCCGGAGCTCTTCGCCGCCCACGGCGCCGCCCTGGAGAAGGCGGGCCTGTCCCCCGCCAACGGCCTGGCCGCGATCCTCAACGGTCTCGACGCGCTCCCGGCCGGGGTCCGCGACGAGGTCCGGGCCGCGATCGACAAGGGCCTGGCCGACGGCCCGGCGCTGGCCATGGTCAACTCCGACAAGGGCATCAGCAACCTGCACGTGCCCTCGGACATCATCGTGGACGCCTCGATGCCGGCCATGATCCGCACCTCCGGGCACATGTGGGGCCCGGACGGCGAGGAGGCCGACACCCTGGCGGTCCTGCCGGACAGCTCCTACGCCGGGATCTACCAGGCCGTGATCGACGACTGCCGCGCCCACGGCGCGTTCGACCCGCGGACCATGGGCTCCGTCCCGAACGTGGGGCTCATGGCGATGAAGGCCGAGGAGTACGGCTCCCACGACAAGACCTTCGAGATCCCCGCGCAGGGCACCGTCCAGCTCGTCGACTCCTCCGGCACCGTCCTGATCGAGCACGAGGTCTTCCCCGGCGACATCTGGCGCGCCTGCCAGACCAAGGACGTCGCGATCCGGGACTGGGTGAAGCTGGCCGTGACCCGCGCCCGGGCCTCCGCGACGCCGGCGGTGTTCTGGCTGGACCGCACCCGCGCCCACGACACCAACCTCATCGCCAAGGTCGAGCAGTACCTCGGTGAGCACGACACCGAGGGCCTGCAGATCGAGATCATGTCCCCCATGGAGGCCACCGCGTTCTCCATCGAGCGGATCCGCCGCGGCGAGGACACCATCTCCGTCACCGGCAACGTGCTGCGCGACTACCTGACCGACCTGTTCCCGATCCTGGAGCTGGGCACCTCCGCGAAGATGCTCTCCGTGGTCCCGCTCATCAACGGCGGCGGCCTCTTCGAGACCGGTGCCGGCGGGTCCGCCCCCAAGCACGTCCAGCAGCTGGTCGAGGAGAACCACCTGCGCTGGGACAGCCTCGGCGAGTTCCTCGCCCTGGCCGCGAGCCTGGAGCACCTGGCCTCCACGGCGGACAACGCCCGGGCCCGCATCCTCGGCGCGTGCCTCGACCGCGCCACCGGCACCTTCCTCGAGGAGAACAAGTCCCCGAGCCGGAAGGTCGGGGAGATCGACAACCGCGGCAGCCACTTCTACCTGGCCCTGTACTGGGCCCAGGAGCTGGCCCGCCAGGACGAGGACGCCGAGCTGGCCCAGGCCTTCACCTCCGTGGCGGAGCAGCTGGCCGCCCACGAGGACGCGATCAACGAGGAGCTGCTCTCCGTGCAGGGCCGCCCGGCGGACATCGGGGGGTACTACCGGCCGGACGACGCCAAGACGTCCGCGGTGATGCGCCCCTCGGAGACCTTCAACCGGGTGCTCGCCTCGCTGTCCGTGTGAGTCGGCCCCGCGCCGGTCGCCCCGCCCGGGGCGACCGGCGCGCACGGCAACGGCCGCATCCCCTCGGGGGTGCGGCCGTTGCCGTGCCCGGCGCCGCCGCCGGGCCGGGGAGCGGGTCAGTGGAAGAAGTGCCGCGCCCCGGTGAAGTACATGGTCACGCCGGCGGCCTCGGCCGCGGCCACGACCTCCTCGTCCCGGATCGAGCCGCCGGGCTGGACGACGGCGCGCACGCCGGCGTCGAGCAGCACCTGCAGCCCGTCCGCGAAGGGGAAGAACGCGTCCGACGCCGCCACGGACCCGCGCGCGCGCTCGGCGCCGTCCTCGCCCAGCCCGTCGGCCCGCTCCACGGAGAGCCGGCAGGAGTCCACGCGGTTGACCTGGCCCATGCCGATGCCCACCGAGGCGCCCTGGTCGGCGAGCAGGATCGCGTTGGACTTCACGGCCCGCAGCGCCTTCCACGCGAAGGCGAGGTCGGCCAGCGTCCGCTCGTCGGCCGGCGCCCCCGCCGCGAGGGTCCAGGAGGCGGGGTCGTCACCGGCGGCGTCGAGCCGGTCGGCGACCTGGAAGAGGGCCCCGCCGGAGACCTGCCGGTACTCGAGGGCGTCGCGGGCGAAGCCCTCGGGCAGCTCGAGCAGGCGGATGTTCTTCTTGGCCTGCAGGATCTCCAGGGCCTCCGGCTCGAAGCCGGGGGCCACGACGACCTCCGTGAAGATGTCCTTGACCGTCTCGGCCATGGCCCGGGTGACCGTCCGGTTCGCGGCGATCACCCCGCCGTAGGCGGAGAGCGGGTCGCACGCGTGGGCCTTGCGGTGGGCGTCGGCGATCGGGTCCTCGGCGCCGGGGGTGGCCACCGCGATGCCGCACGGGTTGTTGTGCTTGACCACGGCCACGGCCGGCTCGTCGAAGTCGTAGGCGGCGCGCAGGGCGGCGTCGGCGTCCACGTAGTTGTTGTAGGACATCTCCTTGCCGTGCAGCTGGTCGGCCTGGGCGATGCCGGGGGCGGCCGCCTCGTCGACGTAGAGGGCGCCCTTCTGGTGCGGGTTCTCGCCGTAGCGCAGGGAGGCGGAGCGCTGGAAGGCCAGCCCCGCGTAGGGCGGCCAGAAGTTGGCGTCCTCGTCCTGCTCGAACTGCTGGGCCGTCCACGTGGCCACGGCCGTGTCGTAGGCGGCGGTGTGGGCGAAGGCCGCGGCGGCCAGCCGGCGCCGGGCCGCGAGGTCGAAGCCCCCGGCGCCGGCGGCCTCGACCACCGCGCCGTAGGAGGCGGGGTCCACCACCACGGACACGGCCGCGTGGTTCTTCGCGGCCGCGCGCACCATGGAGGGGCCGCCGATGTCGATCTGCTCGACCACCTCGTCCTGGCCGGCCCCGGAGCGGACGGTGTCCACGAACGGGTAGAGGTTCACGACCACGAGGTCGAACGGCTCGATGCCCAGCTCCGCGAGCTGGTCCACGTGCTCCTGCTTGCGGCGGTCCGCGAGGATCCCGGCGTGCACCCGCGGGTGCAGGGTCTTCACCCGCCCGTCCAGGCACTCCTGGAATCCGGTGATCTCGGAGACCTCGGTCACCGGCACCCCCGCCTCCGCGATCCGGCGCGCGGTCGAGCCGGTGGAGACGATGGCCACCCCGGCCTCGTGCAGACCGCGGGCCAGGTCGTCCAGTCCGGTCTTGTCGTAGACGGACACCAGCGCCCGTCGGATGGGCACGCGGTCAAGTCGGATGGGGCTCACAGGTTCTCCAAGCGTCGGGGTCGGGGCTGCCGGCGGAAACCGCCGGGGCCCATTTTACGGACCCGCGCCGCGACGCTCCTCCGTGCTGTCGAAGCCCGGAGCAGGCGGGTGTCCGGACCGGGGCCGGCGGACGGCGCCCGCCGTGGTGCCGGGTGCGCCCCCGGTGCCGTCCGCGGGACCGCGGCGGGCGGTTCAGCGGGCCGGGACGGAACGGGCGAGGAGGCCCAGGGCGTCCACGAGCAGCTCCCGCTCGGCGGCCTTGATCCGCTCGTGCAGCTGTGCCTCGGTGTCACCCTGCTGCACCGGCACCGCCGCCTGGGCGAGGATCGGACCGGCGTCGACGTCGGCCACGACCTCGTGGACGGTGACCCCGGTGACCTTGACCCCGTGGGCGAGGGCGTCCCGGACCGCGTGCGCCCCGGGGAAGGAGGGCAGCAGGGAGGGGTGGGTGTTGACGATCCGGCCGCGGAACGCCTCGACGAACTCGGCGTCCACGATCCGCATGAACCCGGCGAAGAGCACCCGGTCGGGGGTGTGGGCGGCGACCGCCTCCTGCAGGGCCCGGTTCCACCGCGCCCGGTCCGGGTGGTCCGCGGGCCGGACCAGGAAGGTGGTGATCCCGGCCGCCTCCGCGCGCTCGAGCCCGCGGCAGGGCTTGTCCGCGCCCACGGCGGCGATCTCGACGTCTATCCGGCCCGCGCCGACGGCGTCGAGGACCGCCTGCAGGTTGGTGCCGGAACCGGAGACCATGACCACGATGCGCATGGGCTCGAGTCTAGTCGGGCGGCGCGGGCCGGTCCGGGCGGTGCCCTAGAGTGAGGTGCATGACCCCTCCCCGCCCGCATCCCGAGCCGGCTCCCGCGGACGCCCGGCGTGCCGCCACGACCCGCACGGCGGGAGCCGCGCTGGTGTGCGCGGCGGTGGCCCTCGTGCTCGTGGGCTCCGGGCTGTGGCTGACGGTGGCCGGGCTCGTCGCCGCGGCGGCCGGCATCGGTCTGGGCATCGCGGCGCTCGTGCGCTCGCGCGGGTCCGGCCGGCGCGCGCTGCTGGTGGTGAGCGCGGTCGCCGCGATCGTGCTGGGCGCCCTGAGCCTGGCCACCGGCGGGGCCCGGCTGCTGCTGTGGCCGGTGGCCGAGGCCTATCAGCAGTGCGTGTCCAGCACGCTGACCCTCTCCGGGACGGCGCAGTGCCAGCAGGAGCTCGAGGACGGGATCTGGAGCTACCTCTCCGGGGACCCCCGGACCTCGGAGGGCGCCGCGGGCGCGTCCACGTCGAACGCCCCCACCGGCTCCGGGGCCTCCGCGTCGGCCACGCCGCGCCCCTGAGCCGGGCGCGCGACCGCGCTGCTGCCCGCTCCCCCCGCCGGACCGGCCGAGCGCATGGCACGCCGCGCCGCGGCCTCGGCCCGCCGGCGACGGCGGGCCTCCCGCCGGCCCGCCCGCCCGAGGTGCGCACCGGATCCGTCCCCGGGGTCCTCCCCGGAGGCGCCGCCGCGCAGCGGCGCGAACGGCGGCTCCCGCTCCAGCCACGGGCCCACCACGCAGCCGACGGCCGCCCCCACGGCCACCTCCGCCCCGAACCACAGCAGCACGTCCGGACCCTCCGGGCCGATCACCGTGAGCCGGCCCAGCCCGAGCGAGCCCTGCGCCAGCCAGCTCAGCAGCATCGCCAGCACGCCTGCGACCGCGCCGATGAACAGCCCGGTCAGTAGCGTGGAGAGCGGGAAGGTGATCCAGCGGGCGGGCAGCCGGATGGCCATCCAGTCGTCGAGGTGGTTCTCGCCCTCCCGCAGGAACCACCAGCCGGCGAGCACCCCGGCCAGGACCGGCAGCACGAGCACGGCCGCCGACCAGGACGGCAGCTCGCCGGGTGGCAGCGCGGCCAGGGCCGGGAGCAGCGGGACGGGCCCGGTCTGCGTGCCCAGCGGTGAGGTGTGCGTGCCCTCCCCCACCTCGAAGCCCGCGCCGGTGGCCCACGCGAGGGCGTAGACCGCGAGGTTCGGCAGGTAGCCCAGCTGGAGACCCGTCAGGGCGGTGTCCCCCGGGACCCCGGTGCCCAGCCGCTGGTAGACGTTGACCACGTCGTTCCAGTTCCACAGCAGCGCGGCGGCCAGCAGCGCCGCCCCGGCGCCGACCCCGGCGACGGCCGCGACGAAGCCCGCCCGCAGCACCGCCCACACGTAGGAGCCGGCCCACCGCGAGTACTGGCTCGTGCGCTCGACCCACGCGGCGGCGTTGACGCCGATCAGCCCGGGCAGGGAGCGGGAGGCCCGGTACGCCCCGACGAACGCGCCCAGGGCCACCGGCACGAGGGGGAACACCGCGGCGGCGGCCGGTCCCGCCGCGATCTCGCCGGTCCCGAAGAGCAGCGCGGCCACGGCCCCCGCGGCGGAGTACACCGCGAGCCCGCTCAGGTACGGCTGCCAGAACTGCCCCTCCCAGCAGGCCCGCGCCAGCCGGCGGCCGGCGTGCCAGGCCAGCACGAAGGGCACGAGCGTGAGGCCCAGCGGGACGAGGTTGACGGTTCCGGTGGTCGCCGGCAGGCCGGCCCCGGGATCCAGGGCCACCTGGAGCGGGGTGAGATGGGCCAGCAGCCACACCTGGCCGGAGAGGACGAAGCCGCCGGTCAGCCCGAGCGAGTCGAAGCCGTCGGCGAGCCACACCATGAGGACGGTGAGCAGGATCAGCAGGTAGGAGACCACGGCCACGGAGCCGAGCTCCACCACGCCCTGCAGCCACAGCGGCATGGGCACGCCGCGGCGGTCGGCGGAGGGGGCGGGGGAGGAAGAGCCTTGGGAGTTCATCACCGCCCATCTTCCCATGCCCGCCGCGCCCGGGCCGAGGTTTCACGGGGTCTTCACCGGCGGGCCACGTGCCGCTCCCCCGGCGGACGCCCGTGCCGGGAAGGCTCGGCGCCATGAGAGTCGCCGTGGTCGCCGAGCAGTTCCTCCCCCACCTCAACGGTGTCACCCACTCGGTCCTGCGGGTCGTCGAGCAGCTGGGCGCCCGCGGGCACGACGTCGTGGTCGTGGCGCCCTCCTACGACCCCGCGCCGCTCGGGCGCCTCGCCGAGGACGTCCTGGAGGACCTCGACGGCGTGCCGGTGCACCGGTTGCCGGCCCTGCCGCTCACCGGCTATCCCGACGTGCGCGTGGCCGGCGGGACCGTGGCCCGGGTGCGCCGGCACCTGGAGCGGTTCCGCCCCGACGTGGTCCACGTCGCCTCCCCGTTCGTCCTGGGCCGGCGGGCGATCCTCGCGGCCCAGCAGCTCGGCGTGCCGGCCGTGGCCGTGTACCAGACGGACGTGCCCGGCTACGCGGCGAAGTACGGGGCCCCCTTCCTCGAGCAGCTGCTGTGGGGGCACGTGCGCAGCATGCACAACGCCGCGACCCTGACCCTCGCCCCGTCCTCCTCGGCGGTGGGGCAGCTCACCGCGCACGGGGTGCGCGACGTCCACCTGTGGCGGCGCGGGGTGGACACCACCCGCTTCTGCCCGCGGCACCGCGACGAGCGGTGGCGGGCGGAGGTGGGGGGCGGCCGCCGGATCGTGGGCTACGTGGGCCGGATCGCCCCGGAGAAGCAGGTCGAGGACCTCGCCGCGGTCGCGGACCTGCCCGGCACCCGCCTCGTCGTCGTGGGGTCGGGGCCGGAGGAGGAGGCGCTGCGGCGCCGCCTGCCGGGCGCGCACTTCACGGGTCGCCGTGCCGGGGCCGATCTCGCCCGGATCATGGCCTCCCTCGACGTGTTCGTGCACCCGGGGGAGTTCGAGACCTTCTGCCAGACCGTGCAGGAGGCCATGGCCTCCGGGGTGCCGGTGGTGGCCACGGGCCGGGGCGGTCCGGTGGACCTCGTCGACCCCTCCCGCACCGGCTGGCTCTATCCGCCCGGGGACCTCGGGGCGCTGCGCGGGCACGTGGCCGACCTGGTCGGCGACGAGGCCAAGCGGGCCGCCTTCGGGGCCGCCGCGCACGCCGCCGTGCAGGGCCGGACGTGGGACGTGCTGGTCGGGCAGCTGCTGGAGCACTACGACCGGGCGGTGGCGCTGGGCGCCCGCGGCCACGGTCCGCACCACCGCCGGACCGCCTGAGGCCTATCCCCGCACGGGGACCGCGTCCAGCACGGAGGCCCCCGTGCCGGCGTACCGCCCGGGCTCGGCGCTGAGCACCGTCAGCCCGTGCACCAGGGCGGTGGCCGCGGTCAGGCCGGCCACCGGATCGGCCGTCCCCGCGGCGCCGAGGGCGCCCCACGCCCTGCTCACGGCGGCGTCCACGGGCAGCACACGGTCCGGGAAGCGCCGCTCCAGCTGCTCGGTCCACCGCGTCTCGTCGGGCCGGTCCGACAGCAGCTCCCCCAGCACCAGGGCGGACAGGAACAGCCGCCGGTGGCCGTGCCGCCGCAGGGCACCGGCCAGCTCGGGCGAGCGCTCCGGGGTGCGCACCCCGAGCAGCACGGATCGGTCCAGGAGCAGGTCCACGGGGTCGGTCCTCCGCCGGCCCTCAGGCCGCGGCGGCGAGGCGGTCGCGGACGGGGGCCAGCAGGAAGTCCACGAACTCCGTGCGCGCCTGCACCACGCGGGCGTAGTCGTCGATGCTCATCGCCGCGCAGCCGAGCACGGCCGGAGCCGCGGGAACGGGGGCGGGACCGCCCGGGCGGGCGACGGCGACGGTGGGAAGGGCGTCTGACATGACCGGGATCCTTCGGGCGCTCTTGCTCGCACCGGGTGCCGCCACGGCGGCGATGCGAGCCGCTTCGTCATCCGAACCACCCGTGAACATGGGGTTGGTGCCCGGTCTAGTCGGAGCTTGACGACCGGATCTCTTGAAGCTGTCCCCCATTCAACCACATCGCCCCCGCCCGGTCCCGTCCGGCCGGTGCGGCCGGGCGTGTGAGCCGGCCTTCCCCGACCCGTCACCGTGACGACACCTCGCCGACACATCGCTGCGCTGGAATGGGTGGCGAGCACCCGGGCGAGCCCCGACATTACGGTTCGGTGACACAAGTCATGGCCGTCTTGCCGGTCTGTCGGAGACGCGGGGTAGCCTGGTCCTGCTTCTCGAGATGCGGCGTCCGCGTGCTCGACGGAGGGCGCACCGCCCTCCGGAGGGACCGCGGAGGGGCTCCGACCCGCTGCGCGCCAACCCGATGTTCCCGGGTGGATCGGATGACGAAGCGGTGGGCAACGACATCGGATGCCTGCAAGAACGTCAGGAGAAAACATGACCATGTCCGAAGAAAGAACAACCTCCACCGACCAGCGGGAGGAGTGGATCGACGTCACCGTCACCGCCCTCCCCGATCTGCACCTCGTCCGGCTCACCTCGACGGACGGCGACGTGCAGGAGTACCTCAGCCCGGAGGCCGACGACCTCGCCGCCGCGGCGGAGCACACGGCGGGCACCGCGCAATGGTGCGCCAAGTACCGCCAGCTTCTCGTCCCCGGCGCCCTGGCGGCGACCGGACGGCACCCGTTCTTCAAGCTCCACCCCGCGTCCCTCCCGCTGTCGGCGTAGCCGGCGGGCAGGACGCGACGAAGGCCGCAGCCCGGCGGGCTGCGGCCTTCGTCGTGCGGCCTCCGACGCGCCGCCGGCATGACCTGGCCGGCATCACGGGATGGACCCCAGGAGGTCGGGGCCGCGGGGCCTGCCTCGTGCGGCGCCCCGAACGCGGCAGGAGGGGCCCCGCAGCGCAGCGGCTCACTCCAAGCCGTAGTCCCCGGCCGACCCCCAGCCCTGCCCCGCCTCGTCGGCGGAGCCGTCCAGGTCCCACTCGGAGACCTCGAGCTCGAAGGGCACGGAGACGTCGAGCTCGGCGTCGGAGACCCGGTTCACCACGAACGGGTCCTCCTCGTCCGGCGAGCGGGACGGGACGGGTCCGGTCATGCGAGGTCCTCCCGGTCTGCGACGGCACAACACCTGACGACACAACGCCCGAGGGCGCGACGTCCGACGGCGCCAGAGGCGCCGGCGGGACAGGCGGCCGCCTGCCGGCCGCGGCCGCCGGAACGGCAGAACCGCCCCCGGGCGCATGCCCGGCGGCGGTTCTGGACGATCAACGGGCCTGTGGGCCCCTTGAGGAGAACGTCAGGAGATGACGGTGATGTTCGCGGCCTGGGGGCCCTTGGGGCCGTCCTGGGTCTCGAACTCGACGCGGTCGTTCTCGTTCAGGGAGCGGAAGCCACCCGAGTTGATCGCGGAGAAGTGGGCGAAGACGTCCTTGGAGCCGTCCTCGGGAGTGATGAAGCCGAAGCCCTTGTCAGCGTTGAACCACTTGACGATACCGGTAGTCATGGTGAGACCTGATCTTTCGTGAGATGAACGTTTCCCGACGTTCGAGAAACACAAGAGTTGTGATGCGTGGAAAACGTCTTCTCAGAAAAACTGCTGCACCCGGATGGGCCGAACTGCTTGAAATACAAAAACGACAACCTCAACAACTTCCCACCACTGTACACGAGTTCCGGCGACCCGCCACCCCGGCCCGCGGCGGTCGCCGGCCGCGGCCGGCGCTCAGCCCGCCAGCAGCTCGTCGGCGACCGCCCGCACGCGCGCCCGCTCCTCCTGGTCCGGGGGGAAGACGTCGGCGGCGTCGGCGAACCACACGCCGTCGGCCAGCAGCCGCACGGCCAGCAGGCGGGTGCGCCGCTCGACGGGCAGGTCCTCAGGAAGGTCCACCCAGGGGGCGATCCGCTCGGCCCAGTGCTTCTTGAGCTTGGCCCGCAGCCGCTGGTCGGTGAGCATCACGAGGTCGGTCTCGTCGACCTCCCCGGACAGGCACCAGTCCAGGTAGGCGCGCATCCGCTCCTCGGCGGGCACCTGCTCCGGCGGGGCGGGCAGGCGCCGGGTCATCTCCGCGTCCCAGCCGTCCAGGACCCGGTCCACCAGGGCGAGCATGAGCGCCTCCTTGGTCCGGAAGTGGTACATCACCCCCGGCTTGCTCAGTCCCACCCGGCGGGCGGTCGACTCCAGGGACACCGTGCCGCCGCTGCGCACGAGTTCGAGGGCGCCGTCCAGGATGCGGTCGCGGGTGGAGGAGTTCATGGGAGCTACTTTACCAACCGGAAGGTTGGTGGCACCATGTGACGCAGGCCGGTGCCCCGTCCAGGCGGAACAGCGGCCCGCCGCGGGGACGACGACGTCCCGCTCCGCCCGGTCCGCCCGGACCGGAGTGTGGGTGACCCCACGAGATCCGGACCACCCTTCTCAGGAGGACCCGACATGACCGCTGCCCTGTCCACATCCGCTCCCGAGAGCGAGGCTCCGCCCAGCGCGCGGACCCGTCCCAAGGTCAACCGCGCCGTCTTCGCCGGCTCGGGCGTCAGCATCGTCGTGTTCTCCCTCTGGGCGATCCTGGCCCCGGAGCAGGCCTCCACGGTGATCGCCGCCGTGGTCGGCTGGATCGCGACCAACATGGGCTGGTTCTACGTGCTCACCGCCGCCGTGGTGACGGCGTTCGTGGTGATCGTCGCGGTCTCCCGCGAGGGCACCATCAAGATGGGCCCGGACCACTCCAAGCCGCAGTACAACCTGTTCACCTGGACCGCGATGCTCTTCGCGGCCGGGATCGGGATCGACCTGCTGTTCTTCTCCGTGGCCGAGCCGGTCACCCAGTACTACGGCCCGCCGGCCGGCGAGGGCGGGACCGCCGAGGCGACCCGCATGGCCGTGGTGTGGACGCTGTTCCACTACGGCGTGATCGGCTGGGCGATGTACGCCCTGATGGGCATGGCCTTCGGCTACTTCGCCTACCGGTGGAACATGCCGCTGAGCATCCGCTCGGCCCTCTACCCGCTGATCGGCCGGCGGGTGCACGGCCGGGCCGGGGACGCCGTGGACATCGCCGCGCTGCTGGGCACGATCTTCGGTGTGGCCACCTCTCTGGGCATCGGCGTGGTCCAGCTCAACTACGGCCTGTACCTGCTGTTCGGGATCGAGGAGGGCATCGCCGCGCAGACCGCCCTGATCGTCGTGGCCGTGGTCATGGCCACCGCCTCCTGCGTCTCCGGCGTGGACAAGGGCATCCGCCGGCTCTCCGAGCTCAACGTCCTGATGGCCGTGGCCCTCGTGGCCTGGGTGCTGATCGCCGGGCGCACGTCCTTCCTGCTCGACGCCACCGTGAAGAACCTCGGCGACTACGTGGCCGAGCTGCCCTCGATGGCCCTCGACACCTTCGCCTACACCGGGGCGGCGGAGTGGATGGCCGGGTGGACCCTGTTCTTCTGGGCCTGGTGGATCGCCTGGGCGCCGTTCGTGGGGCTGTTCCTGGCCCGCATCTCCCGCGGCCGCACCCTGCGCGAGTTCGTGGTCGCGACCCTGACCGTGCCGTTCGTGTTCATCCTGATCCTGGTCTCGGTCTTCGGCAACAGCGCCCTGGAGATCGTCACCGGCGGCGACGACGCGTTCGGACAGGCCGCCATGAACACCCCCGAGCGGGCCTTCTACTCCCTGCTCGAGCAGTACCCCGGAGCGCCGCTGCTCATCGCGCTCGCGACCCTGTCCGGGCTGCTGTTCTACGTCACCAGCGCCGACTCCGGGGCGCTCGTGATGTCCACGTTCACCTCGACCATCCAGGACCCCACGCAGGACGGGCCCAAGTGGTTGCGCGTGTTCTGGGCCGCGGCCACCGGCCTGCTCACCCTGGCCATGCTGCTCGTGGGCGGGGTGCCGACCCTGCAGGCCGCCACGCTGATCATCGGCCTGCCCTTCTCCATCGTGATGTACCTCGTGATGATCGGGTTCTGGAAGGCCCTGCGCGCCGAGCGCTCCCAGCGCGAGGGCCGCTCCGCGACCCGCCGCTCCGTGACGGCCTCCCGCACCCCCGGCCCCGACAGCCAGTGGCGGCGCCGGCTCACCCGCATCGGCTCCTTCCCGGGCCCGCGCGCGGTGCGCCGCTACGAGGAGCAGGTGCTGGCCCCCGCCCTGGCCGAGGTCGTCGAGGAGTTCTGCACCCAGGGCCATGCCGCCGAGCTGTCCAGCTCGGAGGTCGGCTACCAGGGGTTGTCCGAGTACACGCTGACCGTGCCGATGGGCGACGACCGGGACTTCTGCTACCAGATCTACCCCGTGGCCACCCCGGTCCCGGCCTTCGGCGGGTTCCGCACCAACCCCGACTCGGACCTCTACTACCGCCTGGAGGTCTTCAACGAGACCGGCTCGCAGGGCACCGACGTCATGGACTGGAACCGCGAGCAGCTCATCAACGACGTCCTCGACAACTGGGAGGCCCACCTGGCCTTCCTGAGCATCCACACCGGGCCGTCCAAGATCCAGGCCGGCGCCGAGGGGCACCCCGACTGGTCCACCGACATCCACGACGTGCCGACGGGGCAGACCCCCGCGGTGACGAAGGAGGCACACCCGTGACCGAGACCCTGTTCATCGACGGACGCTGGACGGCCGCCGCCGCCGGCGGCACCCGCGCCATCGTCTGCCCCGCCGACGGCACCGAGGTCGGGATCGTGGCCGAGGCCACGGCCGAGGACACCGAGCGCGCCGTCGCCGCGGCCCGCCGCGCCTTCGACGACGGCCGCTGGTCCTCGGTGCCCGGCCCGGAGCGCGGGGACCTGCTGCTGCGGGTCGCCGCCCGCCTGCGCGAGCGCAAGGACGAGTTCGCCCGCGCCGAGTCCCTCGACACCGGCAAGCGGCTGGTGGAGTCCGAGATCGACATGGACGACATCGCCGCCTGCTTCACGTGGTTCGGCAAGAACGCCGCCGAGCACGCCGGCCGCGTCGTCGACGCCGGGGACCCGACCGTGGTGTCCACGGTCGTCACCGAGCCCGTGGGCGTGTGCGGGCTGATCACGCCCTGGAACTACCCGCTGCTGCAGGCCGCCTGGAAGATCGCCCCGGCGCTCGCCGCCGGGTGCACCTTCGTGCTCAAGCCCGCCGAGCTCACCCCGCACACGGCGATCCTGATGATGCAGGTCCTCCAGGAGGTCGGCCTGCCCGACGGCGTGGCCAACCTCGTGCTCGGCGCCGGCGCCGCGGCCGGCGCGCCGCTGGCCGTCCACACGGACGTGGACCTGGTCTCCTTCACCGGCGGGGTGCTGACCGGCCGGGCGATCGCCGCCGCGGCCGCGCCCACGGTGAAGAAGATCGCCCTGGAGCTGGGCGGGAAGAACCCCAACGTGGTCTTCGCCGACGCCGACTTCGACGCCGCCGTGGACAACGCGCTCAACGGCGCGTTCGTGCACTCCGGACAGGTCTGCTCCGCCGGGGCGCGGCTGGTGGTCGAGGAGTCGATCGCCGAGCGCTTCGTCGACGAGCTCGTCCGCCGCGCCGAGGGCATCCGCCTCGGCGGGCCCTTCGACGAGCAGGCCGAGACCGGAGCGCTGATCTCGGCCGCCCAGCGGGAGAAGGTGCACGCCTACGTCGAGTCCGCCCGGGAGCAGGGCGCGCGGATCCGCACCGGCGGCGAGTTCGCCACGGGGACGTCCGCCGACGGCTCGCTGGACCTCGAGCAGGGCTTCTTCTACCGGCCCACGGTGATCGACCGCTGCACCCGCGAGATGGACTGCGTGCACGACGAGGCCTTCGGCCCGACCGTCACGGTCGAGACCTTCACGACCGAGGACGAGGCGGTGGAGATCGGCAACGACACCATCTACGGCCTCGCCGGGGCCGTGTGGACCTCCGACGCCGGGCGCGCCCAGCGGGTGGCCGCCCGCCTGCGCCACGGCACGATCTGGATCAACGACTTCCACCCCTACCTGCCGCAGGCCGAGTGGGGCGGGATGAAGCAGTCCGGCATCGGCCGTGAGCTCGGCCCCACCGGCCTGGGCGAGTACCAGGAGCTCAAGCACGTCTACCAGAACACCGCCCCCGCCGTGACCGGCTGGTTCGCCGCGCGCTGACCCGCGCCCGCCCGGCATCGCCCCCCCTCCACCCCGGGACGGCGACGCCGCGGCGCCCGCGGTCCCGCACGGACCCGAGACCCCTGAGACCCCGAGACGTCGAGGAGAGACATGAGCACGCCCAGCCCCACCCCCGCCCCCGAGACCCCGCAGGAGTTCGACTACCTGGTGGTCGGCGGCGGCTCCGCCGGAGCCGTCGTCGCCGCGCGGCTGTCCGAGGACCCGGCCGTGACGGTCGGGCTCGTCGAGGCCGGCCCGCACGACCAGGACCTCGACGAGGTGCTCACCCTCAGCCGCTGGATGGAGCTGCTGGAGTCCGGCTACGACTGGGACTACCCCCTCGAGGAGCAGGAGAACGGCAACTCCTTCATGCGCATGGCCCGGGCCAAGGTGCTCGGCGGCTGCTCCTCCCACAACTCGTGCATCGCGTTCTGGGCCCCGGCCGAGGACCTCGACGAGTGGGAGGAGGTCCACGGCGCCGAGGGCTGGAACGCCGAGACCGCCTTCCGGCTCTACCAGAAGCTCGAGACCAACGACGACGGGGGCGCCCACCACGGCCACGACGGCCCCGTGCACCTGATGCAGATCCCCGACGCCGACCCCTGCGGCGTCGCGCTGCTGGAGGCCTGCGAGCAGGCCGGCATCCCCCGCACACCGTTCAACACCGGCAAGACCGTGGTCGAGGGCGCGAACTTCTTCCAGATCAACCGCCGGCCGGACGGCACCCGCGCCTCGGCCTCGGTGTCCTACCTCCACCCCGTCGCGGACCGGGGAAACCTCACGGTCCTGCACTCCACCCAGGCCAGGCGCGTGGTCGTGGAGGACGGCCGGGCCGTGGGCGTGGAGGTCGTCGACAACGCCTTCGGCACCGCGCGCACCGTGCGCGCCCGCCGCGAGGTGGTCGTCTCCGCCGGGGCCATCGACACCCCCAAGCTGCTGATGCTCTCCGGGATCGGCCCCGCCGAGCACCTGCGCGAGGTCGGCGTGGACGTGCTCGTGGACTCCCCCGGTGTGGGCTCCCACCTGCAGGACCACCCCGAGGGCGTGATCCAGTGGGAGGCGAGGAAGCCGATGGTCACCGAGTCCACCCAGTGGTGGGAGGCCGGGATCTTCACCCGGGTCGACCCCGAGGGCGACCGGCCGGACCTGATGATGCACTACGGCTCCGTCAACTTCGACATGCACACCTACCGGCAGGGCTACCCCACCGCCGACAACGCCTTCTGCCTCACCCCCAACGTCACCCACGCCCGCTCCCGCGGCACCGTGCGGCTGCGCTCGCGGGACTTCCGGGACAAGCCGAAGGTCGACCCCCGGTACTTCACCGACCCCGAGGGCTACGACATGCGGATCATGACCGCCGGGATCCGCAGGGCCCGCGAGATCGTGGCGCAGTCCCCGCTGGCCGAGTGGGCCGGGCGGGAGCTGTTCCCGGGCGAGGACGTGCAGACGGACGAGGAGATCGCCGACTACGTGCGCCGCACCCACAACACCGTCTACCACCCGGCCGGCTCCTGCCGGATGGGCCCGGTGGACGACGCGATGTCCCCGCTGGACCCGCAGCTGCGGGTCAAGGGCGTGCGCGGGCTGCGGGTGGCCGACGCCTCGGTGATGCCGGAGCTGGTGACCGTCAACCCCAACATCACCGTCTACATGATCGGTGAGCGGGCCGCCGAGCTGATCGCCGCGGACGCCGGCGACCGGGCGGGCGCCCCGAGCGCGTAGCCGCGGAGCGGACCGCGCCCCGAGGGTGCGGACGAGGACGGGCCCCGGGTCGGACGACCCGGGGCCCGTCGCCGTTCCCGGCCGGGAGCGGCTCAGCTCATCAGCTTGTCGACCAGCGCCTGGGCGAACTCCGGGGAGACGTCCCCGTAGTTGAGCGAGAAGTCCTCGTCCACCTTCGCGGGCAGCAGTCCCGAGCACAGCACCGCGGCGCGGGCGTAGAGCCCGGCCAGCTCCGCGCCGATGGGCACGGACAGCAGCTCCAGCTCGGGGTCGTAGGAGACGATCGGCACCCCGGCCTGCCGCGCCGCGAGGTGCTTGCCGATGCCCGAGGCCACGAACCGCGCGTGGCCGGACTCGACGTCGGCCGGGGTGCGGAAGGCGTAGCGCGTCCGGTGGTGGTGGTTGATCCGGTACAGCCCGGGCCGGTTCCGGTCCTCGGTGGGCTCCCAGGTGGCGTCCTCGGGCACGAACCGCTCGGCGACCCCGTTGTACTGCATCTCCGCGCGCCGCAGCTGCTCCTCGACCTCCGACAGCGGGGGCAGGGTCTCCAGCATCGCGGGCCCGGCGTCGAGCACCACGTCGCAGAAACCCGCGGGCAGCGCCGCCTGCAGCTTCTCGAGGTCCACGTCCTGCAGCAGGGTCGTCCCGTGGTCCTCCGGGGAGAGCACCACCACGGAGGCCTCCTGCGCGGCGGCCGCCTCGGCCACCACGGCCTCCTTCTCCGGCGTCCACCCACCGGTGAGCAGCACGGAGCCGTCCACGAGCTGGGTCAGGGACGGCCCGCAGACCTGCCAGCGGCGCACGGTCCAGTGCTCGTCGCGGACCACCTCCAGGAAGCCCAGGGCCTGCAGGTGGCCCACGAACCACTCCTCGAACCGCTCCGAGTCCTCCAGCTGCCGGGCGAGGATCGACAGGCTGGAGCGCTTGCCCCCGCCCAGGAAGGTGAGGGCGTCGCGGAACGGCGCCCAGGACGTGGGGTACTCCCCCTCGTCGGGACCGATGAAGCGCAGCGCGTCCACGGACCCGGTGGAGGTGATCGCCGACGGCTTCGTGAGCCGCCCGGGGTAGCGCTTCTGCAGCCCGCACTGGGCGCACTGCCCGAAGATCCAGGGCGCCTTCGCCTTCGGCTCCATGGCGGGCAGCACGATCCGGTGCCGGCCGGTGGCCAGGCAGGAGCGTCCCTCCGGCTCGGGCAGCACGTTGGTGCGCTCGAGCAGCAGCTGCCCCTCGGAGGAGTGCCAGCCGGGGGCACCCGGCACCTCGTGCTCCTCGGGCGCCGGGCGCGCGGGGAGGTTGTCGAAGGCGCCCTGCACGTAGTGCTCGGGCAGCTGCCCCACCGTGGAGGCGGTGACCGGCCACAGCGGCTCGTCCGCCACGTGCACCATCTCCCCCTCGTAGCCGAGGGAGCGCTGGGTCAGGTAGAAGGACGAGTCCCGCAGCTTGAACTCCCGGCGCTGCCTGACCGTGCGCCCGGCCTTGAGCACCAGCGTGTAGTCGTTGGGCTTGAGCGTCCCGTCGGCCCGGGCCAGGGGCGTGCCCTGGAGGGAGATCTGGAACGGCGGCACCCGGGACTCGGCGAGCTTCGCCTTCTCCAGCTTGAACGAGTGCGGGTTGCGCCACTCGCACTCCACGGTCAGCGGCACGTCCGAGTCCGAGGTGATCGTCACCTGCGGAGGCCGCTGCGTGGACCACCGCACCACGTCACCGGGGATGCGCAGGCCCCCCGAGAGGGTCACCGCCGGCACCAGCCGCGGCACGAGGCCGGAGAAGTTGTCGTTGGCGGTGAGCTCCGGGTTGCCCGCCCGCAGCACCTGCACGTCGTCGAACATCACCCAGCCCTCCGCGAGGCCGTGCGTGCCGGCCTCCACGAAGCGGTAGTCCGGGGACGCGGAGTCGTCGAGCACGCGCTTGATCTGGGCGATCCACTCCGGCTCGTCCCGGACCATGATCCGGCAGGGCCAGGCCGCGGGGATGTGGTCCACCGAGATGAAGGTGTCCGAGAACCCGTCCTTGGCGAAGATGACGACCGGCCGCGGATTGCGCTCGAAGCGCACGTCCCCGGCGCTGAGCCGCAGCGCCCCGCCCAGCAGCGTCCCCGGGTCCGTCCGGGCAGTGTAGGCCGACACGCCCAGGAAGGCGTCCCCGATGAAGGACAGGAACACGGTGCGGGGACCCGCGGTGGTCTCCAGCTCCACCTCCCGGCCGGAGAGGAACCGCTTGGGCACCACGAAGCCGAGCTCGAACACGGGGTTGCCCACGTAGTCGGTGCTGTCCGCCAGGGACAGCGAGCACGACTTGACGGCGCTGCGGCCGGGGCCGCGGACGTGCGCGCGGACCTCGGCGCGGGCCTGCTCGCGGGACTGCTCCCACACGGCGAGCTCGGCGAGGGCGATCTCCAATCCCGGCTCCCGGGTCAGCGGGTTCGCCCAGACCTGCTTCATGGCCTTCGAGGCCTTGGTCTCGGCCATGTCCAGCCAGAAGTCGAGATAGACCCCGAGCTCTGCCGCGGACAGACCCTGGGCGGTGGTCATCCCCAGGTCCTCGAACATCCGGTGCAGCTGGCGGCGCTCGGCCTCCCCGAACATCGTCTGGGACAGCGCGAGCCCCACGGGCCGCTGGTTCACCGCGTACGCCGTGGGCAGCCCGATCTCGCCGTCGCGCAGCTCCAGCCAGTAGCGCAGCGCGTCCCAGTACGCCTCGGTGTCCTTCTTGAACGAGGACTCCAGGGCCTTGGCGTTGTCCGGGCCGGCCTGCAGCAGCACGGTCAGCGGCAGGAAGAAGGTCGAGACGGACTTGTTGCCCGTGCGCGCCGCCAGGGTGGACATGTGCCGCCCGGCGAGCGCGAACAGCGCCAGCAGCGCGACGACGGGCGGCGGCGGGATCTCCGCGATGGAGTCCAGGCTGCGGCGGGTGGCGCGGTACCACTGGCCGTTGAGGCGGTTGAACACGTCGAACACGGAGCGCCGGCCGTCCCCGGTCACCAGCAGGGGGGTGACGGAGTCCGCGAGCGCCCGCAGCGCCGAGGGCCCGTCGAGCCCGCGCTCCTCGCCGATCGCGGCGAGGACCTTGTCGTCGAGGTCGAGGTAGATCAGCTCCCCCGCCCGCTCCGGGCCGAAGAAGGCCGCGCAGACGGCGTCGTTCCACCGGAGGTAGGCGAGCTCCTCGGCACTGTCGGCAATGGCATGGTCTCCGAGGTGGAGCCCAGCAGTGTCGGGCACGAGTCCTCCGTCCGCGGCCGCACGTGGGGCCGCTGTCGTCGTTCGAGGGGTCGCCTCGATTATAGATAGCCCGCGGGGGGCCTCCGCACGCTCGTGGTTCGTCCGCGCGGGCGGATACGGTGGGGGGATGCAATCCCTCCCCGGTCCCCTCGTGGACGCCCGGCGGCTCGTGGCCGCCTCCGGGCCGGCCGTCTTCCAGCGCGGCCAGGAGTACTTCCGTGCCGGGCGTGTCCGGACGGTGCGGTGGTCCCCGGGGACCCAGGGGGCGGGCAGCCTCTCCGCCGAGGTGGAGGGCTCGGGCTCCGTGTACAGCGTCACCGTGCGCGTCGGCACCGGCGGCGCCCCGGGGCCGGCGTGGTGCAGCTGCCCCGCCGGGGGCTTCTGCAAGCACGCCGTCGCCACGGTGCTGCGCCACAACTTCGAGACCGCCGTGCGCGCCCACCGGCCCGGCGGCAGCGCGGCACCCCTCTCCCCCGGGGGCCGGGCCGCGACCGGGGACACGGCTGCGGGCGGCACGGCCACCGGCCGGGAAGAGCAGGCGGACTGGAAGGACGCCCTGGCCGAGATCCTCGGCGGCGCGGGACCGGCCGCCCCGGCCCCGGAGGACCCGTCCGGGGTGGCGCTGGAGTTCGACCTGCGCCGCGAGCCCTACCGCTACGTGCACGGCACGGGCCGCGCGGGCTCCCCGTGGCACCTCTACGTGCGGCCGGTCCGCAGGGGCCGCCGGGGCCAGTGGATCAAGGGCGGGCTGGACTGGGAGACCGTCGGCGGGGATCCCGGCGCCGGGCCGCTGAGTCCCGGCCAGGCGGACTGGTTCGACGAGCTCCGGGCGCTGAGCGCCACCCGCACCCCCTACGCGGTGCACGACCGGCACTGGATCCGCCTGGACTCCTACGCCTCACCGCTGCTGTGGGGCATCCTCGCCCGCGCCGAGGACGCCGGGATCGCCCTGGTCGGCCGGGAGCACGGGCTGCCGGTGACGGTCGAGGAGCCGGGACGCTTCCACGTGGACGTCGTCCGCGGCCCCGGGAAGGACCTGCAGCTGCGGCCCACCGTGGACAGCGGCGGACGCCGGATCGCGCTGGACACCGCCCGGATCATCGGCGACCCCGGGCACGGGCTGTTCGCCCCGGACGGGG
Source organism: Kocuria sediminis (assembly GCF_009735315.1). NCBI lineage: Bacteria > Bacillati > Actinomycetota > Actinomycetes > Micrococcales > Micrococcaceae > Kocuria > Kocuria sediminis. Next base: position 210,558 of record NZ_WOGU01000003.1, read on the forward strand.
ACCCCCGGGACGTCGCGGACACCGAGGACCTCAACGTCTTCCCGCTGCGCCTGGTGCCCCTGGCCACCCGGCTCACCCGGGAGCAGCGGCGGTTCCTGGACACCGCGGGCGGTCTGACGATCCCCCCGGACGAGGTGGAGGAGTTCTTCGACCGCTACTTCCCCCGCCTGCACCGGAGCATGGACGTGGACAACGGGGACGGGTCCATCGAGCTGCCGCAGGTCGCCGACCCCGAGCTGGTGCTCACCCTGGAGCACCAGGAGCTGACCATCCGCGCCCGGTGGGAGTGGGAGTACCAGAAGGGCCGGGACCGGGTCCGGCTGCCCTTCCGCCCGGTGGACCCGCTCGCCGACGAGCCGGTGCACCGCGAGTCCTCCTGGGAGACCGCCGTCACCGCCGCGGTCCGGCACCGCGCCCCGGGCGTGGACCTCCGCCGCTCCAGCTACGTGGCGGCGGACGCCCTGGTGCTCGTGCGGCAGTGGCTGCCCGCCCTGGAGAAGATCCCGGACCTGCGGGTTGAGCACACCGGCGGGCGCCCGGCCTATCAGCAGATCACCGACCCGCCCACCATCACCGTCAGCACCGCCCCCACGGAGCGCCGCGACTGGTTCGACCTCGGGGTCACGGTCAAGGTGGGCGAGTTCTACATCTCCTTCGCCGACGTCTTCCGCGCCCTGGACCTCGGCCAGGACGTGATGCTGGCCCCGGACGGGTCGTGGTTCTCCCTGGACCGGCCCGAGTTCGACCGGCTGCGCGAGCTCATCGCCGAGGCCCGTTCCCTGCAGGAGACCCCGGAGGGCCCGCTGCGGATCCACCGCCACCAGGCGGGGCTGTGGGAGGAGTTCGAGGACCTCGCGGCCGAGACGGACCAGGCCGAGGCCTGGCGGGCGTCGGTGCGCTCCCTCCTGGAGCTCGAGACGCTCGAGGCGCCCGCCGTGCCGGCGTCCCTGCACGCCGAGCTGCGCCCGTACCAGCGCGACGGCTTCTCCTGGCTGAGCGTGCTGTGGGACCACGGGCTCGGCGGCATCCTCGCCGACGACATGGGTCTGGGCAAGACGGTCCAGGCGATCGCCCTGATCTGCCGCGCCGTCGAGCGCGACCCGGACCTCCCGCCCTTCCTCGTGGTGGCGCCCACCTCCGTGGTCCCCAACTGGGTGGCTGAGATCCGCCGCTTCGCCCCGTCCCTCACGGCCGTGGGCGTGACCGACACCCAGGCCAAGGCCGGCACCGCGCTCGCGGACACCGCCGCCGGCGCCCACGTGGTCGTCACCTCGTACACGCTGCTGCGCCTGGACGAGAGCGCCTACCGGGGCATCCCCTGGGCGGGGGTGCTGCTCGACGAGGCGCAGTTCGTCAAGAACCCCCGGACCAAGGCGCACCGGGCGGTCCGGGACCTCGAGACCCCGTTCACGCTCGCGATCACGGGCACCCCCCTGGAGAACAGCCTCGTGGAGCTGTGGGCGCTGCTGTCCCTGACGGCGCCGGGCCTGTTCCCGTCGCGGCGGAAGTTCACCGAGACCTACCAGCGCCCCATCGAGCGCGGGGAGGACGCCGCGGCGCTGGCCCGCCTGCGCCGGCGCGTGAAGCCGCTCATGCTCCGGCGCACCAAGGAATCCGTGGACCTGGAGCTGCCGCCGAAGCTCGAGCAGACCATCGAGGTGGAGCTCTCCCCCGCCCACCGCCGGCTCTACGACACCCGTCTGCAGCGCGAGCGGCAGAAGGTCCTGGGACTGCTGCGGGACCTGGACCGGAACCGGTTCACGATCTTCCAGTCCCTGACCACGCTGCGCCTGCTGAGCCTCGACGCCTCCCTCGTGGACCCCGAGGCGGAGGTCTCCTCGAGCAAGCTGGACCTGCTCTTCGAGCACCTGCCGGAGATCGTGGCCGAGGGCCACCGCCCGCTGGTGTTCAGCCAGTTCACGAGCTTCCTCAAGAAGGCCGCGGCCCGCCTGGACGAGCTGAGGATCCCCTACGCCTACCTGGACGGCTCGACGACCGACCGGGCGCGGGTGCTCGAGCGCTTCACCTCCGGGGAGGCGCCCGTGTTCCTGGTGAGCCTCAAGGCGGGCGGCTTCGGGCTGAACCTCACCCAGGCCGACTACTGCTTCCTGCTCGACCCGTGGTGGAACCCCGCCACGGAGGAGCAGGCCGTGGACCGCACCCACCGCATCGGCCAGCAGAAGAAGGTCATGGTCTACCGGCTCGTCGCCCGGGACACCATCGAGGAGAAGGTCATGGCGCTCAAGGAGCGCAAGGCCCGGCTGTTCACCGCTGTGCTGGACGACGACCGGATGTTCTCCAGCGCGCTCACGGCCGAGGACATCCGGGGGCTGATCGCCCCCTGACCTGGGGCTTTGCCGGCGGGAGCGCTGCCGTCATGCGCCGGTCACAATCCCCCGGGACAGCCGGGAACCACCCGCCACCGACTAGGATCGACAGTGCGCCCCCCGCTTCCCGTGGGACGCCCCTACCCGGTCTCCCCGACCGGGCACCCGACGACCGACCGACCGGAGGACCCTCCATGCCCCACGCCGTGGCGGGCCTCGCAGCCTTCGTGCAGCGCTATGGCTCCCTGATCCGTGCCATGGCCGACCGCGGCATGACGCGCGGACAGGTGCGGATGCGCTTCCAGCTCCTGTTCCCGGAGGAGTCCACCGTCCTGCTGGACGCGGCGATCGCCGAGCTGGGCCAGCGCTTCCCGCAGGAGTCCACGGCCCCCGAGGTCAACGACGGCGCCGTGGGCGCCGGCGTCTGGCTCGTCATGGCGCAGCACCTGGGCCTCGGCCCCGCCCGCGACTACGCCGCCCTGCACCTCAGCACCGACGTGGTGCGCGACGTCACCGCGCTGCTGGCCGGCGCGGACCCCGACGGCACCCTGACGCAGCGGACCCTGGCGCTCATCGGCGCGGCCCAGCAGCACTGCGCCGAGAAGGCAGCCTGCCGGCCGCTCAGCGCGCACGCCTACGAGCTCGCCCGGCTGAGCCTGTGCACGGACGCGAACTTCCTGTGCGGCATCGCCCACTACTGGCCCGTTCCCGAGCGCGTGGTCGCCCAGCGCCTGGGCGGTGGGCACTGGGACGCGGCCCTCGAGCGGATCGGCCTGCGGGCCGGCACCGAGCCCGCCCACGAGCACGTCTTCACGGAGGACGAGTACGCCGCGGCGGTGACGGCCTTCCTCACCCACTGCCGCAGCGCCGGCCACCACCCCACCACGGCCCGGTACGGCCGCTGGGTGGTCGAGCAGGAGGCCTCCAGCACGCGCCGGCCCTACTTCGACGGCGTCCGGCGGTTCTTCGGCTCCTGGGAGGAGGCCATGCGCTTCGCCTCGACCCGCCAGCCGGCCGGGGAGCCGGTCGGTGAGGGCTTCTCGGACACGCGGACCTGGTCCGACCTGGCCACCCCCGAGGCCCAGGAGATGCTGGGCCGCGCGGGGATCGGCGTGGTCGGCCCCGGCACGGCGGCCGAGGTCGTCGACGAGGACGTGTGGGAGGACCTGCGGCGGCTCATCGCCACCGTGCTCGCCCGGCTGCCCTGGAACGACTTCCTCGTGATCGAGTACGAGCGCTACGACGACCGCTCGGAGGCTCCGGTCGCGTGGGCCGGGGTGGGACCCCACGGCGTGGAGTGCTCCGTGGTTTCCGGCGGCCAGCTGACGCACGCGGCCTGGCCCGTGGACGCCACGTTCTTCCACGAGGACGAGTGGAACGAGCCCTCGGCCTGGAACCAGCCTTGGACGACCGGCCCGCTGGGCTTCCCGGAGGCGGCGCAGAAGCTGGTCGAGGGACTGCGCTTCGGCTGGGGCTGCTCCGATCCCTACCGGTTCCACTGGGGGGTGGGCTCCTTCCCCGCCGAGACGCGGGAGGAGAGCTCCGTGATCGCCCCCGAGGGCCACCGGTGGCCGGCCCCGGACGCCGCGGACAGCATCGACTCCTGACCTCCCGCGCCCCTTCGGTGCACCGAAACGAGGGGCCGGGGCCGCCGGTCTACACTCGTCGGGAAGCGAAGGGGAGTAGTTCCCGGGTGCCGCGCACCCGTCGGTCTGTCGCCATCCCGGTCTCGACGAGGAGTCCCGGCAGCCCACCCGCACCGGCGGGCGAACGAGACCTTCCGGACCACCCCCGTCCCCGGTCGGGCCCCCGCGCGCCGTGCGCCGCGACGGGCCCGAGGAAGGCCCCCATGAGCCCCGAACAGACAGCCCCCTCCCCCGCTCCCGGGCAACGCCCTCCCCGGCCGGGACCGCCGGAGCGCGGCCAGATCCGGCGCTGGCGCAAGTACCTCGCGGAGGAGCGGGCCGAGGCCCGCATCTACCGCCTGCTGGCCGCCCGCAGCACCGGCCGGGAGGCGGAGATCCTGCACCGGGTCGCGGAGGCCGAGCAGCGCCACGCCGAGCACTGGGTGCAGCTGCTCGGCCCGCACGCCGCCACCGACGCCCGCCCGTCCCTGTACTCGCGGCTGCTGATCTTCCTCGCCTCCCACTTCGGCTCCGTCTTCGTCCTGGCCCTGCTCCAGCGCGCCGAGAGCCGCTCGCCCTACGACGGGGAGCAGGACGCGTCCGACGCCATGGCCGCCGACGAGGCGGTGCACGAGGAGATCGTCCGGGCCCTGGCCACCGAGGGCCGGCACAAGCTCTCCGGCAACTTCCGGGCGGCGGTGTTCGGCGCCAACGACGGCCTCGTGTCCAACCTCGCGCTGGTCATGGGCGTGGGCGCCACCGGCACGTCCCCCGCGATGGTGCTCTTCGCCGGGATCGCCGGCCTGCTCGCGGGAGCCCTGTCCATGGGGGCCGGGGAGTTCGTCTCCGTGCGCTCCCAGCGGGAGCTGCTCGACGCCTCCCAGCCGACCCAGGTCACCCTGCACGTCGCCCCGAACCTGGATCTGGACGCCAACGAGCTCGTGCTCATCTACCGTGCCCGGGGCATGAGCGAGGAGGCCGCCGAGCACCGGGCGGCGGAGCGCCTGGGCTTCTTCGAGTGCGACTGCGACCCGTCCCGCTCCTTCCAGGACCCGGCCGAGGACGAGCCCGCGCAGCAGGAGCACGTGGCGCTGGGCACCGACCTGGGGGCCGCGGCGTCCAGCTTCTGCTTCTTCGCCTCGGGGGCCGTCATCCCGATCCTGCCCTACCTCGTGGGACTGACGGGGTTCCCCGCGATGGCCCTGGCGCTCGTGCTGGTCGGCCTCGCCCTGCTGGTGACCGGCGGACTGGTCGGCCTGCTCTCCGGGGCCTCCCCCTGGAAGCGGGGTCTCCGCCAGCTGGCCATCGGCTACGGGGCCGCCCTGGCCACCTACGTCCTGGGCCTGCTCTTCAACACGACCGTGGCCTGAGACGCCACGCTCCCGCCCCGAAGGCCCCTCCTGCCTGTCCCCACTTGAGCGGACAGCGCGGTGCGGGTGCCACGCTGTTCGCTCCGGGCCCGGCGCACGGACGTGCTGGTCAGACGCGAATTGCCGCGGCAGCGCCCGGCCGGGAGCACGGGACGCGGCCCCGCCGCCGCCCGGCGGCGGGGCCGCCGGGCGGCTCCCTGGAGATTTCCTGGGGACACCGGGTGCCGACACGGCGCCGGGTCAGATAAAGTTGCGATCGTGGTGAGAACCACAGCAATGGGGGAAATTGCGCAGGCACGACCGATTCGGACGCACTGGGGGGTGCACCGTCTCCGGCGCCCGCGCTCTGAAAGCCGCTCAGCCCACGGCTCTCCTCTGTTGAGGCGTGCAACGCCTGCCGATGGCCGCGGGTCCTCCGAAGCGAGGCGCATCTCTCCCCGCGCCGGGCGGACTCCTACCGCCCGTTCCCGCGGCCATCGGTCTACACCGCGCCCGCTCGGCACCGAGCCCGTGGCGCCGCTCCCGCCGTCCGGCGCCTCCGGCCGCGCGGGCTAGGATCGTAGGGCCGCACCGGCCGATGCCGTGCCGCGCGGCCCACCACCTGCCCAGCGCCGAGGAGCTCCGCCATGCCCGACCAGGTCCCGGGGACCGTCGAACACGTCCTGACCGTCCACTGCCCCGAGGCCCACGGGCTCGTCAGCGCCATCACGTCGAACCTGACGGAACAGGGCTGCGACATCTTCGACGTCAAGCACTTCTCCGACCGCTTCACCGACGAGTTCTTCATCCGCTGCCACACCGTCAGCGAGGCCGGGACGGCCACCGTGGAGTCCCTGACGGAGGCGTTCGCGCCGGTGGCCGAGCAGCACGACATGCGGTTCCGCCTGGTCTCGGCGCAGCGCAGGACCCGGGTGCTCGTGATGGTCTCCCGGTTCTCGCACTGCCTCACCGACCTGCTCCACCGCACCCGGATCGGCGAGCTGCCCATCGAGATCGTGGCCGTGGTCTCCAACCACCTCGACCACAAGAGCCTCGTCGAGTGGCACGACGTGCCGTTCCACCACGTGCCCGTCACCGCGGAGAACAAACCGCAGGCGGAGGCGAAGCTGCTGGGGCTGGTCGAGCGCTACGACGTCGAGCTCGTGGTGCTGGCCCGCTACATGCAGGTCCTCTCGGACGAGCTGACCCGCGAGCTCTCGGGCCGGTGCATCAACATCCACCACTCGTTCCTGCCCTCGTTCAAGGGCGCCAAGCCCTATCACCAGGCCTACGCGCGGGGCGTGAAGATGGTGGGCGCCACGGCCCACTACGTGACGTCGGACCTGGACGAGGGCCCGATCATCGCCCAGCGCGTCATCCCCGTGGACCACGCCCACACGCCCGCGGACCTGGTGGCGGTTGGCCGCGACGCCGAGATGCAGGCCCTCTCGCGGGCCGTGAAGTGGCACGCCGAGGGACGCGTGGTGCTCTCCGGCAACCGCACCATCGTCCTGGTCTGACCGTGCGGCCGGCGCCGCGGCCGGTGGCGTCCCGGCCCGGCCGCGGCGCCGGCCGGGCCGGCCACCGGTCCTATCCGGCGCTGCGCACCGGGTCAGCGGCCACCCGCACCGGGACGCCGGTGCGCAGCGACTCCTGCGCGGCGTCGGCCACCCGCGCGGCGGCCACGGCGTCCTCCGGGGGGCACGGGTTGGGCCGGCGGCCCAGGACGAGCTCCACGAAGGCGACCATCTCCGCCCGGTAGGCCGGGGCGAAGCGCTCCGCGAAGGTCCGGTGCGGGGCGCCCGCGGGGAAGCTCACGCCCGGTTCGGCCGAGCGCACCGCGGTCCGGTCGTCCAGGCCCACGGCCAGCGAGGCCCGGGACCCCTGGATCTCCAGGCGCACGTCGTGGCCCGCTCCGTTGTACCGGCCGGCCGAGACCGTGCCCACGGTGCCGTCGTCGAAGGTCACCACGGCGAGCGCCGTGTCCACGTCCCCGGCGGCCCCGATGGCGGGATCACCGTTGTTGGAGCCCTTCGCGTAGACCTCCACGATCTCGCGGCCGGTCAGCCAGCGCAGGATGTCGAAGTCGTGCACGGAGCAGTCGCGGAACAGCCCGCCCGACGCGGCGAGGAACTCCACCGGGGGCGGGGTCATGTCGCAGGTCACGGCGCGCAGGGAGTGGATCCAGCCCAGCTCGCCGGCCGCGAGGGCCTCCCGGGCGCGCAGGTAGCCCGCGTCGAAGCGGCGCTGGTGGCCGATCTGCACGGTCCCGCCCGCCGCCCGGACGTGCTCGAGCACCGGCAGCGAGTCCGCCACGTCCAGGGCCACGGGCTTCTCGCAGAACACCGGCACGCCCGCGTCCACGCCGGCCCGGATCAGCCCCGGATGGGTCGCCGTCCCGGTGGCCACGACCAGTCCGTCCACCCCGGACGCCAGCAGCTCCGCCACGGAGGGCAGGAACCGGGCCCCCAGCCGCTCGGCCACCGACCGGGCGTGCGCGGCGGCGACGTCCGTCAGCACCAGCCGGACGTCGATCCCCCGCGGGTTCAGCTCCTGGTTGAGGGCGGCGAGGTTCTCGGCGTGCATGACGCCGATGCGGCCGACGCCGACGAGTCCGAGGGTGATCTGCTCCATGGTGCTCCTTCGCGCAGGGCTGAGGCCCGGGTCCGGTGCCGGGCGCTGGATGGGGAGGAGGGGCGGCCGGCCGGGCCGGGCAGGGCGTCCCCCCGGTCCCGCCCCCAGCCTGGGTGACACCAGTCACAGGTGTCAATACAATGTATGGACATATTCACATCTCCCCGGACACAATGGACAGCAGCGCCATCCGTCCCCGCCCGGCCCACCCCTGGAGGCACACCATGTCCGGCCCACTCCGTCTCACGGTCGACAAGTCCTCCCCCGTCCCGCTCTACCACCAGGTGGCGCAGGGGCTCGAGGACGCGATCCGCAGCGGAGAGCTCCCGCCCGGGACGAAGCTCGACAACGAGATCGACCTGGCGAACAGCCTCAACCTCTCCCGCCCCACCATGCGCAAGGCGATGGACCAGCTGGTGCGCGCCGGGCTGCTGGTGCGCAAGCGCGGGGTGGGCACGCAGGTGGTGGGCACCCAGGTGCGCCGTTCCCTCGAGCTGACGAGCCTGCACGAGGATCTCCGGCGCAGCGGCAGCGCGCCCAGCACCGACGTGCTGGACTTCGCCGTGGTGCCCGCCGACGAGGAGGTGGCCCTGCTGCTGGGGATGCAGCCCGGGGACGAGGTCTACCACCTCGTGCGGCTGCGCTGCACGGACGGGGAACCGCTCGCGCTCATGGAGAACTGGATCCCGCGCGCGCTGTGCGAGCTCAGCCGGGACCGGCTGGCCGAGGAGGGGCTCTACTCCCTCATGCGCGGTCAGGGCGTCAACTTCCAGCTGGCCCACCAGCGGGTGGGCGCCGTCTCGGCCGACGCGTTCCAGGCGGAGCAGCTGCGCGTCGACCCCGGTGCCGCGCTGGTCAGCATGCACCGCACCGCCATGGACGATCTGGGCCGCCCCGTGGAGACCGGCCGGCACGTGTACCGGGCGGACAAGTACACCTTCGAGCTGACCCTCGTCCAGCGCTAGGCCCCCGCCCGGGCTCCGCACGCCCCGGATCCCGCCGCCCCGACCCGCGGCTCCGCCACGAGCTCGGCCACCAGCTCGGCCACGCCCGCACTGCCCCGAGCACGGGACGACCGGCACCGCCCGATCGGCACCGTCCGACCATCACCCGACCAGCACCGACCAGCACCGACCAGCACCGACCAGCACCGACCAGCACCGACCGACGACACCGGAGGACACCGACCGCATGCGCACCGACAGCTCCCGCCCCGAATGGGTCCACCCCAAGGACTCCGCCGCCCAGGACGGGTGGTTCGTCTCCCTCGGCGGCCACGACTCCGCCACCGAGGTCCCCGGCTGGGCCCACACGGGCCTGCGCGTGGCCGACCTCGGCCCGGGCGACCGGATCTCCCTGGACGCCGCCGAGGAGGAGCGCATCGTGGTGCCCCTGGCCGGCAGCTTCACCGCCGAGACCGGTGGTGGGACCTACGACCTCGCCGGGCGCCCGTCCGTCTTCGCGGGCCCCACCGACGTCCTCTACACCGGGATCCGCCGGGACCTGACCGTGTCCACCGCGACCGGCGGCCGGGTGGCCGTGGCCTCCGCCCCCGCGCGCGAGGAGTACCCGACCCGGCTGGTGACCCGCGAGGAGATCCCGGTGGAGCTGCGCGGGGCGGGCAGCTGCTCCCGGCAGGTGCACAACTTCGGCACGCCCGCGGCGCTGGAGGCCGACCGGTTCATCGTGTGCGAGGTGCTCACCCCAGCGGGCAACTGGTCCTCCTATCCCCCGCACAAGCACGACGAGGAGAAGGACGGGGAGACGGCCCTCGAGGAGATCTACTACTTCGAGACGCAGCTCGCCGCCGGCATGCCCGCCCCGGAGGACGGCGGCCCGGACCCCATGGGCTACCAGCGGGTCTACGCCTCCGACGACCGGCCCATCGACGTGGCCGCGGAGGTGCGCTCGGGCGACGTCGTCCTGGTGCCCTACGGCTGGCACGGCCCGGCCATGGCGACCCCCGGCTACGACATGTACTACCTCAACGTCATGGCCGGCCCGGGCCGGGTGCGCGAGTGGCTGATCAGCGACGACCCGCACCACGGCTGGATCCGCCGGACCTGGGACGAGGCGGCGATCGACCCGCGCCTGCCCTTCGGCCGCTGAGCACGTCCGCGCCGCCGCCTCCGGGCGGGCGGCCCCGGAGGGGCCCGGTGGAGGAGGAGCCCGCCCGGCCGTGGAGCCGCCGGCTCGCGGTGCTCGTGGCGACGGTGCTGTTCATGGAACACCTCGACGGCACGATCCTCGTGACGGCGGCTCCGCGCATCGCGGCCGACCTCGGCGTGGGCAGCGCCGAGGTGGGTCTCGCGATGACCGTCTACCTCGTCACGGTGGCCACCTTCATCCCCGTGGGCGGGTGGCTGGCCGGCCGCTTCGGGGCCCGGCGGGTGTTCTGCACCGCCATCGCCGTCTTCACCCTGGCCTCCGTCCTGTGCGCGGCCAGCGCGAGCCTGCCGGCCCTCGTGGCCGGACGGGCCCTGCAGGGTCTGGGCGGGGCCCTGATGGTCCCGATCGGGCAGCTCGTGGTGCTGCGGGCCACGGACCGGCGGGACCTGCTGCGGGCGATCGCCTGGATCACGTGGCCGGCGCTGCTCGCGCCCGTGCTGGCCCCGCTCCTGGGCGGGCTGCTGACCTCCTGGGCGAGCTGGCACTGGATCTTCCTGGTCAACGTCCCGGTGGGGGCGGCGGCCCTGGCCGCGGCGCTGTGGCTCGTCCGGGACGGGGAGACCGAGCGGCGGCCCCTGGACGCGCCCGGCCTGCTGTGGGCCACGGTCACCGTGTTCGGGCTGGTGGCCGGTCTGCAGCTCGTCGCGGCCCCGGGGTGGGCCCCCGCCGGGGCGGGGCTGCTGTGCGCGGCCGCGCTCAGCGGGGTCGCAGCCGTCCGGTGGCTGCTGCGCAGCGCGTACCCCCTGCTGGACCTGCGGGTCTACCGGATCGCCGGCTACCGGGCGGCGAACTCCGGCGGTCTCGTCTACCGCGCGGTCGTCAGCTCGGTCCCGTTCCTCCTGCCGCTGCTGTTCCAGGACGGCTTCGGCCGCTCGCCCGTGGAGTCGGGGCTGCTGGTCACCGCGGTGTTCCTCGGCAACGTGGGCATCAAGCCGGCCACCACACCGCTGCTGCGCCGGTTCGGGTTCCGCGCCGTCCTCCTCGGCTCCGTGGCCGGTGGTGCCACCTGCCTCGCGGCGTTCCTGCTCCTCACCCCCGCGACGCCCCTGGGGCTCGTGACCGCCCTGCTGCTGCTCAGCGGGGCGCTGCGCTCGATCGGCTTCACCGCCTACAACTCCCTGCAGTTCGCCGACGTGGAGGCGGAGCAGCTCTCCTCGGCCAACACCCTGTCCGCCACCGGCGCGCAGCTGGCCACCGGTCTGGGGATCGCCGTAGGGGCGCTGGTCCTGCAGCTGGCCACGAGTGCGGCGCCGGCCCTGCCCGCGGCCGGCGACCTGTTCCCGTACCGGGTGGCCCTCGCCGTCATGGCGGTCCTGCTCCTGGTGCCCCTGCTCGGTGCGCTGCGGCTGCCGCCGGGGACCGCCGCGCACGTCGCCGGGCGGCGGTCCCGGACGGCGGCGTCCCGGCGCTCGGGCTGACGGCGGGCCGTGGCCCTCTGCCCGCCGCGGCACCGGCGGCACCGGCACGCGGGATGCCCCTCCGCCGGGCCGCACGCGGTGGTCCCCGGACGCAGCAGAGCCCCCTCCACCACGGAGGGGGCTCTGCCACGGGATGCCCGGCCACGGGGTGCTCCGCGGTGGCGAGGACCGGATCAGCCCAGCACGCCCGCCATCCGGGCGGCCTCCTGCAGGACGCCGGCGGCGACCTCCAGGCCCTCGATCCGGCCGAGGGAGACGTCCTCGTGCTCGATGTTGACGGCCATGTCCGGGTCGACCTCGTGCAGGGCGGTGAGGAACTGCGCCCAGTACGCGGTGTCGTGGCCGCGCCCCAGGGCCACGAAGTCCCACGCGGAGTTCGTCGGCCACTCGTTGGCCCACTCGTCGCCGCCGAGGTTCGTGCGGTCCTCCTCGGGGGAGAGCCGGCGGAAGCTGTTGTCCAGCACCCCGTAGAGCGCGGCGTTCTCCCTGTTGATCCGCACGTCCTTGGCGGCCGCGTGGAAGACCAGAGGGCCGAGCTCGCGCACCACGGCGACGGGGTCCATCTGCTGCCAGAACAGGTGCGAGGCGTCGAGCTCCACCCCCACGTGGGTGGCCCCGGTCAGCTCGATCAGCCGGCGAACGTCGGCGGTGTTGAACACGACGTTCTGCGGGTGCAGCTCCAGGGCCACCTTGACGCCGTGGTCGGCGGCCATCCGGTCGGTCTCCCGCCAGAAGTCGGCGACGATGCCCCACTGGTGGTCCAGCACGTCCAGGGCCGCCGAGTTCCAGGCGTTGACGACCCAGTTCGGCACCGTGGCCCCGGGCTCGCCGCCGGGCAGCCCGGACATGGTGACCACCCGGTCCTGGCCCAGCCGCTCGGCCAGCCGGATGGAGCGGCGGACGTCCTCGGCGTGCCTCTGCCCGATCTCCGGCTTGGGGTGCAGCGGATTGCCGTTGCAGTTGAGCCCGGCGATCGAGACCCCGGTGCCCTCGAAGAGGCCCAGGTAGTCGTCGCGGGCGGCGTCGCTCTCCAGGATCCGGTCCATGTCGGGGACGTGCACGGCCGGGAGGAACCCACCGGTGTTGATCTCGAGGCCCGTCAGGCCGAGGTCCGCGACGACCTTCAGGGCCTCGGGCAGAGGGCGGTCGTGCAGGATCGCGTTGTAGACGCCGAGCTTCACAGGACGACCTTCTTCCCGTGGTGGGCGGCCGACTCCACGGCGGCCTCCAGGATCTCCATGTTGTGCACGCCGTCGGCGAAGGAGGCGTTGCGCGGCAGCGCGACGGACTCGTCGAGACCGGCGACCTCCTCCAGGAAGGCGCGGGCCTGGTAGCCGAAGGCGTCGTTCTGGCCGAAGCCGACCCCCGGGGCGTCCATGGCCAGGCCGGCGCCCAGATAGGCGTGGCCGGGGCCGAGGTTGACGGTGCGGTAGCCGTTGGTGGCCTCGGGGCCCTCGTGCAGGAACAGCTCGATCTCGGCCGGGCGGAGCTGGTTGAACCGGGCCGCGCCCTTCTCGCAGAACACCTCGAACGTCAGGGTGTTGGGGTGCCCGGCCGCCACCCGGGAGACCTCCAGGCTGCCGGCGCCCTGGGCGAACTCGGCGGAGAAGGCGGCGTAGTCGTCGTTCTCCACCGGCTCGTACTCGTCGCCGACCTCCACCAGGTGGTGGCCGGTCACGCTACCCAGCGGCAGCGGCCGCTCGGGGATCGTGGTGGTCAGCCGGCCGCCGGCCACGGAGCGGATGTCGCCGCAGAGGAACTCCGCGACGTAGGAGAGGTGGCTGCCGATGTCGGCCAGGGCGCCGGTGCCGGGCCCGCCCTTGTAGCGCCAGCTCATGGGGGCCTTGGGGCTGCACCCGTAGTCGGTCCAGTAGCGGCCGCTGAAGTGCAGGACCTTGCCCAGGGTGCCGTCCTGGATCAGGTCGCGGACCGCGGCGATGCCGGGGGTGCGGCGGAAGGTGAAGCCGATCCGGGCGACCGTGTCCGCCCGCTCGGCGGCAGCAGCCATGGCGCGGGCGTCGTCGAGGGTGTCGCTGAGCGGCTTCTCGCACAGCACGTGCTTGCCGGCCGCCAGCAGCCCTTCGACGACCTGGCGGTGGAACCGGTTGGCGACCACGACGCTGACCACGTCGACGGCAGGGTCCTCGGCGACCGCCTCCCAGGAGCCGACCGCGCTCTCGTAGCCGTAGCGGCGGGCCACGTGGCCGCCGAGCTGCTCGTTGACGTCGCCGATGGCCACGTAGCGCAGCGGGGGCAGGACGGGGTCGTAGAGCGTGGGGGCCACGCGGTAGGCGGCCGCGTGGGCCTGGCCGGCCATGCCGGCACCGATGACGGCGACGCCGATGCTGTCGGGCACTGGTCTCTCCTGACGGGTCGAACGGATACGGGTGGCGCTGCGGAGAAGGGGACGGCCGGAACCGGACCCGATTTTGGAGCGCTCCAACGAGCGTAGGGGCGGCCGGTGAGCACGGTCAAGAGATATGTCAGGACAATTCCCGGCGGATAATGGGGCCATGAGCTCCCGCCCGCACCGCGCCCCGACCATCTACGACGTCGCCCAGGCGGCCGGCGTCTCGAAGTCGCTGGTCTCCCTGGTCCTGCGCGGGTCCCCCAGCGTGTCGGAGGCCCGGCGCACGGCGGTGCTCGAGGCCATGGCGCGGCTGGACTACCGGCCCAGCCAGGCGGCCTCCGCCCTGGCCGGGGCCACCACGCGCACGATCGGCGTGCTGATCGACGACTACCGCAACCTGTGGTTCGTGGAGCTGCTGCGCGGGCTGCAGGAGGGCCTGGCGGAGCACGGGTTCCGGATCGCCGTGGCCGACCACACGCTCAACGCCCACGTGGAGGCGAGCCCGCTGGACGGCTTCCTGTCGATGCGCGTCGACGGGCTGGTCATCGCCACCGAGCCGAGCGCGGCCATGCGCGTGCCGGAGGGGCTGCCCGTCGTCGTCGCGGGCCACCGGCAGGGCGTGGTCCCCGGCGCCGACGTCGTCGCGAACGACGACCGGCTGGGGGCCCGCAGGGCGACGGAGCACCTGCTCGGACTCGGCCACCGAAGGATCGGCCACCTCACCGGCGGTGGCGGGGCGGCACGCCTGCGGGCGGAGGGCTTCGCGGAGGCGATGTCCGCGGCCGGTCCGGCCCCGCGGACCGTTCCCGGGACCGGGGCGACCACCGAGGAGGACGGCTACGTGGCCGCGGCGCGGCTGCTGGACGAGGCGCCGGAGACCACCGCGGTGTTCGCCGCGAACGACACCATGGCCATGGGCGCGCTGGCGGCGGCCCGCGAGCGCGGGCTGCGCGTGCCGCAGGACCTCTCCGTGATCGGCTACGACGACTCCCCCATCGCCTCCACCCACCTCCTGGAGCTGACCACGGTCGACAGCCGCAACGCCCGGATCGGGGCGATGGCCGCCGAGCGGCTCATGGCGCGGATCGCCGGGGCCGGGGGTCCTCCGGGGTGCTCCCTCCTGCGCCCGGAGCTGGTCGTCCGGGCCTCCACGGCCCCGCCCCGCCCCGGGGCCTGAGCGGGCCCGCAGGAGCGGACGGCAGGACCCGCCCCCGCACGCGCGGGGGCGGGTCCTGCGGTGCCGGGGACCGCCGGGCGGCTCCCGGCACCGTGGCGCCGGTCGTCAGCGGGTGGCGCCGGCCGGCACGCCGGCGCCGTAGAGCTCCGGCTTGGGCTGGAGCTGCACGGGGACGATCTCCCCGCTGGCCTGCGCCCGGACGCCGGCCTCGCAGCACGCCGCCGTGGCGTAGCCGTCCCAGGCCGAGGGCCCGCCGATTCCCCCGCGGGCGGCCGCGTCGACCCAGGACTGGATCTCGCGGTCGTAGGCCTCGACGAAGCGCTCCTCGAAGCCGGGGGTGACGAGCCCGCCCCAGGTGCCGGCGGTGCGGACGTAGGGCTCCTGGTCGCCGCCGATGCCGACGATGCCCGTCTCGAAGGACGCCTGCGTGGCGACCTGGTAGCCGAACTGGGCGTTGACGTAGACCTCCACCTGGGCCAGGATCCCGGACTCGGTCTCCAGGAGCACGAGCTGCGGGTCGCGCTGGCCCGCGGGCGCGTTGCGGGTGGAGCGGCCGATCCGGACCTGCACGGAGGTGATCTCCTCGCCGGTGAAGAACCGCACGGCGTCGAACTCGTGGACCACCGAGTCGTTGATGATCATCTCGTTGGTGAACCCGGCCGGGGTGGTGGGGTTGCGGTGCTGGTGGTGCAGGGTGAGCAGCTCGCCGTAGGTCTTCTCCTCGATCATCCGGCGCAGGCTCTGGTAGCCGGCGTCGAAGCGGCGCATGAAGCCGACCTGGACCAGCTGCCGGCCCGCGGCGACCTCCGCCTGGACCACGTGCCAGGAGGACTCGGCGTCCGGGGTGAGCGGCTTCTCGCACAGGGTGGGCAGGCCGTGCTCGATGACGGGCAGCAGCACCTGCTCGTGCAGGAAGCCGGGGGTCGCGATGAGGACGGCGTCGACGGCGTCCCGGTCCAGGACCTCCTGCAGGTCCGTGTAGGCCACGGCGCCGGGGATGTGGGCCACGGCGGCCTCGGCGCGGGGCTTGTCGATGTCGACGACGGCGGCGACCTCGGCGCCGTTGATCCGTCGGTGGAGGCGCTCGATGTGGTCGGCGCCCATGCGTCCTGCGCCGACGACGGCGACGCGCAGCGGGGTGTTCATGGTCGGTCTCCTTCATCTGCCCCGGTGGGGCACGGGTGGTTCGGGACCGCGCTCCCGCCGGTGCGGGACCGGCGGGAGCGCGGGGACGGGGTGCGGGTCAGTGGTCCCCGGAGGACGGGAACGCGAAGGACGCCCCGGAGGCGTGGTGCGGCTCGGGCCAACGCTCGGTGACGGCCTTGCCCCGGGTGTAGAAGCGCACGCCGTCGGGGCCGTAGATGTGGTGGTCGCCGAACAGGGAGGCCTTCCAGCCGCCGAAGGAGTGCCAGGCCACGGGCACCGGGATCGGCACGTTGACCCCGATCATGCCCACGGTCACCCGCCGCTTGAACTGGCGGGCGTAGGCCCCGGAGGAGGTGAAGATCGCGGTGCCGTTGCCGTAGGGGTTGGCGTTGATGATCTCGATGCCCTCGTCGAGGGTGTCCACGCGCAGGACGACCAGCACGGGGCCGAAGATCTCCTCCTCGTAGGCCTCCATGTCCTGGCGGACCTTGTCGAGCACGGTCGGGCCCACGAAGAAGCCGTTCTCGTGGTCCTTCACGATCAGGTCGCGCCCGTCCACGACCACCGCCGCGCCGGCCTCCTCGGCCGCCGTCACGATCCGCACCACCCGGTCCCGGGAGGCGGGGGTGATGACCGGACCCATGTCGGAGGAGGCGTCCATGCCGTTGCCCACGGTGATGTCCTTCGCCCGCTCCGCGAGCTTGTCCACGAGCAGGTCCGCGGCCTCCCCGACGGCCACGGCCACCGAGACGGCCATGCAGCGCTCCCCGGCGGAGCCGAAGGCGGCCGCCGTGAGGTTGTCGGCCGCGGAGTCCATGTCGGCGTCGGGCAGGACGATGGCGTGGTTCTTCGCCCCGCCGAGGGCCTGGACCCGCTTGCCGTGCTTGGTGGCGGTCTCGTGCACGTACTGGGCGATCGGGGTGGAGCCCACGAAGGAGATGCCGTCGACGTCCGGGTGGGTCAGCAGCCCGTCCACGGCCTCCTTGCCGCCGTGCAGGACCTGGAAGACGCCGTCCGGCAGCCCGGCCCGCTGCCACAGCTCGGCGATCAGCAGGGACGGGGACGGGTCCCGCTCGGAGGGCTTGAGGATGAACGCGTTGCCGGTGGCGATGGCCACGGGGGCCATCCACAGCGGCACCATGACGGGGAAGTTGAACGGGGTGATGCCGGCGACCACGCCCAGGGGCTGGCGGAAGGAGTAGACGTCGATGCCGGTGGAGAACTGGTCGGAGAACTCCCCCTTGAGCTGCTCGGCGATCCCGCAGGCGAACTCGACGACCTCCAGGCCGCGGCCCACCTCGCCCTTGGCGTCGGAGAGGACCTTGCCGTGCTCGGCGGTGATCAGGGCGGCCAGCTCGTCGGTGTGGGCGGCCACCAGCTCGCGGAACTTGAACAGCACCGCGGTGCGCTTGGCCAGGGACACGTCGCCCCACGAGTCGGCCGCGGCGCGGGCCGCGGCCACCGTGGCCTGCAGGTCCTCGGCCGTGGCCAGGTGCAGGATGCCCGAGACCTCGCCGGTGGCGGGGTTGTAGATCTCCTGGGTGCGGTCCCCGGAGCCGGGCGTGCGCGCCCCGGCGATGAAGTGCTCGACGTGCTGGGTCTGCTGCTGGGTCTGCTGCGTCATGGGTTCCTCCTTCAGTTCCCGAGCAGCGGACGCTGCCGGGCCTTGTGCTGCTGGTAGACCTCGTAGGCCTCGTTCGTGGAGTCGAGGGTGGCGGTGCCCGTGACGGGCACGTCCCACCAGGACTCGGAGCTGGGCGCGTCGATCAGCGGGTCGGACTCGACGTGCACGAGCACCGGGCCGGAGCCCTCGGGCGCCGCCTTGGCCTGCTCGACGGCCGCCTTCAGCCGCTCGATCACGCCGTCGCCGGACTCGACCCGCAGCACCCGCACGCCGAGGGACTCGGCGTTGGTGGCGAGGTCGATCGGCAGCGTGGCGCCCTCGTCGAAGCTGTGCCGCTCCCCGTCGAGGTAGCGGTACTTCGTGCCGAAGCGCTGGGAGCCCAGCTGCTCGGACAGCGCGCCGATCGAGGCGTAGCCGTGGTTCTGGATCAGCACGACCACGAGCTTGAGGCCCTCGGCCACGGCCGTGACGAGCTCGGTGTGCATCATCAGGTACGAGCCGTCGCCGACCATGACGACGACGTCGCGGGCGTCCTGCGGGGACCCGGACTGCTCGGCCTCGGCGACCGCGGCCCGCTTGACGCCGAGCCCGCCGGCGATCTCGTAGCCCATGCACGAGAACGCGTACTCCACGTGGTAGCCGTACGGGTCCTTGACCCGCCACATCTTGTGCAGGTCCCCGGGCAGCGAGCCCGCGGCGCACACCACGACGTCGCGGTCGTCCATGGCCTCGTTGACGGCCCCGATGATCTCGTTCTGGCTGGGCAGCGGCAGGTGCCGCTCGCCGAAGGCGGCGTCCACGGTGGCGTCCCAGCGCTGCTTCTCGGCCTCGACGGTCGCCGCCAGGTCCCCGCCGACCCGGTACCCGCCGAGCGCCTTCGTCAGCTCGAGGAGGGTCTTGCGGGCGTCGGCGACGATCGGGACGGAGCTGCCCTGCTTGTAGGCGTCGAACGCCGCGACGTTGACGTTGACGAAGCGCACGTCCGGGTGCTGGAAGGCGGTGCGCGAGGCCGTGGTGAAGTCCTCGTAGCGGGTGCCGACGCCGATCACGAGGTCGGCCTCGGCGACCACCGCGTTGGAGGCGGTGGAGCCGGTCGAGCCCACGGCGCCCAGGCACAGCGGGTGGTCCCAGTCGAGCACGCCCACGCCGGCCTGGGTGTAGGCGACGGGGATGCCGGTGGCCTCGGCGAACTCCCGCAGCGCCTCGGTGGCGAAGGCGTAGTGCACGCCGCCGCCGGCGATGACGACCGGCCGCTCGGCCGCGCGGATCGCCGCGACGGCCGCGCGGACGTCCTCCTCCTCCGGGGCGGGGCGGCGGATCCGCCACTCCCGGGGGGCGAGGAACTCCTCGGGCACCTCGAGGGCCTCCGCCTGCACGTCCTGCGGCAGCGCGATCGTCACCGCGCCGGTCTCGGCGGGGTCCGTGAGCACGCGCATGCCGGACAGCAGCGCCGAGAAGAGCTGCTCGGGACGCACCACGCGGTCGAAGAAGCGGGAGACCGGGCGGAACACGTCGTTGACCGTGATGTCGCCCGCGTCGGGGCGCTCGAGCTGCTGCAGCACGGGGTCCGGGGTGCGGGTGGCGAACTGGTCGGAGGGGAACAGCAGCGCCGGCAGCCGGTTGGTGGTGGCCAGCGCGGCGCCCGTGACCATGTTCGTGGCCCCGGGCCCGATCGAGGTGCTCACCGCGAAGGTGGCCCGGCGGCGGGTGTGCCGGGCGTAGCCGACGGCCTGGTGCACCTGGGCCTGCTCGTTGCGGCCCTGGTAGTAGGGCATGACCGTGGGGTCCTCGGCCTGGAACTGCTTGAGCGCCTGGCCCACGCCGGCCACGTTGCCGTGCCCGAAGATGCCGAACATGCCCGGGATCGTGCGCTGCCGGTACTCCTCGGCGCCGATCCGGTCCACGGTCCACTGGTTGGCCAGGAACGCGACGAGCGCCTGGGACACGGAGAGGGTGCGGGTGCTCATCGGGCGGCTCCTTCCTCGACGGGGTGGCCCTTCAGCAGGGACGCGGCGGTGGCGACGGCGCCGGCGACGTCCCCGTCCTCCGGGTACAGCAGGGTGCGCCCGACGGTGAGGCCCTGGACGCCGGGCAGGGCCAGCGCGGCCTCCCAGGTCGCGAAGACCTCGTCCGGCCGGGCGCTCGGGTCCCCGCCCAGCAGGACGGTGGGCAGCGTGGTGGCGGCCATGACCCGCTCCATCTCCTCCACCACGGGCAGCTTCATCCAGGTGTGCGACGACGTGCCGCCGAGCCCCTGGGCGATGGCCACGGACTGGATCACGGCGTCGGCGGAGAGGTCGTTGACGATCCCGGTGTCGGTGATCCGGGAGATGAACGGCTCGACCATGGCGATCAGGCCCAGCGCCGCGAGGGAGTCCACGGCGCGGGCTGTGTTCTCCAGCACCGAGGTGGTGTGCGGGTCCTCGAAGCAGATGCGGGTGAGCATCTTCCCGCCGTCGGCGCCGATCCTGTCCAGCGCCTGCGCGGTGTGCCCGGTGAAGCGGTCGTCGATCTCGTTGACCAGGCCCGGCAGGCCTCCGCGGTTCATGGAGCCGAAGACGAGCTTGCCGTCGAGGGCCCCGAGCAGCAGCAGGTCGTCGAGCACGTCCGGGGAGGCGAGGACGCCGTCCACCTGGGGGTTGGCCAGGGCGATCTGCAGCCGGTCGAGCAGGCTGCGCCGGTCGGCCATGGCGTCGTGCTCGCCGCGCACCTTGAGGGCGCCGCGGGCGGCGTGGTCGGCGGCGACCACGAAGTTCTGCCGCCCGTGCACGGGACCGGGGTGGCGGCGCCGGGAGTCGGCGGCGCGCTGGACGGCCCGGGGGTCCTCGAGCCGGATCCGGGACAGGTGCTCGTAGCGGCGCGGATCGGCCGTGTCGAGCTCGGCGGGGGACGTGGTCGTCATCGGGTGGCTCCTTCGGGAACGGCGCGGCCGCGCTCGCGCAGCAGCTGGAATACCTCGTCGGGGGTGGGCATGGCGTCCGAGCAGGAGATCCTCGACGCGACGATGGCGCCGGAGGCGTTGGCGTAGTCGAGCACCTGCTCGAGCGGCCAGCCCTGGTTGATGCCGTGGCAGAAGGCGCCGCCGAAGGAGTCCCCGGCGCCGAGGCCGTTGACCGTCTCGACGGGGACCGGGGCGGAGACCACGCGCTCGTCGCGGGTCTTGGCCATCACGCCCTCCGGGCCGAGCTTGACCACGGCGATGCGCACGCCGGCCGCGAGCAGCCGGTCGGCCTGCTCGTCGGGGGTGCCCTCCCCGACGGCCACCGCGCACTCCTTGTCGTTGCCGATGGCGATGGTCACGTGCTGCAGCAGCTCGTGCACCTGGGCCCGGGCCTCCTCCTCGGAGGCCCAGAACATCGGGCGGTAGTCGAGGTCGAGGATCGTGTGCTGGTCCGCGCGCAGCTGCTCCCGGGGGCGGGCCTGGTGCGCGGCGACGTGGGCGGAGCGGCTGGGCTCCTGGCACAGCCCGGTGACCGTGGACCACAGGATGCGCGCCTCGCGCACGGCCTCGGCGTCGATCTCCTCGGGGCGGATCTGCAGGTCCGGGGCCGTGGGGAACCGGCCGTAGAAGTACAGCGGGAAGTCCTCCGGCGGGCGGATCGCGCAGAACGTGGCGGGGGTCTGCAGCCCCGGCACGGCCGTGACGAACCGGTCGTCCACGCCGTAGCGGGTCAGCTCCCGGTGCAGGTAGGTGCCGAACGGGTCGTCGCCGGTGCGGGTGATCACCGCGGCGGACTCGCCGTGGCGGGCCGCGGCCACGGCCACGTTCGACGGGGAGCCGCCGAGGTACTTGCGGAACGTGGTCACGTCCTCGAGGCCGACCCCGACGTCGTCGGGGTAGATGTCGACGCTGATGCGCCCCAGGGTCACGACGTCGTAGCTCACGCCTTCACCTCCACTTTCTGCGCCGCGGCGGCGCGCTCGCGCATCTGTTCCAGCTGGTACCGGGAGACCTCCACGGCGTTCTCGTTCTCGGCGAAGACCGAGGAGACCATCACCGTGTCCTCGCGGTCGAGGAAGCCGTTGGCCGCGAGCCCGCCGAAGAACTCGTCCCAGTCGACGTCGCCGTCCCCGATCTTCAGGTGCTGGTGCACCCGGGCCGCGCTGCCCGGCGGGTTGGTGATGTAGCGCAGCCCGTGGGAGCGGTGGTGGTCCATGGTGTCGGCGACGTGCACCACGCGCAGCCGGTCCCCCACGGCGGCCATGATCTCCAGCGGGGCGTCCTCCATGTGGAAGGTGTGCGGCGCCACGTAGACGAAGCCGAGGTGCGGGGAGTTCACCCCGCGGATGACCCGCCACGCGGCGAGCCCCTGCTCGACGAAGTCGTCGGGGTGCGGATCGATCGCGATGTGCACGCCCTCCCGCTCGATCAGGGGCAGCAGCTCCTCCATGGAGCGGTAGAACGCGCGCTCGGACTCCTCGGCGAGCTCGGGCCGGCCCTGGAACTCGGTGTTCATCTGGGTCACGCCGAGGTCCACGGTCATCCGGATGGCGCGCTTCCAGTAGCGCACCGCGGCCTCCCGGGCGTCCGGGTCCGGGGAGGACCAGCGCAGCACCGGCAGCACCGAGGCGATCTGCACGCCGGCGTCGCGGCAGGCCCGGCGCAGGTCCGCCACGAGCCGGTCGTCGGCCTTGGGGTGGTTGAAGAAGGGCAGGAAGTCCGCGTGCGGGGTCAGCTGCAGGTACTCGTAGCCGAGCTCGGCCGCGAGCGCGGGGAACTCGAGCAGCGAGTGGGAGTGGTGGAAGGGCGTGGGGTCGAGAGCGATCTTCATGGACGGTTCTCCAGGTCTGTGGTGCCGGTGCGGGTCAGCGGACGCTCGTCCGGGAGCCGCAGCCCAGCAGGTAGGAGCGGGTGCGGGTGGCGATGGGCAGCGGGACGTCGAAGGAGGAGACCGGGTACATGTCCTGCTCGACGATGCCGAAGATCGGCCGCTCGAGGTTCTCGACCTCCGCGATCACCGCGGCGAGGTCCGGCAGGCCGGCGGGAGGCTCCACCATGACGCCGGCGAGGTTGGCGGCGGCCCAGGTGAGGTTCTCCCGGCGCACGCGCTCGAGGACCACGGGGTCGATCTGCTTCAGGTGCAGGTAGCCGATCCGCTCGGGGTACTTGCGGATCAGGTCCACCGAGGACGCCCCGCCGTACTCGGCGTGGCCGGTGTCCAGGCACAGGGTCACGAGCTCGGGATCGGTGCGCTGCAGGAACGTCTCGATGTCGGGCTGGCCGCACACGTGGGAGTCCGCGTGGGAGTGGAACTGCTGCTGGAGACCGAAGTCCTCGCGCAGCACCTTGCCCAGCCGGTCGTGGCCCTCGCACAGGGCGTTCCACTGCTCGGTGCTCAGGTGCTCGTTCTCGAGCGCCTCGCCCGTCACGTCGTCGCGCCACATGGCGGGGATGACCACGATGTGCTCGCCACCCATGGCGGCCGTCAGCTCGGCGACCATCCGGGCGGGCTCCCACGCCTCCTGCCACTGGTCGGCGCCGCGGTGGAAGGCGGTGAAGACGGTGCCCGCCGAGACCTTCAGGTTCCGCTGCGCGAGCTCGTCGGCGAGCCGGGCGGGATCGGTGGGCAGGTAGCCGTAGGGCCCCAGCTCGATCCAGGAGTACCCCGCCTCGGCCACCTCGTCGAGGAAGCGCTCCCACGGGGTCTGTTGCGGGTCGTCGGGGAACCACACGCCCCACGAGTCCGGGGCCGTGCCGATGAGCACGGGGTTCTTCTGCTGCGCCGCCGCGCCGGCGGTCGCGGTGGTCGCGTTCTGCTGCGCCATGATGACCTGCTTCCTGGTTCTGGTTCCGGGTCACCGCCACGGTCCGTCGTCCGGGCGACGGGGCGACCAGTGGTCGGGATCACAACCAGAATACCGATCCAGGTCAGTTTGTAAAGACATACCGTCTTATGCGTCCCGCGGCCTCCGCGCACGGCGGCGCACCCGCACCGCCGACCCCGCGGTGGCGTGCCGGCACCCGGCCCGCCGCCGCCCGCGTCGACCGGAAACCCCATATGTAAATATGTCTTGACATACCGGCCGGGCGGCGCGATGGTGGAGGAGCTCCGGCACCGTGCGGGACCGGGCCCGCTCCGCCGGGAGCGGCGCCACGACCCGGCCACCGCCCCGTCCGGACCCGGCCGGCCCCGGAGCACCCGCCCGCGACCCTTCCGCAGCACCCGACCGAAAGGCCCTGCCGTGCCCCTCGTGCGCATCGACGTCACCGAGAACCGCCGTACCCCCGAGCAGCTGCGCGCTCTCGCCGACGTCGTCCAGGACGTCATGCTCGACACCTTCGCCGCCCCGCCCCGGGACCGCTACCAGATCATCACCGAGCACCGGCCCGGACAGATCATCGCCGAGGACACGGGCCTGGGCCTCACCCGCACCGACGACCTCGTCGTGGTCCAGGTGGTCCAGCAGGGCCGCAGCGAGGCCCAGAAGCAGGCCATGTACCGGGCCCTGGCCGACCGCCTCGAGCAGCGGACCGGCCTGGACCCGCAGGACCTGATCGTCTCCGTCACCGAGAACACCCGCGAGGACTGGTCCTTCGGCCGGGGCGTCGCCCAGTTCCTCACCGGGGAGCTCTGAGCCGCGCGAGCCCGCGCACACGGGAAGGCCCCGTCCACGACCATCGTGGACGGGGCCTTCCCGTGTGCCGGTCGACGGGCCGGGGCCCGCCGGGTCACTTGCCCTCGAAGATCTCCCGCATCAGCTGGGCGGTCTCGGACGGCGTCTTGCCGACCTTCACGCCCGCCGCCTCGAGAGCCTCCTTCTTGGCCTGGGCGGTGCCCGAGGAGCCCGAGACGATCGCCCCGGCGTGGCCCATGGTCTTGCCCTCGGGGGCCGTGAAGCCGGCGACGTAGCCGACGACCGGCTTCGTGACGTTGGCCTTGATGAAGTCCGCGGCACGCTCCTCGGCGTCGCCGCCGATCTCGCCGATCATCACGATGGCCTCGGTCTCGGGGTCCGCCTCGAACGCCTCGAGGGCGTCGATGTGGGTGGTCCCGATGATCGGGTCGCCGCCGATGCCGATGGCGGTGGTGAACCCGATGTCCCGCAGCTCGTACATCATCTGGTAGGTCAGGGTGCCGGACTTGGAGACCAGGCCGATCTTGCCCTTGCCGGTGATGTTCGCGGGGGTGATCCCCACCAGCGACTCGCCCGGGGTGATGATGCCGGGGCAGTTGGGGCCGATGATCCGGGTGGTCTGCTTGCCGTTCGCGTCGGTCTTCGACTGCGCGTAGGCCCAGAACTCCGCGGAGTCCTGCACCGGGATGCCTTCGGTGATGACCACGACGAGCGGGACCTCGGCGTCGATGGCCTCGATCACGGCGTCCTTGGTGAAGGCCGGCGGCACGAAGACGATCGACACGTCGGCGCCGGTCTTCTCGACGGCCTCGGCGACGGTCCCGAAGACCGGCAGCTCGACGTCGTTGCCGTCCTTGTCCTGGTGGGCCACGGTGGTGCCGGCCTTGCGGGCGTTGACCCCGCCCATGACCTGGGTCCCCGCGGCGAGCATCCGGCCGGTGTGCTTGGTGCCCTCGCCGCCGGTGATGCCCTGAACGATGACCTTGGAGTCCTTGTTCAAAAAGATAGACATTGCTGTTCGTTCCTTAGCTGTGTTCGTCCGGTCGGCGGATCAGTTGGCGGCGTGGGCGAGCTCGGCCGCCTTGTCCGCGCCCTCGTCCATCGTCTCGGCGAGGGTGACCAGCGGGTGGTTGGCCGCGGCGAGGATGCGGCGGCCCTCCTCGACGTTGTTGCCGTCCAGGCGGACCACGAGCGGCTTGTCCTCCTCGTCGCCGAGGATCTCCAGGGCCTTCACGATGCCGTTGGCCACGGCGTCGCAGGCGGTGATCCCGCCGAAGACGTTGACGAACACGGACTTGACCTGCGGGTCGTTGAGGATGACGTCGAGACCCGCGGCCATGACCTCGGCCGAGGCGCCGCCGCCGATGTCGAGGAAGTTGGCCGGCTTGACGTTGCCGTGCTTCTCCCCGGCGTAGGCGACGACGTCCAGGGTGGACATGACCAGGCCCGCGCCGTTGCCGATGATGCCGACCTCGCCGTCGAGCTTGACGTAGTTGAGGTCGTGCTCCTTGGCCTTCTCCTCGAGGGGGTCGGCGCTGGACTTGTCGGCGAGCGCGGCGTGGTCGGCCTGACGGAACTCGGCGTTCTCGTCGAGGGTGACCTTGCCGTCGAGAGCGATGATCTGCCCGTCGCCGGTCTTGACCAGCGGGTTGACCTCCACGAGGGTGGCGTCCTCCTTCTTGAAGACGTCCCACAGCGTGACCAGGACCGGCACGACCTTGGCGGCGGTCTCCTCGTCGAACTTCGCCTGGGCCACGATCTCGCGGGCCTTGGCCTCGGTGATCCCCTCGGTGGGGACGACCTCGACGCGGGCGAGGGCCTCGGGCCGCTCCACGGCGAGCTGCTCGATCTCCACGCCGCCCTCGACGGAGCACATGGCCAGGTAGGAGCGGTTGGCGCGGTCCAGCAGGATCGAGAAGTAGTACTCCTCGGCGATGTCGGCGCCCTGGGCGATCATCACCCGGTGGACCGTGTGGCCCTTGATGTCCATGCCGAGGATCTGCTGGGCGTACTCGTAGGCCTCGTCAGCGGTCTTGGCGACCTTCACGCCACCGGCCTTGCCGCGCCCTCCCACCTTGACCTGCGCCTTCACGACGGTGACCCCGCCGATCTTCTCGGCGGCGGCCCTTGCTTCTTCCGGGGTGGTCGCGACGATGCCCTGGAGCACGGGGACGCCGTGCTTCTCGAACAGGTCTCGTGCCTGGTATTCGAACAGGTCCACGGGTGAATGCCCTTCTTCGTCGAAGTCGTGGATCGGCGACGGCCCGGGCAGTAGGCGGGTCGTCCTCCGACCTGATGGTGAACGGAGCGCCGCGCATCCCCGGGCCGAGGCCAGAGGGACGCGTCCGGACCGTTCCGCGGAGCCGTTCCCGGGCGCGGGACGTGCCGGGGCACTCCCTGTACGAGACTGTAGTCCATGCTGAATCGGCGGCCACAACCGGGCCCGCGCACGAGTTCCCCGGCGTTTCTTGATTGACTGGCCCCATGAGCTCCGTCGACACCCCCGAGAACCGGGCGTTCGCCCCCGCCGACCCCGGCTTCCTCGTCTCCATCGCGACCTTCGCCTTCGTGGCCCTGGGCCTGGAGGCCGTGGTCGACGGGACGGTGCTCACGCTCACCGGGGAGATCCCCGACGTGTACCCCCTGGGCTGGCAGGTCTTCGCCTGGCTGTGCCTGGGCGCGGTCTGGCTCGGGATCCAGCGCGGGCTCGTGGCCTGGCTGCGCCACCGGGCCGCGGACCCCGCCGCCCCGCAGCAGCCCCCCGCGCCCTCTCCCGCCCTCGACCACCGGCGCACCACCACCGCGCTCGTGCTCTTCGTGCTGGCCGTCCTGCTCGGGGTGATCCTGCCGGTCTTCCTCGTGGGGCAGTGGCGGCTCCAGCCGGTCCAGCTCTACCTCGACCTCTACGCCGACTACGGCGGGGGCGCCTGGCTGGGCATGGTGGGCTTCGCGGCCTACCACGTGGGCCGATCCCTGCTGCTGGCCCTCGTCCTGACGTGCGTGCAGCGGGCGGTGGAGCTGCGCCGGCCGGGCCGCTGGACGCAGGCGGCCCCGATGGGCGGGCTCGTCCTAGGCGTCCTGCTCGCCCTGCCCGGCCTGGTCCTGGGCGGATGGGCCTCCGCGGCCACGGCGCTGGTCTGCTGCACGCTGCTGGGGATGGTGCACAACCTCACCGGCCGGTCGCTGCGCTGGACGGGTCCCGCGGCGGTCGTGGTGCTCCTGTTCGTCTAGACGGCACCGGCCGGGCCGCTCACCCCGCCCCGGGCGGTGCGGCGGGAGACCGTCCCCCGGCGCGCCCGCCGCCCCTGCACGCCGTGCCACCCTCGAGCCCGGTGTCCCGGGAGCCGGCCGGGGCCACCCCGGCGTCGTGAAATGTTGCGGCGATCACAGGAATTTCTCGCAGAGGGTTTCCCGCCCCCCGCATATGTCCTAACATAATGACATCCGAACCAGTGAGACGTGCGTCACTCCCCGAGGGACGCACCGACCCTGCGGCATCATCACTGTGCAGAGCGCACCGGTTGCGCACGAACAAAGGAACCTTCGATGGCCACATCGTCACCACGGGAGACAGCGGCTGCG
This sequence comes from Kocuria sediminis, assembly GCF_009735315.1. NCBI lineage: Bacteria > Bacillati > Actinomycetota > Actinomycetes > Micrococcales > Micrococcaceae > Kocuria > Kocuria sediminis. Next base: position 238,535 of record NZ_WOGU01000003.1, read on the forward strand.
CTGCCTCCGCTGACCTCCGGACCGCATCGCAAGCGTCTCGGCCTCATCTCCATCGTGGCCTGCTTCGGCGGTCTGCTCTTCGGCTACGACACCGGCGTGATCAACGGTGCGCTGCGTCCCATGTCGGAGGAGCTCGGCCTGACGCCGTTCACGGAGGGCGTGGTCACCAGCTCGCTCGTCTTCGCCGCCGCTGTCGGCGCGCTCTCCGGAGGCCGCATCTCCGACGCCTGGGGGCGCCGGCGGACCATCCTCCTGCTCTCCGTCCTGTTCTTCGTCGGGACGATGATCGTGGTGTTCACGCCCGGCTACGAGGTGCTGGTCGCCGGGCGCGTGTGCCTCGGGCTCGCCGTCGGCGGGGCCTCCGCCGTGGTGCCCGTCTTCCTCGCGGAACTGGCTCCCTACGAGATCCGCGGCTCGATCGCGGGCCGCAACGAGGTGGCCATCGTGATCGGCCAGCTCGCGGCGTTCGTGATCAACGCGATCATCGGCAACGTCTTCAGCGAGTCCCCGAGCGTGTGGCGCGTCATGTTCGCGATCTCCGCGCTGCCGGCCGTGGCGCTGTTCATCGGCATGCTGCGGATGCCGGAGTCCCCGCGGTGGCTGGTGGAGAAGGGCCGCCACCGGGAGGCCCTGGAGGTGCTCAAGACGGTGCGCTCCGAGGAGCGGGCGATCGCCGAGCTCGGCGAGGTGGAGCACGTGGCGGAGGAGGAGCGCGCCGAGCACCAGATCGGCCTGGGCGCCATCCTGTCCAACAAGAACCTGATCCGGATCCTGCTCGTGGGCATCGGGCTGGGCATCGCCCAGCAGCTCACCGGCATCAACTCGATCATGTACTACGGCCAGATCGTGCTGATCGAGTCCGGGTTCAGCGCCAACGCGGCCCTGATCGCCAACATCGCCCCTGGCGTGATCGCCGTGGTCGGCGGCTTCATCGCCCTGTACCTCATGGACCGGCTCGACCGGCGCAAGACCTTCATGATCGGTCTGACCCTCACCACCACCTGCCACCTGCTGATCGGCGCCTCCTCGATGCTGCTGGAGGAGGGCAACCCGCTGCGGCCCTTCGTGATCCTGGCCCTGGTGGTGGCCTTCGTCGGCTCCATGCAGACCTTCCTCAACGTCGCCGTGTGGGTCTACCTCTCCGAGGTGTTCCCGCTGCACATGCGCGGGGTGGGGATCGGCGTGTCCGTGTTCATGCTGTGGGTGGCCAACGGCGTGCTCTCCCTCTACTTCCCCTCCCTGGTCGCCGCGGTGGGGATCACGGGCACGTTCTTCCTCTTCGCCGGGGTCGGGGCGCTGGCGCTGCTCTTCGTCTACACCCAGGTCCCCGAGACCCGCGGACGCACGCTGGAGGCGCTGGAGGAGGACGTGACCACCGGCGCGATTTACACGGTCAAGGCGCCGAACTCCTAGGCGGCCGCCGGCCACGAGGACCTCGTGGCGCGGAAGAGCCCCCGGCTGCGGTGGGGTCCCTCGGAGGACCCCACCGCAGCCGGGGGCTCTTCCGTTCCTCCGGGGCCTCCGCAGGCCCGGCCCGCTGCGCGGCGGCGCCCACGTCACGCAGGAGCCGCGGCGGGCACCCGCGGGCCCGGAGCTGGTTCAGCCGACCTTGGTCAGGGGGGCGTAGCGCAGCAGCAGCCGCTTCTCGTCCCCGCCGAAGCGCACCTTGGCCACGGTCTTGTCCCCGGCCCCCTCCACGGACACCACGGTCCCCTTGCCGAAGGCCTTGTGGTCCACGGTGTCCCCGACGGACAGGCTCGGGATCTCCTTGTTGGGCTGCACCCGCCCCGCCGCGGTGGCCCGGGACGGCGCCATCCGCTCGTAGGCGGCGTTCGAGGAGGCCGCCGCGCCCCAGTACGAGCCGCGCATCGCGTCCCGCTGGCCGGAGCCTCCGGCGTGCAGGGAGGAGCCCCAGGAGGCCGGGGCCGAGGACCCCTCCCGCTTCCACTCGAGCAGCTCCGCCGGGATCTCGTCGAGGAACGGGCTGGCCGGGTTGTACTGGGACTGCCCCCACATCGAGCGGAACTCGGAGCGGGTGAGGTAGAGGCGCTCCCGGGCGCGGGTCAGGCCCACGTAGGCGAGGCGCCGCTCCTCCTCCATCTCCTTCTCGTCCGTGAGGGAGCGCTGGTGCGGGAACAGCCCGTGCTCCATGCCGGTGAGGAAGACCACGGGGAACTCGAGGCCCTTGGCCGTGTGCAGGGTCATGAGGGTGACCACGCCCTGGGCGCGGGCCTCGGCGACCTCCGCCGCGATCTGCTCGGCGCTCGGGCCGTCCTCGGAGGACCCCGCGGGCCGGTTGGGGATCTGGTCCGCGTCGGCCACGAGCGAGACGTGCTCGAGGAACTCGGGCAGCCCGGCGTCGGGGTTGTCCCGCTCGAACTCCCGGACCACGGCCACGAGCTCGGCGAGGTTCTCCACGCGGGACTCGTCCTGCGGGTCGGAGGACCCGCGCAGCGCGGCGAGGTAGCCGGACTGCTCGAGCACCGCCTCGAGCACCGTGGCGGCACCGGAGGCCTCCGCGACCGAGGCGAGGTCGTCCATCAGCTGCACGAACGCCCTGACCGCGTTCAGCGAGCGGGTGGCCATCCCGGGGGCCTCGTCGGCGCGGCGCAGCGCGTCCATGAAGGAGATCCGCTCGCGCTCGGCGAGCGCGGCCGCCGCCCCCTCGGCGCGGTCGCCGATGCCGCGCCTGGGCTCGTTGACGATGCGGCGGACGTTGATGTCGTCGTCCGGGTTCACGATCGAGCGCAGGTAGGACAGGGCGTCCTTGATCTCCTTGCGCTCGTAGAAGCGGGTGCCGCCCACCACCTTGTACGGCAGGCCCACGCGCATGAGGATCTCCTCGAGGGAGCGGGACTGGGCGTTGGTGCGGTAGAAGACGGCGACGTCCCCGGGACGGTAGCCGTCCTCGTCCTGGAGGCGGTCGATCTCCTCGGCGATGAACCGGGCCTCCTCGTGCTCGTTCTCCGCGGCGTAGCCGGTGATCTTCGCGCCGTCGCCGGAGGCGGTCCACAGCCGCTTGTCGCGGCGGGCCTTGTTCTTGGCGATCACCGCGTTCGCGGCGGTGAGGATGTTCTGGGTGGACCGGTAGTTCTGCTCCAGCAGGATGGTGCGCGCCTGCGGGTAGTCCTTCTCGAAGTCGACGATGTTGCGGATGTCGGCCCCGCGGAACGCGTAGATCGACTGGTCGGAGTCGCCCACGACGGTCAGCTCCGCGGGTGGCACGGGGTTCGCCCCGGGACCGGGCTCGGCGCCGGCGCCCGTGCCGACGAGCTCCCGGACCAGGGCGTACTGCGCGTGGTTGGTGTCCTGGTACTCGTCGATGAGCACGTGCCGGTACCGGCGCCGGTAGTACTCGGCGACCTGGGGGAACGCCCGGAGCATGTGCACGGTCTGGCCGATGAGGTCGTCGAAGTCCATCGCGTTGGCCGCGCGCAGCCGCTCGGTGTAGCCGCGGTAGACCTGGGCCACCGCGCTCTCGAAGGGGTCGGTCTCCGAGACGCGGGAGAGGTACGTCTCGTCGTCGACGAGCTCGTTCTTCAGCGCGGAGATCCGGTGCTGGATGCTCTTGGGGGCGAAGCGCTTCGGGTCGAGGTCGTGCTGCTTGGCCACGAGGGTGATAAGCCGCAGCGAGTCGGCGGAGTCGTAGATCGAGAAGGTCGACTTCAGGCCCACGCTGGCGGCCTCGCGCCGCAGCACCCGCACGCAGAACGAGTGGAACGTGGAGATCGACATCGACTTCGCCGACTCCCCCACCAGCTCGACCACGCGCTCGCGCATCTCGGCGGCGGCCTTGTTCGTGAACGTGATCGCCAGGATCTCGCCCTGGTGGGCCCGGCCGGTGGCCAGCAGGTGGGCGATCCGGTGGGTCAGCACGCGGGTCTTGCCGGAGCCCGCGCCGGCGACGATCAGCAGCGGCGAACCGGCGTGCTCCACGGCGGCCCGCTGCGGTTCGTTGAGGCCCTCCACGAGGGCGTCCGCGGAGACGGCGCCGCGGCGCGGGGCCGCGCTCGCGGCGGGGCGCGCCACGGAGGAGGAGGGCAGGAGCGGGTTGTCGAAGAGGTAGTCCATCGTGGTCCCAGTCTACCGAGGGCCGGTGACAGCCGGGCCGGGGTGGGGGCCGGGCTCAGACGAAGTGCAGCTCCAGCCGGTGCCGCCCGTTGTCGTCGTCGACCCACAGCTCCGAGTCGGCCACGGTCACCCGGACCGGCCGCTTCAGCCGGATCTCGTCGTCGAACTCCGCCGCCCCGGCCTCATCGCCGCCGTAGACGGTGTCCAGTTCCCGGTCCGCCAGGTCCAGGTGGCGGATGGCGTCGTTGCCGGTGTCGGCGATCACGATGGACCCGTCGTAGAGGATCTGCAGGTCCTCGGGGTGGTCCAGCTGCGCGACGTCCGCCGGCCCGTCGGCGAAGCCCGGCCCCGCCCGGCCCACCACGGTGCAGACCCGCGGGTCGCCGTCGGGCTTGTCCGTGTCGATCTCGATGCAGCGCAGGGAGGAGGAGTCGCGGTCCACGAACCAGAGGGTGCCGTTGCCGTCCTCGGTGATCGAGACGGTGGCCGCGAACGTGGCCTGCCCCGCCTTGCCGTCCCGCCGCCCGGGCTCTCCCGTGCCCGCGAACCCGTACAGCACGTCGGTGTACGGGTCCCAGCGGAACAGCCGGTGCAGCGACGGCACCGCGACGATCACGGCCGAGAGCTTGTGCGACCACACCATGTCCGTGATGGGGGCGCCGCCGAGGACGGAGCAGTCCACCGTGCGGCGCACCGTCTCGTGGTCCTTCTCGAACAGCCTCAGCGCATTGCCCTCGGTCAGCCGCATGAGCAGGCCGTCCGGGAGTCCGATGGACAGTTCCATGACCGGCACCTCCGTGTCGTCCTCGTCGCGCGCCCGGTCGTCGTCGGCCGGACCGTTCCCCCGCGGGTCGCGAGGACCGGTGCGGGTGGCCCCAGCCTACTCCTGGGTCGGGCGTCCGGCGGCGGACGCACAGCCGGACCGCCGGCCGGACCGCCGGCCGGATAATGGGGGCATGGGACTGACGCGGGCGCAGAAGGCACGCAAGCACGGCAGCGCGGCGGCCGCGGCACCGCCGCGGGGGACGCGGCTGCACGAGGTGCGGCCCGGCGAGCTGCGGCCGGACCCCGGGCGCTCGAGCACCGGGCCCCTGGTGGGAGCCGCCATGGGCGTCTCCGCGCTGCTGTGGCTGTACGTGCACGCGTGGGTGCTCCCGCAGTTCGGCGCCGCCGCCGCGGACGGCCTGCTCCTGCCCGAGTGGATGCCCGGCGGGTTCGACCAGGCCCACGCCGAACGGCTCGCCGCCGCCCTCGGCGACGAGGGACGGGCCCAGTACGAGGCCGTGCACCGCTCCTCCGGGCTGCTGGCCCCGCTCTTCGTGGGCCTGGCGTGGCTGCTCCTCGTCACCCTCCACACGGCCTCGCGCGCTCGCCGGTGGCGGCGCTCGGCGGTCGTCCTCGGTTTCGCGGCCGTCTCCCTGGCGGGCAACGCGGCGATCGACGCCGCGCTCGCGGATCCCGGCGACGCCTCGGCCGTGGCCACGGCGTCCGCCCTGGTGGTCGCGCGCTGGGTGCTGCTGGCGCTGCTGCTGGCGGTCACCGTGGCGGTGGCCGTGGAGGCGCTGCGGCGCCGGACGCCGCGGCCTCCGGCCGGCGACCCGGAGCGCCCCGCGGACCCGCTGCGCTGAGCCGCCGGGCCCGGGCGGCCGAACGCCCCGGACCGGGCGGTCCGGGGCGTTCCGGTGGTGCCCCCGATTGGATTCGAACCAACGACACCGGCTTTAGGAGAGCCGTGCTCTATCCCCTGAGCTACGGGGGCGACGCCGAACAGTCTAGGTGCTGCCCGGGAACCCCGCGAACCGTGCGCGTCTAGGATCGGTCGCATGCCCGTCTACATCGATCCGCCGCTGTGGCCCGCCCACGGGACGCACTTCTCGCACCTGGTCTCCGACTCCTCCTACGAGGAGCTGCACGCCTTCGCGCACCGGCTGGGCGTGCCCCGGCGCGCGTTCGACCGGGACCACTACGACGTGCGGGGAAGCCTCTACGACGAGGCGGTGGCCGCCGGCGCGCGGCCGGTCGAGGGACGCGAGCTCACCCGGGTGCTCCTGCGCAGCGGTCTGCGCGTGCCCGCCCGGGCGCGCCCGGAACGGATCGCCCGGGTGCTGCGCCGGCGGTGGGACGGCCGGTTCCCCGGCCTGCCGCAGGTCGGTGCGGAGCTCGTCGAGCGGTGGGGGGAGCCCCACCGGCACTACCACGGCCGCGCGCACCTGCTGGCGGTCCTCGAGGCCCTCGAGGAGCTGGTCGCCGGGGCCGGGCTGGACCGGCGGCAGCACGACGCGCTCCTGCTGGGCGCCTGGTTCCACGACGCCGTCTACGCCGGCCGGCCCGGGCAGGACGAGCGGGACTCCGCCGACCTGGCCCGGGACCGCCTGACCGCGGCCGGTCTCGCCCCGGACGTGGTCGCCGAGGTCCGGCGTCTGGTCCTGCTCACCCTCGACCACACGGCCGCCCCTGGGGACCTCCCCGGGGCGCTCCTGCTGGACGCGGACCTCGCCGTGCTGGGGGCGGCGCCGGACGCGTACGCGGCCTACACCGCCGACGTGCGCCGGGAGTACGCGCACGTTCCCGACGCCGACTTCGCCGCCGGGCGGCTGCGGGTGCTCGAGGAGCTCTGGCGCCGGCAGCCGCTCTACCGCACGCCGGCCGCGCAGCGGCGCTGGGGCGCCCGCGCCGCCCGGAACCTGGAGGGCGAGATCGAGCAGCTGCGCACCGCCGCGGGCCGGGGCTCCCCCGCCGACGTGGAGGTCCTCACGATCACGGCGGTGTGCCTGCGCGACGACGACGGCGCACTGCTGACGGTGCGCAAGCGCGGCACGGACCGGTTCATGCTGGTGGGCGGCAAGCTCGACCCGGGCGAGACCCCCGCCGAGGCGGCCGTGCGGGAGACGGCCGAGGAGGTCGGGCTGGCGCTGCGCCCCGAGCAGCTCCGCCTGCTGGGAGAGTTCGAGGCCCCCGCCGCGAACGAGGCCGCCACGTGGGTGCGCTGCACGGTGTTCACCGCGCCCCTCACCGGGCGCCCGGAGCCCCGGGCGGAGATCGAGGAGCTGCGCTGGCAGCCGCTGGACGACGTCTCGTTCGCCGCGCTGCCGGCCGATCTGGCGCCGCTGCTCCGGGAGCACGTCATTCCCGCGCTGCTGGGCTCCCCTGCGCATCGTCCAGCTCCGCCGCGGCGCGGTGCCGCCGGTGGAGCAGGATCCCGGTGAGCAGGCCCAGCACGATGCCGATGCCGCCGAAGACGGACAGCCACATGGCGGCGTGGCCGACGAACGCGGCCACCACGAAGCCGACCACGATCCCGGGCACGGCTCCGCCGATCATGCCGTAGGCCATGTAGGCGTACTCACGGTCCAGGCTCGTGCGGGCGTTGCGGCTGAAGTCGGTGGCCATGGGTCCAGTCTATCGGCGCGGGGAGACTGCGGCCGGGCCCGGCCGGGGCCTCCGGGCGGGCGTCCGGCGGCGCCCCCGGGAGGCGGGCGGCCGGCGGCGTGCCGCGGGAACGGTGGGCGGGCGGCCGGTGGCCGCCCGGACGAACAGCGGGTGCGCGGATCCTGTCTGGCCGACCGGGAACCGCGCACCCGAAGCGATGCTCTCGCGTGCGGTCAGCGCACGCGGACGTAGACCGGGCCGGAGCCCACGTTGACGCTGTCGATGACCGTGGTGCCACCGTTCCAGCCGCCGTGCACGGCCTTGCCGCCGCCGATGTAGACGCCGATGTGGGCCGCGCCCATGCCGCCGTCGGCGTAGTAGACGAGGTCGCCGGGCTTGGCCTGGCCGGCGGAGACCTGCGTGCCGAGGCTCAGGTAGGAGGCCGGCCAGCCGTGGTGGTTGATGCCGGCGGCGCGCAGGGCGTTGGTGACCAGGGCGGTGCAGTCCTGGCCGACGCCGATCTGGCCCAGGGCGGCCGAGGAGATGGTGGCGCCCTTGCCGGAGGCGGAGCTCTGCGGGGTGACCGTGCGCTCGGCCGCCGGGGCCGCCTGCACGGCAGGCTTCGGTGCCGGAGCCGGCTTCGGGGCCGGCTTCGGGGCGGCCTGCACGGCGGGGGCGGCCTGCACGGCGGGGGCGGCCGGCGCGGCCGACTGCGGGGCCGGGGCAGGCTTCGGGGCGGCCACCGGCTTCGGCGCCGGCGCCGCCTGCGCCACGACAGGAGCCGCCTGGATCGCGGGGGCGGCCGGCTGCGGGGCCGGGGTGACGACCGGCTGCGCGGTCGGCGTCCCCGCCTGCTGCTGGACGGTCGCACGGGTCTCCGGCTCCGCCGTCTTCTGCTCCGCCTTCTTCGCGGCCTTCTGCTCCGCCTTCTGCTCGGACGCCTTCTGGGCCTTCGTCATGTGGGCGGCCGGCTCGAGGGAGACGGTGGGGGCGGCGGAGGGGGTCGCAGCGGCCACGGCGGACAGCGGGGCGTCGGCGGCGGCCTCCTGGGCCGGTGCCTCCTGGGCGGAGACGGTGGTGGCCAGCGCCAGGCCGGAGAAGGCGGCGACGGCGGCCACGGTGCGGGCCTTGCCCGAGAGGAGGGAGCCGATGCCGGTCGAGGAGTTCAGGTCACGAGTCATGGGGGGATTCAGCAGGCTTTCTGGAGGGCCGGGCGAACCTGCCGGGAGACTGCGGTGACAGCACGGATCACCCCGCGCGGGGGCGCGCGGGGTGATGCGATCTCCGGCAGCGCGGCGTTCCGGATGCGGAAGGCCGCGCACGGCGGGGGAATGGAGGAGGGATGTCCGGGGGGACGGGGCGCACAGCACCCGAGGAGACGGGGGTGCGGGGCGGACCCGGGAGTGCGGGTCGCGGTGGTCCGGGGAGGACCGGGTGTCCCCCGCGGCGACCCTGAGGCTGCCGCGGGGGACGAGCCGGATCAGCCGATCCGGTAGTAGCCGTCGAGCTGCATCGCGTTGACGGAGTGGATCTGCGTGCCCTGCGACGGGTTCAGCGCGGAGATCATCTTGCCGCCGCCGATGTAGATGCCCACGTGACCGCCGCCGTTCTGGGAGACGAGGTCGCCGGGCTGCGGGGTGGACACCGGGGTGCCGGCGGCGAACTGGGCCCAGGTGGTGCGGGGCAGGTCGATGCCGTTCTGGGCGAAGACCCACTGGGTGAAGCCGGAGCAGTCCCAGGCGCCGAAGGCGGTGCCGCCGTAGACGTAGCCGGAGCCGATGCCCTGCTGGGCGGTGCCCACGATGCCGCCGGCGGCCGCGGGGATCTCGCTCGTGGCGTTGGACTGCGGGGTCACGCTGGCGGTGGAGGCGGCCGGCTGCGCGGCGGGGGCGGGGGCCTGGTAGGCCGGGGCCGCGGGCTGCGCGGCGACGGGGGCCTCGTAGGTGTAGGAAGCCAGCGAGGCGGCGGCCGGGGCCGGGGCCGAGTAGGCGGCGCCGGAGGACGCGGGGATCTCGGCGTAGGCCTGGGCCGGGGCGATGGAGCCGACGATCGCGGCGCCGGCTGCGGCGGCGATCGTGGTGTTGCGCACGGCGTGAGAGGTGGTCTCGGCGCGGTGGCGGGCAGTGTTCTGCTTGAAAATAGCCATGGGTGTGTTCCTCCCTTTGCCTACGAGGTGAGCTGTCGGATTCGGGTGGGAGACACCCGGCCGCGGAGCGCGTGCGCTCCGGCGACTTAACCCCAAGGCCCCGGATCATCGGGACCGGAAATGGTTCCCCCGCTTCTGCCAAGCAGTTTCTGTGCATGGGCCCCGGGCACCGGCAGAATTCGGCGATGTGCACGAGGGCGCCGATCCGACCAGTGATCGGCACGCGTTGAACAATACATGACCGGTTACGGAAGTGTCACGTTTTGATCACGAACGATCACGGAATTGCATCGCACAGGGAATGGAAACCCGCGGATTGTGTCGCCCTCCGCTATCAGTGCGATGCGCCGGCGCACGGTGGAGCGAGGGTCAGGGCACCCCGGACACGGCCGCTCACCAGGGCGTTCACCGCGGACGGGGCGTCATCCGGCCGGACTGGCCGAAAGTGCCTTGTGAACGTCCCCACAAGGGTGGTCGGGTCTCGGGCCGGACCCCGCGACGTGCCCTGCGACGGGTCCCGCGCAGGGGGACGGCCGGGTGCGCGCTCAGGCGGCGAGGACCCGGATGGCCCCGGCCGTGCGCAGGTCGATCTCCGCGGACCGGCCGGTCTCGGCCACCTCGATCCGCACCCGCTGGCCCTCCACGCGGGCCCGGACCACGGCCCCGGTGAGCACGCCCACGTCGCTCAGCACGCCCAGCAGCGCGGCGTCGGCCTGCACGACCTCCGGCAGCAGCGCCACGGTGTGCGTCCCCTCCGGATCCGCGCGGGCGGCCTCGAGCAGGGAGGGGTGCCCCGCCGCCGTCGGGCTGTCCCCGACGCCCAGTGCGGCCAGACCCGGGATCGGCGTGCCGTACGGGGAGTAGCGGGGGCTGTGCAGCAAGTCCACCAGGCGCCGCTCGACCTGCTCGCTCATCACGTGCTCCCAGCGGCACGCCTCGTCGTGGACCTGAGCCAGGTCCAGTCCGATGACGTCGGCCAGCAGCCGCTCCGCCAGACGGTGCTTGCGCATCACCTGCACCGCTCGTTCGCGGCCCAGCTCGGTGAGCACCAGGGAGCGGTCGGATCCCACCGTCAGCAGTCCGTCGCGCTCCATCCGGGACACCGTCTGCGAGACGGTCGGCCCGGAGTGGTCGAGGCGCTCGACGATGCGCGCCCGCATGGGCGTGATGCCCTCCTCCTCGAGCTCGAGCACGGTCCGCAGGTACATCTCCGTCGTGTCGATCAGATCGCTCATGCCTCAGTCATCCTTCGTCCGGCCGTCCGTCCCCGGGGATCCCGCCCGGTCCGGTCTTCCCGCACGAGCTTAGTCCGCGTGCCCCCGGCGCGGAGGGGACCGCGCCCCGGCGGCGGGGGGCGGTCCCGGGTGGGGCAGAATGGGCCGGGGCCCCGCCGCGCACGCCCCTGCGCGGCCGCCGCGCCCGCCGCCCGCCGCACGTCCGTCATGAGGGAGCACCCGTTGTCCGCACACGTCACCATCCCCCAGCACCTGCTGCCCGCCGACGGCCGGTTCGGCGCCGGGCCCTCCAAGGTCCGCCCGGAGCAGGTCGACGCCGTCGCCCGGGCCGGGGCGGGGATGCTCGGGACCTCCCACCGGCAGGCACCGGTCCGGCAGCTCGTGGGCTCGGTGCGCGAGGGCCTGGCGCAGTTCCTCGGTCTCCCCGAGGGGCACGAGGTCCTGCTCGGGCTCGGCGGGGCCACCGCCTTCTGGGACGCCGCCGTCTTCGGGCTGGTCGAGCGGAAGGCCCAGCACCTGGTGTTCGGCGAGTTCGGCGCCAAGTTCGCCCAGGCCACCGGCGCCGCGCCGTTCCTGGAGGCCTCCTCGGTGCTGGAGTCCCTGCCCGGCACCCGGCCGGAGCCGCGGGCCGAGGACGGCGTGGACGTCTACGCGTGGCCCCAGAACGAGACCTCCACCGGGGTGGCCGCCCCCGTGGTGCGGCCCGCCGGCATCGCGGACGAGGCGCTGGTGCTGGTCGACGCCACCTCGGCCGCGGGCGGAATGGCCGCGGACCTCTCCGCGGCGGACGTCTACTACTTCTCCCCGCAGAAGAACCTCGGCTCCGACGGCGGGCTGTGGCTGGGGGCCTTCTCCCCCGCCGCGATCGAGCGGATCGAGCGGATCGGCGCCTCGGGCCGCTGGGTCCCCGACTTCCTGAAGCTGACCGCGGCCCTGGAGAACTCGCGCAAGGACCAGACCTACAACACCCCCGCGCTGGCCACGCTCGTGATGCTCGACGAGCAGCTGCGCTGGCTCAACGACCGGGGCGGCATGGCCTGGGCGGCGGCCCGCACGAAGGAGTCCTCCGACCTGGTCTACGCCTGGGCCGAGGCCTCCCCCTTCGCCGCCCCCTTCGTGCCCCGCCCGCAGGACCGCTCCACGGTGATCACCACGGTGGACTTCGACTCGACCGTGGACGCCGCCGCCGTGGCCGCCGTGCTGCGCGCCCACGGCGTGGTGGACGTGGAGCCCTACCGCAAGCTGGGGCGCAACCAGCTGCGGATCGCCACGTTCGTGTCGATCGAGCCCGACGACGTGGCGCGGCTGCTGGCCTGCGTGGACCACGTCGTCGACGGGCTGCGCGCGGCGGGCGGCGGACGCTAGGGGGCTCCCCCCGAGGACGCCGCCCCGGTGGCGGGGCCCTGGGCGCGCAGCCGCAGCCAGAACAGGGCGCCGACCAGGGCCCCGCCGAGCCCGGCGGCCACGGCCACGCCCATGCCCCACCGCGCCCCGAGGGCGTCCGTGATCCACCCGACCACGGGCGCCCCGATCGGGGTGCCGCCCATGAAGATGGCCATGTAGAGGCTCATCACCCGGCCGCGCATCACCGGGGAGGTGGTCGACTGCACGTAGGCGTTGGCGGTGGTCATGATCGTCAGGGAGGACAGCCCGCACGGGACCAGCCACAGCGCGAACACCGTCAGGGTGGGCGCCGTGGCCGCCCCGAGGCAGCTGAGCGCGAAGACGGCGCTGCCGCCGTAGACGTAGCGCAGCCGGGCGCTGCGCCGGCGGGCCGAGAGCAGGGCGCCCGCCACCGTGCCCACGGCGAGGATCGAGTTGAGCACCCCGAAGGTCTCCGGTCCGCGGCCGAACTCAGGACCGGCCATGGCGGCCAGGAACACGGCGAAGTTCAGCCCGAAGGTGCCGATGAGGAAGATCGTCACCAGCACCGCCACGATGTCGGGACGGCCGCCGACGTAGGCCAGCCCCTCCCGGATCTGCCCGCGCCCCCGCCCGGAGCGCGGCATCCCGCGCAGCTCCTCGGAACGGATGGCGAGGATCGCGGCGAGCATGGCGCCGAAGGTCAGCGTGTTGAGCAGGAACACCCACCCGGACCCGATCGTCGCCACGAGCACGCCGGCGGCGGCGGGACCGATCATCCGGGCCGCGTTGAACGAGGTGGAGTTCAGGGCCACGGCGTTGGAGAGGTAGTCGTCGTCGACCATCTCCGAGACGAAGGTCTGGCGCACGGGGGCGTCCAGGGTGGAGGCGACGCCGAGGGCCAGGGCGAAGGCGTAGACGAGCCCCAGGCTCGCCACCCCGGACAGCACGACCGCGCCCAGTCCCGCCGCGAGCGCGGCCATGGCCGTCTGCGTCCACAGCAGCAGGCGGCGCCGGTCCAGCCGGTCGGCGAGCACCCCCGCCCAGGGCGCCAGGAAGAGCTGGGGCAGGAACTGCAGGGCGGTCACCACGCCCATCGCGGTGGCGTCGTGGTCCGAGAGCTCGTCGAAGACCAGCCACGACTGGGCGGTGCGCTGCATCCACGTGCCGATGTTGGACACCAGGGCGCCCAGGAACCAGACGCGGTAGTTGCGGAAGCGGAAGGACCGGAACACGCCCCGGGCGGGATCGGGCGCGCCCGCGGCCGCGACGCCGCTCCGCGGGGCGCTCAGGGCCGTTCGCCGTCCGGCGACGGCCCGGACCCGGCCTGCGCGCCGGACCCGGCAGCGGACCCGCCGCCGGCCGCGACCGGCTCCTCGTCGGCGGCCTCCGGGGCCTGGCCGGCGGGCGCCGCCGCGGCGTCCTCCTCGGCGCGCTCCTGCTCCTCCTGGGCCTTCTCCTCGGGGCTCACGCGCTCGGACCAGGGCACCCACTCGGGGGCCAGCAGGGCGTCCTCCCCGGGCAGCAGGCCGACCTCGCAGACGGTCACCGCCTTGCTGCGCGGCGCCCGGGCGAGGCTCGCGAACCAGTTCCAGCCGCGGTAGCCGGGCAGGGTGCACTCGAAGAGGTGGACGACCAGCCGGTCCTCCTCGACCCGCACGCGGTGCCCGGGACCGATCTGCGACGGGTCCGCGATCTGCTCCACGCCGGCACGGGCGGTGACGACGTCGGCGATCAGCAGGGCGTCCTGCTTCGGGGCCCGGCGGCGGGCCGGTCGCGCCGGGCGGGCAGGAGGCTCGGGGGCCGCCTCGGCGGGCGCGTCCTGGACGGTCTCCTCGGTCACTGCTGGTCTCCCTCGTGGTGAGTGCTGGGTGGGGTGCCCGGGCCGGGGGCCCGGACCGGTCGGCTCAGACGTCCAGGTTGTCGGCCACGGTGCGCAGGATGGCGGCGATCTTCCGGCCGTGCGCGGAGTCCGGGTAGCGGCCGCGGTGCAGGCCGTTGGACATCTCGTCCAGGAGCTTGATGAGGTCCTCGGTGATGACCGCCATCTCCTCGGCCGGCTTGCGGACGTTCTTGGCGATCGACGGAGCCCGGTCCAGGATGCGCGCGGACAGCGCCTGCGCGCCGCGCCGCCCCTGGGCCACCCCGAACTCCATGCGCGTCCCCGGCTTCACCGTGGTGGCACCGGAGGGCAGCGCCGAGGAGGGCAGGAACACCTCCTGGCCGTCGTCGGTCGCCAGGAAGCCAAAGCCCTTCTTGGAATCGAACCACTTCACCTTGCCGGTGGGCACGCTGTCTCCCTCGTCGTCGTCCTCGTGGAAGGGCGGCCCCGCCGTCCGTGCTGCCGGGCCACCCTGTGGAACCTCCCATTCTAGCCCTGCCGCAGGCACCGGGACGCCCGCGGACGCGGTCACGGCGGGGTCCTGGGCTCGCTATTCTGGACCCATGCCTTCCCACGACGACCGCACCGCCACGCCCGAGGACCGCCCCGCCCGCCGCCCCGGGGTCGACGTCCTCGGCGCCGCCGCGGTCGTGCTGGGCCTGGTCTGCGCGGTGTGCCTGGCGCTGCTGCTGGTGCTGAAGGCCGTCGGCGCGGACCCGTGGGACGGGTTGACGGTCATCCCGTGGTTCGTGCTGCCCGTGGCCTTCCTGCTCTTCTGCGCCGCCCTGGTGCGCTCCGTGCTGCGCCGGCGCCGGGCCTGACCCGTGGTCCCGGACGGACTGCTCCGGGACCTCGCGGCCCGCTCCCCCGGTGAGCTGGCCGCGCTGCTCGACGCGCGGCCCGACGCCGTGCGCCCCGGCACGACGACGACCGCCGAGCTCGCCGAGGCCCTGCTCTCCCGGGCCGGTCTGAGCCGGGCCGTCGACGAGCTCTCCCGGCCGGAGCTGGACGCCCTCGAGCGGGCCGTGGTGCTCGGAGCCCCGGACGGGCCCGCCGACCCGCTGCTGGCCGCCCCGCCGTGGGACCGGCTGCACCGGCTGGCCCTGGTCCACCGGGACGGGGACGCGCTGCGGCTCGTGCCCGGGGTGGCGGAGACCCTGGGCCGCTACCCCGCCGGGCTGGGCCGGCCGCACCGGGTGCTGGCGGCCCGGGCCGCACGCCTGCGCGGCGCCGAGCCGGCGGCCCCCGCGGCCCCCGCGGCCCCCGCGGCCCCCGCGGAGATCGTGCACTGGCCCGCGCCGGTGCGGGAGGTGCTCGAGCGGTTCCGGTCCCGCCCGGTGGGCCTGCTGCCGGACGCGCTGCGCCGCCCGGACCCGGAGGCCGACGCCGCCGCCCGGCCCGTGGACTGGCTCCTGGCCCGCGGGGTCCTGCTCCCGGTGGACCCCCGGCACGTCGAGCTGCCCCGGGAGTTCGGCCTCGCCCTGCGCGGGGGCGACCCCTGGTCCCGGTCCCCGCAGGAGGCGCCCCTGCCCCCGGCCACGCGGGTGCCCGACCGGCTGCGGGACAACGCCGCCGCGGCGGCCGTCGAGCAACTGCTGCGCCGGCTGGCCGCACTGCGCGCCGAGCTGCGCGACCGTCCCCTGACCACCCTGCGCGCCGGGGGGATCGGCGTGCGCGAGCTGCGCCGCCTGCGCACCACCCTGGCCCTGGAGCACCCGGAGCTCGTGCGCCTCCTGGGCCTGGCCGAGCTCGCCGGGCTCGTGGTCCTCGACCCGGACACCTCCGCGTGGCGGCCGGCCCCGGCGCCCTTCGAGGACGCCGGGCGCCCCGAGCAGTGGCGGCACGTGGTGAGCTCGTGGCTGGCCGCCGACGTCGTGCCCTCCGCGGTCGGCCTGCCCCTGGCCGACGGCACGGTCGTGGGGGTCCTCACCCGCGCGGCGCACGCCCCGGAGGCCCCGCCGGTGCGCCGGGCGCTGCTGCGGGCCCACGCCGCCCTCGCCGAGGCCGCCCCGGGAGGGCACGGCCCCGAGGACGTCCTGGCGCTCGCCCGGTGGCAGCGCCCGCGCCTGGCCCGCTCCCTGGACCGGTGGGGGCCCGGCATGCTCACGGAGGCGGCCGAGCTCGGCCTCGTGGGCGCCGACGCCCTCACCCCGGCCGGCCGCGAGGTCGCCGCGGGCCGCACCGAGGAGGCCGCCCGGGCGGTGGCCGGCTGGCTGCCCGCCCCCTCGCGGACGGTGCTGCTGCAGGGCGACCTCACCGCCACGGCCACCGGCTACCTCGCCCCGTCCGTGGCCCGCGCCCTGGGCGAGCTCGCGGACGAGGAGGGCCACGGCCCGGCGGCCCGGCACCGCTTCACCGAGCGCTCCCTGCACCGGGCCCTGGACGCCGGGTGGGACCCGGCGAGCATCCTGGCGTGGCTGGCCGAGCACGGCCGCGGCCCGGTGCCGCAGGCGCTGGCCTACCTGGTCGAGGAGGCCGGCCGGGACCACGGCCGGGTCCGGATCACCCGCGCCGACTGGGTGCTCACGGGTGAGGAGGACCTCCTCGAGGCCCTCGCCCGCTCCCCGCGCCTGGCGGGGCGCCCGCTGCGCCGGCCTGCCCCCGGGGTGCTCGTGGTCACCGGGGACGAGCCGGGTCCCGGCCGGCGCCGGGCCGGACCGGCGCACGAGGGCACCCTCGCGCAGCTCGTCGCCGCCGTGCGGGCCACGGGCACGGAACCGGCGGTGGAGGCCGCCCGGCCGGGACCGCCGCCGTCCGCCGGCGACACCGGCCCGCCCCCGCTGCCCCAGGTCCCCGCCCCGCGCCACCCGGCGCCCTCGGCCGAGGAGGTCGAGGACCTGCTGGCCCGCCTCACCGGCGCGGACGACGTCCCGCCACCGCCCGACCGCACCGACCGCACCGATCCCGGAGGAGAGCGCTGATGGGACCCCTCATCGTCCAGAGCGACCGCACCGTGCTGCTCGAGCTCGACCACGAGGACGCCGACGAGGCCCGCCGCGAGCTCGCCGCCTTCGCGGAGCTCGAGCGCGCCCCCGAGCACGTGCACACCTACCGGATCACCCCCCTGGGGCTGTGGAACGCCCGGGCCGCCGGCCTGGACGCCGAACAGGTGCTGGACGTCCTGCTGACCCGCTCCCGCTTCCCCGTGCCGCACGCCCTGCTCGTGGACATCGACGAGACGATGTCCCGCTACGGCCGGCTCGTACTGGAGAAGGACCCCGTGCACGGGCTCGTGCTGCGCTGCCACGACGCCCCCGTCCTGGAGGAGATCGCCCGGCACCGGAAGATCGCCCCGCTGCTGGGCCCGCGGATCGACGGGGAGACCACCGTGGTGCACGCGAGCGCCCGGGGGGAGCTCAAGCAGCTGCTGCTGACCGTGGGCTGGCCGGCCGAGGACCGGGCCGGGTACGTGGACGGCACGCCGCACCCCATCTCCCTGACGGAGACGGACCCCGTCTCCGGCGAGGCCTGGGCGCTGCGGCCCTACCAGCGCCGGGCCGTGGAGAACTTCTGGGCCGGCGGCAGCGGCGTCGTCGTCCTCCCGTGCGGCGCCGGCAAGACGTTGGTGGGCGCCGCGGCGATGGCGGCGAGCTCGACGACCACGCTCGTGCTGGTCACGAACACGGTCTCCGCCCGGCAGTGGAAGGCCGAGCTGCTGCGCCGCACCACCCTGACGGCGGACGAGATCGGCGAGTACTCCGGGGCGCTGAAGGAGGTCCGTCCCGTCACCATCGCCACCTACCAGGTGCTCACGGCCCGCCGCGGCGGGATCCACCCCCACCTGGAGCTGCTCGACGGCCACGACTGGGGTCTGATCGTCTACGACGAGGTGCACCTGCTGCCCGCCCCCGTCTTCCGGATGACCGCCGAGCTGCAGGCCCGGCGCCGGCTGGGCCTCACCGCCACCCTGGTGCGCGAGGATCACCGGGAGGGGGAGGTGTTCTCGCTGATCGGCCCGAAGCGCTACGACGCCCCGTGGCGGGAGATCGAGGCCCAGGGGCACATCGCCCCCGCGGACTGCGTGGAGGTGCGGGTGGAGCTGCCCGTCGGGGACCGGATGGCCTACGCCTCCGCGGAGGACGCCGACCGGCACCGCCTCGCCTCCTCCTCCCCGCACAAGCTCGACGTCGCGGCCCGCCTGGTGGCCCGCCACCGCGGGGAGCCGGTGCTGGTGATCGGGCAGTTCCTCGACCAGCTCGACGAGCTGGGCGCGCTGCTCGACGCCCCGGTGCTCAAGGGCAGCACGAGCACGGCCCGGCGGGAGCGGCTCTTCGCCGCCTTCCGGGCCGGGGAGCTGCCGGTGCTGGTGGTGTCCAAGGTCGCGAACTTCTCGGTGGACCTGCCGGAGGCCTCCGTGGCGGTGCAGGTCTCGGGCGCCTTCGGCTCGCGTCAGGAGGAGGCCCAGCGCCTGGGGCGGCTGCTGCGGCCCAAGCGGGACGGCCGCCCAGCCACCTTCTACACGGTGGTGGCCCGGGACACCGTGGACGCCGACTACGCCGCCCGGCGCCGCCGGTTCCTCGCCGAGCAGGGCTACGCCTACCGGATCCTCGACGCCGCCGACCTCGCCGCCTCCGGCGAACTCCCCGGGTAACAGCGAACTGCGTTCAGACGGCTCTCAGGGTGTTCCGAGAAAATGGGACCTGTGAAGAACGAGAACCCCGAAGCGAAACTGCTCGTCGTCGACGACGAGCCCAACATCCTCGAGCTGCTGGCCACCTCCCTGCGCTTCGCCGGCTTCGAGGTCGTCACCGCCGCCAACGGCCGTGACGCCCTCGCCAAGGCGGAGTCCGAGGACCCGGACCTCGCGGTGCTCGACGTCATGCTCCCGGACATGGACGGGTTCTCCGTGACCCGCAAGCTGCGTGCGGCCGGGCGGCACTTCCCCATCCTCTTCCTCACCGCCAAGGACGAGACGGAGGACAAGGTCACCGGGCTGACCGTGGGCGGCGACGACTACGTGACCAAGCCCTTCAGCCTCGACGAGGTGGTCGCCCGCATCCGGGCCGTCCTGCGCCGCACCCAGCCCGCCGAGGAGGACGACTCGCGGCTGCGCGTGGACGACCTCGTCCTCGACGACGACGCCCACGAGGTCTTCCGCGGCGACCGGGAGATCGACCTGTCCCCCACCGAGTTCAAGCTGCTGCGCTACCTCATGCTCAACCCGAACCGGGTGCTGTCCAAGGCGCAGATCCTCGACCACGTCTGGGAGTACGACTTCAACGGGGACGCCTCCATCGTGGAGTCCTACATCTCCTACCTGCGGCGCAAGATCGACAACGACCCCGAGCTGCCGCCGCTGATCCACACCAAGCGCGGGGTCGGCTACCTGCTGCGGTCCGCGCACAAGCACCACTGACCCGGCCCGGGATGCAGACCCTGTCCTCCCGGTGGCGCTCGGCGTCGCTGCGCTCGCAGCTGATGGTCCTCACGGGCGTGCTGCTGGCGCTGTCCATCCTGGTGACCAGCTTCGTGGCGATCTCGGTGCTGCGCACCTCGATGCTCAACGGCATCGACGGCGAGCTGCGCGACTCCGTCCGGACGGTCTCCTCGGTGCTGATCGCGGACCTGCAGGGCGAGGAGGGCGTGCAGGTCCCGCACGCGGGCTATCTGCTCGACGCCGACGGCACCGTGGTGGCCGAGGCCGTGAACACCCCGGACGGCGTGCACGGGTCGCGCCCGGACCTGTCGAGGATCGACCTCGACTACGTCCAGGAGCACCACCTCGAGGCGGCGACCGTGGGCTCCGTGGGCGCCCCGGACCGGACCTGGCGGGTGGTCACGGCCAAACCGCAGCAGCTGGACCTGGTGGTGGCCGTCGCGGAGCCGCTCGACGACACCAACGCCATGCTCAGCGCGGTGACGCTGCTGACGCTGAGCTTCGGGGTGGCGACCCTCTTCGCGGCGATGGCCGTCGGCTGGGTCCTGGTCACGCGCGCCTTCGCCCCGCTGCACCAGGTGGAGCAGACGGCCGCCCGGATCGCCGAGGGCGATCTCTCCCAGCGCATGGAGGGCTACAACCGGCAGACCGAGATCGGCCAGCTCTCCGCGTCCCTGAACACGATGCTCGGCCACATCGAGGACGCCTTCGAGGCCCGCACCCGCTCCGAGGGCAAGCTGCGCCGGTTCGTGGCCGACGCCTCCCACGAGCTGCGCACCCCGCTGGTCACCATCCGGGGGTACTCGGAGCTCTACCGGCACGGCGCCCTGCAGAAGCCCGAGGACGTGGGCAGCGCGATGGCCCGGATCGAGTCCGAGGCCAAGCGGATGACGCAGCTCGTGGAGGACCTGCTGATGCTGGCCCGCCTGGACGAGCGGCGCCCCGCCGAGAACGTCGACGTGGACCTGCTCCACCTCGCCTTCGACGCCGCCGGCGACGCCCACGCCTCCGACCCGGACCGGCGGGTCGAGGTCGTCGGCCTACAGGGCGCGGCGCCCGTCTCGGCCTGGGTGCACGGCGACGAGTCGCGGCTGCGCCAGGTCGTGGCCAACCTGGTGACCAACGCCCTGCGCTACACCCCCGACGGCAGCCCGATCGAGATCGCGGTGGGGGTGGAGCGCTCGGTGGACGAGACCTTCAACGCCGTCCTGCAGGTGCGCGACCACGGCCCCGGCATCCACGGACCGGACGCGGAGCGCGTGTTCGAGCGCTTCTACCGGGCCGACTCCTCCCGCACCCGCGAGACCGGCGGCACGGGCCTGGGGCTGTCCATCGTGGCCGCGATCGTCCAGCAGCACGACGGCACGGTCCGCCTGACCGAGACGCCCGGCGGCGGGGCCACGATGACCGTGCGCGTGCCGGGCATCGAGCGGGCCGACGACGCCCCGGAGGTCTGAGCGGGCCGCTCAGGACTCCTCGGTGCCCTGGTGGAAGCGCAGCTGCCAGGGCCCGAGCTCGGCGCGGGAGTCCTCCCGCACCCACAGCGAGCTGCGCAGGCTCGCGCGGTCCCCCGCGACCAGGCGGTAGACCAGGTGCACGGCCGCGGGACCGAGCTCCGTGGCCGACAGGACGTGCACGTCCGCCGGGCCGAGCCCCGGCTCGCGGGAGAGCCGGTCGAGGACCTCCGCCCGGGAGCACCACGTCCCCGAGGCGCCGATCTCGGCGAAGGACTCGTGGAGCAGCTGGCCGAGCCGGCCGGCGTCGGCGCGGACCTCCGGGCGCAGCAGGTCCCGCTCGAGGGCCTGGACGGTCTCCGCCGCCGACCGGCCGCGGGCCAGCTCCTCCTCGTGGGCGAGCAGCTCGCTCAGCAGGTCGGGGTCGTGGCGGTCCTCCAGCGCCTCGGGTGCCGGGGCGCGGCCCGCCGCGGACGCACGGTCCGGGGCCCCGGTGCGGTCCGGGGAGGCGGTGCGGCCCGGGGAGGCGGCGCGGTCCCGCACGCTCCCGACGGCTGGGGCCGGGGCGCTTCCGGCGCCCGGGAAGCCGGGCCCCTCCGGCGCCGGCCGGCCGGTCTGGAAGGCGGTGGCGACCGCGCGGGCGCGGGCGTCGGCGGCCTCGTTGAGCTCGTGGCCGGCGTGGCCCTTGACCCACTCGAAGCGCACGTCGCGCCCGGCCATGGCGGCGTCCAGGGAGCGCATGAGCTCCACGTTCAGCACCGGCTTGCCGTCCTTCTTCTTCCAGCCCTTCTTCTTCCAGCCCGGCATCCACTTGGTGATCGAGTTGATGACGTACTGGCTGTCGCACAGCACCCGCAGGGGCTCCTCGGGGCGGTGGGCCGTGGACTCGAGCAGGTCGAGCACGGCCTTGAGCTCTCCCATGTTGTTGGTGCCGTGCGGCCAGCCGCCGGCCCGCCAGGTGTCGTCGTCGATGTACCAGGCCCACCCGGCGGGGCCGGGGTTGCCCAGGGCGGAGCCGTCGGCGGCAGCAGTGATCGTCATGGCGTCCATCTTTTCACGGCCCCGGCCGCGCCCCGGACCGCGCTCAGTCGGTGGGGTCGTCCTCGAGACGCTGCTGGGCGACGTCCCGCACCCCGTCGACCCCGGAGAGCTGCACCGCGGCCGTGCGCAGGTCGGTCTTGCCCTCCAGGCGCAGCAGCAGCTCCACCTCCGGCTGCCCCGGGCCGCCGATCCGGCGGCTGGAGACCACGGAGGCGCTGAGCTGGAGCTCCTCGACCACGGCCAGCACCTCCCGCAGCACCCCGTGGCCGTCCGCGTAGCGCAGGCGCAGCCCCTGCGGCGCCACCATGCGCGGCAGCCGGCGGGACAGCGGCGTCAGCGCCACGGCGGAGAGCAGGTGCAGCCCGGTCGCGGCGACCGCCAGAGGCACCAGCCCGGCCCCGCAGGCCATGCCGATGGCCGCCGAGAGCCAGATGCTCGCGGCGGTGGTCAGCCCGTGCACCACGTCCCGGTTGGTGAAGATCACCCCCGCCCCCAGGAAGCCGATGCCGGTGACGATCTGGGCCGCCACGCGGGAGGGGTCCGGGCCGGCGTCGATGCCCGGCAGCGCCCCGAAGCCGTAGGCGGAGACCAGGGTGAACACGGCCGAGCCCGTGCCGACGAGGGCGTGCGTGCGCAGCCCTGCGCTCTTGCGCCGCAGCCGCCGCTCCAGGCCCACGAGGCCGGTGAGCCCGAACGCCGCCACCACCAGGGCCAGCTGGACCGGGACCTGGTCCCAGTCGACGAAGTCCATGGCCGCTCCTCCCCGCGTGGTGACTCGATTGAACACCAAGTCCGCGGTCCGTGGAACGGGAGGCCGCGGCGGGCCGGGGAACGGCGACGGGCCGGGCGCCCCGGAAGGGGTGCCCGGCCCGTGCCGGATGCGTGGGTCGCACGCTCGACGGGTCAGCCGTCGATCACATCATGCCGCCCATGCCGCCCATGCCGTCGTCGGCACCGGCGCCGGCGCCCGCGGGCTCCGGCTTGTCGGCCACGACGGCCTCGGTGGTGAGGAACAGCCCGGCGATGGACGCCGCGTTCTGCAGCGCCGAGCGGGTGACCTTGACCGGGTCGTTGATGCCCGCGGCCATCAGGTCCTCGTACTCGCCGGTGGCGGCGTTGAGGCCGTAGCCCAGGTCCAGGCCGCGGACCTTGTCGACGACCACGCCGGCCTCGAGACCGGAGTTGATGGCGATCTGCTTGAGCGGGGCGTCGATGGCGACCTTGACGATGTTCGCGCCGGTGGCCTCGTCGCCGGTGAGCTGCAGCTTGTCGAACGCCTTCTGGCCGGCCTGGATCAGGGCCACGCCGCCGCCGGCGACGATGCCCTCCTCCACGGCCGCCTTCGCGTTGCGCACGGCGTCCTCGATGCGGTGCTTGCGCTCCTTGAGCTCGACCTCGGTGGCGGCACCGGCCTTGAGCACGGCCACGCCGCCGGCCAGCTTGGCCAGCCGCTCCTGCAGCTTCTCACGGTCGTAGTCCGAGTCCGAGTTGTTGATCTCGGCGCGGATCTGGGCCACGCGGCCCTCGATCTCCTCGGCGGTGCCGGCGCCGTCGACGATGGTGGTCTCGTCCTTGGTCACGACGACCTTGCGGGCCTGGCCCAGCAGGTCCACGGTGGCGGTCTCCAGGGAGAGCCCGACCTCCTCGGTGATGACCTGGCCGCCGGTGAGGATGGCGATGTCGGCCAGCTGGGCCTTGCGGCGGTCGCCGAAGCCGGGGGCCTTGACGGCCACGGACTTGATGGAGCCGCGCATCTTGTTGAGCACCAGCAGCGCCAGGGCCTCGCCCTCGACGTCCTCGGCGATGATCAGCAGCGGCTTGCCGGCCTGCATGACCTTCTCGAGCACGGGGACCAGGTCCTTGACCGCGGAGATCTTGGAGTTGACCACGAGGATGTAGGGATCCTCGAGGACGGCCTCCTGGCGGTCGGCGTCGGTGACGAAGTAGCCGGAGAGGTAGCCCTTGTCGAAGCGCATGCCCTCGGTGAGCTCGAGGTCCAGGCCGAAGGTGTTGGACTCCTCGACCGTGATCACGCCCTCCTTGCCGACCTTCTCCATCGCCTGGGCGATGAGGCGGCCGATCTCGGGGTCGCCGGCGGAGATGGACGCGGTGGCGGCGATCTGCTCCTCGGTCTCGACCTCCTTGGCGGAGGCCAGCAGCTCCTCGGTCACCGCGGCGACGGCCTTCTCGATGCCGCGCTTGAGGCTCAGCGGGTCCGCGCCGGCGGCCACGTTGCGCAGGCCCTCCTTGACGAGCGCCTGGGCGAGCACGGTGGCGGTGGTGGTGCCGTCGCCGGCGATGTCGTCGGTCTTCTTGGCGACCTCCTTGACGAGCTCGGCGCCGATCTTCTCGTAGGGCTCCTCGAGCTCGATCTCCTTGGCGATGGACACGCCGTCGTTGGTGATCGTGGGGGCGCCCCAGGCCTTCTCGAGGACCACGTTGCGCCCGCGCGGGCCGAGGGTGACCTTGACGGCGTCGGCCAGGGTGTTCAGACCCCGCTCGAGACCGCGGCGTGCCTCTTCGTCGAAAGCAATCATCTTTGCCATGTGACTTCGTCCCTCCTGGACGGTAGACAAACGGTCGACCTCCACGGTGCCCGCGACGGACGGCGCGCACGGCGGCGGGCTCTTCCCGACGCCGCACGGCACCTCACCGTGGTGGTTGAGGTGTCACTCCTGTGCCGGTGGCTGCCCGGGCCGGGCCGGGGACCGACCCCTTAGCAGTCCGCACGACTGAGTGCTAATCGCAATCTTGGCACTCGTCCGGGGAGAGTGCAAACCCCCCCTGAGCCGGTGTCGCTCAGCCCTGCCACTCCTCGCGCAGCAGGCCGTAGATCAGCCGGTCGTAGTACTCGCCGCCGACCTTGCGGGCCCGGCGGAGCCGGGCCTCCTCGGTGAAGCCGAGCTTCACGGCCACCCGGCACATGCCCGCGTTGCCGCTCCAGGTCTCGAGATCCAGCCGGTGGGAGTCGGAGCGGGCGAAGAGGTGGTCGATCCACAGCCGCATCGCCTCGGTGCCGTAGCCGCCGCTCCAGTGCTCCGGGGAGTAGACGGTGATGCCCAGCGAGCGCAGCGGCAGCAGGTGCGTGCCGGTCCCGGGGTCCTCGGTGGGCTTCTCCGACCAGTACCAGGACACCTGCCCGATGAACCGGCCGGTGGCGGCGTCCGCGATGACCATGGTCTCCCGCGGGTCCGGCCAGTCCTGCGCGGCCACGTGCGCGCGCAGGACGGAGAGCCAGCGCTGGGCGCCCTCGGCGGTGAAGTTCGGGTAGAACGGCCCGTCCGTGCGCTGCCACTCGTGCTCGCCGCCGCCCTCGGGCGGCATGATCCACCGCTCGTACGCGGCGAGGTCCTCCTCGGTCCAGTCACGGAGGTGGACTCGGCTGCCTGCGATCTGCACGGTGTTTCCTTCCGGGGCGTGGGGAGTCGGGGAGCGGGGCCGGGTGCCCGGGTCGAGGGCGGCGCCGGTCAGGGCTGCGGGGACGAGACGGCCGGGGCGGGTGCCGTGTCCCCGGCGCCCTCGAGGAACGCGTACGCCCCCACGCCGAGGCTGAGCAGACCGGCCACGACGATGGCGGCCAGCTCCCCCGCGCCCACCCGGGCGGTCGGCCGCAGACCGCGGTGGGCGCCCTGGCGCGGGCCGTCCTCGGGGACGTCGTCGAACTCGTCGCGCGGGTACTGGCTCATCCGAGGTCCCCGCGCTGCCGGCGCAGCCGGCCCACGAGCATCGGGTCGTGCTCGAGGGCGGCGCGGCTGTCGATCAGGACGTTGAGCCGCTGGTAGTAGTGGGTCGGGGACAGACCCAGGCGGCGCCGGATCTCCATCTCCTTGGCCCCCTGGTACTTCCACTGCAGGTTCTCGATCGCCAGGATCTCCCGGTCGGTCTCGTCGAGCCCGGAGCCGGCCCCGGCCGGCGGCCCGGCGGGCGTCGCGTCCGCCCCGGTCGGCTCCCCCGCCGCGGTGTCCGGCCCCGCCTGCTCCTCCGCCGCGGCGTCCTCCCCGGGAGCGGCGTCCTGCCCGCTCATCGGGACTCGACCCTCGGCCGCAGGGAGACGGTGGTGAGCTGCGCGTCCTCGCCGGCGTCCACGACGGCGCGCACCGCCGCGGCCACGGACTCGGGGCGGATGTAGCGCTCGGGCACGTACTCGTTGCCCAGACCGGCCTGGATGTCCCGCTGCATCTGGGTGTCCACGGGCCCGGGGTGCACCGAGCTGACCACGATGCCGTCGGCCTCGAGCTCCTGGCGCAGGGAGTCGGCGAGCGCGCGCAGGGCGAACTTCGACGCCGCGTAGACCGCGTCCCCGGCGCGTGCGGTGAACCCGGAGCCCGAGTTGAGGAACACCACCGTGCCGCGGGTCGCACGCAGGGCGGGCAGCAGGAGCCGGGTCAGCTCCGCGGGGGCCACGACGTTGAGCTCGAGCTGACCCCGCCAGTCGTCCACCGAGGCCGCCGCCACGGTGGTGCGACCGGCGCGGGCCGCCGAGTGCACGAGGACGTCGACCCGGTCGAGGCCCTCCAGCGCATCCGGCAGCCGGGCGAAGTCGGTGAGGTCCGCGGCGCGGACGGTGACGTGGGGCAGCTCCGCCAGCTCGGCGAGACGGGCGGGCTCGCGGCCCAGGGCCACGACGTCGTGGTCCCGGGCCAGGTCCGCCACGCACGCGCGGCCGATGCCTCCGGTGGCCCCGGTGACGACGGCGACGGGTCGGGGATCGGTTGCGCTCATGCGCCCACTCTAACCAGTCCCCCGCCGGTCCGGCCCGCCCCGGGCCGAACCCACCGGCACGGCGGCGGCCCCGGTATCCTGGCCCGCAGCCGACCACGCGGAGGACCCCATGGCAGCCGACCCCGAGACCTCCGGGGGCCCCGGCGAGGACCCGGACGGCGCCGGGAAGCCGTCCTCGCCCACGCAGATCACCGGGCTCTCCTGGAGCTACGTCCTGCGCCGGACCGTGCACGAGTTCCGCCGCGACGAGTGCACGGACTCGGCGGCGGTGCTGACCTTCTTCGCCGTGCTCTCGGTCTTCCCGGCGCTGCTCGCCGTGGTCTCCCTGCTGGGGGTGGTCGGCCAGGCCGAGGAGACGGTCGGGACCATCCTCCGGCTGCTGCACGAGTCCGGTGTGCCGGCCGAGGCCGTCGCCGTGCTGGAGGGACCGATCCGCGAACTCGCCGAGTCCTCCGCCGCGGGGCCGGCGCTCGTCACCGGACTGGTCGGGGCGCTGTGGACGGCCTCGGCCTACGTCCGGGCCTTCGGCCGGTCGATGAACCGGATCTACGAGGTCGAGGAGGGCCGGCCGTTCTGGAAGCTCTACCCCCTGATGGTCGGGGTCACGCTGGTCCTGGTGGCCCTGGCGGTGGGCATGATGCTGGTCGTGCTGCTCTCCGGGCCGGTCGCCGAGCGGCTCGGCGAGCTGGTGGACCTGCCCGGGAGCACCCTGCGGCTGTGGCAGGCGGCGCGGGGGCCGGTCGTGCTGGCACTGCTGTCCTTCGTCGTGGCCCTGCTCTACTCCACCACCCCGAACGTCCGGCAGCCCCGGTTCCGGTGGCTCGGCATCGGCTCGGTGACGGCGATCGTGGTGATGGCCGCCGCGACGGCCGGCTTCAGCTCCTACGTCTCCCGCTTCGGCAACTACAACACGACCTACGGCGCCATCGGCGGTGTGATCGTGCTCCTGCTGTGGATCTGGATCATGAACACCGTGCTGCTCGCCGGGGCGGAGTTCAACGCCGAGACGGAACGGGCCCGCCGGCTCCAGGCGGGGATCGCCGCGGAGGAGGACCTGCTGCTGCCCCCGCGTGACGTCCGGGCCGCACGGAAGCTGCGGCAGAAGGAGCAGGCGCTGGTGGAGGAGGGCCGCGACCTCCGCCGCCGGCACACCGATCCGGGCCGTCCCGGGGCCGGCGGCCCCGGACGTCCGGCCTAGAGTGGTGCCCGGTGGGGACACGCCTCCCCTCCCGGCCCCGCCGGCCACAACTCCGCCGGCCACCACCCCGACGCGCGACGACCCGCACACCCACACCGGCACCCACACCCGCATCGACACCGACGCCGACACCGAGGAGCACCGTGAGCGAGCCCCAGCCCCTGGACACCATCATGGCCCCCGACTGGGCCGAGGCCCTGGCCCCGGTGGAGCCGCAGATCCGGCAGATGGGCCGGTTCCTGCGCGAGGAGCACGCCGACGGGCACCGCACCCTCCCGGAGGGCTCGGCGGTCTTCCGGGCCTTCCAGGACCCGCTGGAGCAGGTGCGGGTGCTGGTCGTCGGACAGGACCCCTATCCCACCCCGGGCCACGCCATGGGCCTGTCCTTCTCGGTGCAGCCGCACGTGCGCCCCGTCCCCCGCTCCCTGCAGAACATCTACAAGGAGCTGCGGGACGACCTCGGCATCGACCCGCCCGAGCACGGGGACCTCTCCGCGTGGTCCCGGCAGGGCGTGATGCTCCTGAACAGGGTCCTCACCGTGCGCGAGGGCGTCCCGGCCTCCCACCGCGGCCGGGGCTGGGAAGCGGTGACGGAGCGGGCCATCCAGGTCCTCGCCGCCCGTGAGCACCCGCTCGTGGCGATCCTGTGGGGCAACGACGCCCGCAGCACCGCCAAGTGGCTGGACGGGTACCCCACGGTCGAGTCCGCCCACCCCTCCCCGCTGTCCGCCTCCCGCGGCTTCTTCGGCTCCCGGCCGTTCTCCCGCACCAACCACCTCCTGGAGGAGCAGGGCACGGACCCCGTCGACTGGCGGCTCTGAGCCCCGGGCCCGTTTAGGGTGGAGCACATGACGACGACGCCCGGGGCCGCTCCCGCACGCCCCCGCAAGCCCCAGCTGAACCTCACGGTGCGCCGGCGCGAGCAGCTGTCCCCGTCGATGGTCCGAGTCGTCCTGGGCGTCGACGAGCCGGAGCGATTCCAGGACATCGCCCCGCCGGAGAAGTACGTCAAGCTCGTGTTCCTCGGCCCGGCCGCCGAGCACGCGATCACCGAGCACGCGGTCGCGGGGCACCCGGTGGCCGGGGCTTCCACCCCGGGGCGGAACCCGGACTACTGGGCCCTCAAGGAGTCCCTGCCGCCCGAGCACCAGCCCGTGACCCGCCACCTGACGATCCGGCGGTGGATCCCGGAGCGGGCCGAGCTGTGGATGGACTTCGTGCTGCACGGCGACGAGGGCTGGGCGGGACCGTGGGCCGCCCGCGCCGAGCCCGGGGACCGGATCATCGCCCTGGGCCCGGGCGGCCGGTGGACGCCGTCGGCGGAGGCCGCGTGGACCCTGATCGCCGCCGACGACGCCGCGATCCCCGCCGCGCTCGCGGTCCTGGAGGCCCTGCCGGCGTCCGCGCGCGGCGAGGTGGTCCTGGAGGTGGACTCGCCCCGCGAGGTGCTGCCCGTCACGGCGCCGGCCGGCATGGCGGTGCGCTGGGTGTTCCGTCAGGACGCGGCCGGCGGCGTCCCCGCGCTCGTGCGGGCGGTGCAGGAGGCCGGCTGGCCCGCGGCGCCGGAGGGCGTGCAGGTCTTCGCCCACGGGGAGCGGGAGGCCATGAAGGCCCTGCGCGACGAGCTCTTCGGGCGCCGGGGCCTGCAGCGCGACCAGGTCTCGCTGTCCGGCTACTGGGCGCGGGGCCGCACCGAGGACGTGTTCCAGGCGGAGAAGAAGCTGCCCGTCGGCAAGATCCTCTGACGCGCTCCCGGGCACCGCCGCCCGGAGCCTCAGCGGCGCCGGTTGCGGCGCGTGCTCGTGCCGTTGAGGTGGCCCACGAAGGGCCGCATGAGGTACTTGCCGAGCACCACGCCCGAGGCCAGGGCCACGATGGAGGCCATCGCGTTGACGAGCCCCACGATCCCGGGCCCGTAGCTGTCCGTCTCCACGGTGAGGGTGTACAGCCCGCGGAAGATGGACAGCCCGGGCAGCAGGAAGGTCATCGCGGGGATCGCCAGGATGAGCTGGGGAATCCGGTGCCGGGCCGCGAGGACGGTCGCCACGCACCCGCTGGTGACCGCCGCGAGCGCCGTGTCCAGGCGGGCGCCCAGGTCGGCGGCCATGCCCGCGTGGTAGACCGCGAGCCCGCCGAGGGCCGCCACCGTGGTGGACAGCACGTGCCGGGGCTTGGCCTGCATCGTGACCGCGATGAGGCCGGTGCCGATCAGCATGAACCCCGCGTTGGTCAGCGGCCCCACGGGGTCGAAGGCGCTCTGCGAGACGTCGACCCGGGGCATCCCCGCGTAGCCGGCGACGGAGATGCCTCCCGCGATGCCGGCCACGAGTCCCAGGAACGCCATGGAGGTGGACAGCAGGCGGCCGGCGGCCGTGACGGGGAACCCGTTGATCGCGTCCTGCATGGTGGAGACCATCCGGGTGGTGGGCAGGAGCAGGATGATCCCGCCCGCGATGACGCGCGCCGGGGACAGCTCCAGGCCCGACCAGGACAGCAGCAGCGCCATGGTGGTGAGGATCCCGGACTGGGCGGCCATCGTGAAGAACTCCGGGATCCGCCAGGCGCCCAGCCGGTGGGCGACGAACTGGTTGAGGACCGAGGACAGGCCGGCGACGAGCGCGCCCAGGACGCCGCCGCCGATGCCCACGGTGATGGCCATCGCCGCGGCCGCCGTGGCCGTGCGCACCATCCACCGGGGATAGGGCTTGGGCTTGACGTTGATCGCCTCGAGCCGCCGCTCCGCCTCCCCGCGGGGCATCTCCCCGCCCGTGATGTCGGTGACCAGCTGGTGGGTCTCGGCGAGCCCGGCGTAGTTGTCGGTCCAGGACCGCACGACCCGCATCACCGTGTGGCTGTTGGTGTCGGGGTCGTTGAAGACGTCCTCGCGGGTGCGGGTGTCGTCGCCGCCGGTGCTGTCGTCGGCGATGTAGTTGATGGTCACGGCCTGGTTGGTGATGTCCACCTCGACGTTCTCGACCCCGTAGGTCGCGCACACCGCGATGATGGCGTTCTCGACGTCGAGGGCGTCGGCGCCGTAGTGGAACATGGTCTCCGCGAGCCGCAGCGCGAAGTTCAGGGTGCGCCGGGCCTCCCGGCTGGTGGACTCCCCGAACCGGCGCAGGTTGGCGAACGGTGAGGCGCTGAGCCGTTCCACCACGCGCATGGGGGCGGTCGGGGCCGCCTCCCCCTGCAGCATCGAGCGCAGCCGGGAGCGCCCGCCGGGCCGGGTGCCCTGGGCGCGGGTGGAGGGGTACGCGCCG
This sequence comes from Kocuria sediminis, assembly GCF_009735315.1. Taxonomy (NCBI): domain Bacteria; kingdom Bacillati; phylum Actinomycetota; class Actinomycetes; order Micrococcales; family Micrococcaceae; genus Kocuria; species Kocuria sediminis. Next base: position 269,652 of record NZ_WOGU01000003.1, read on the forward strand.
CGCTGCATCCGGTCGGCGCTCTTGCCCGGGGCCGGGACGGGGCCGATCGTCGTGGTCTCCGGGCGGGAGACGGGGCCGGTGTCGGTGCGCCGCCGGCGCCGGGCCGACGTGGTCTGCGGCGCCGTCTGCGCGGCGGAGAGCAACTCCCGGCGCTTCTCCGGCTCGGGGGTGTCCCCGTACTGGCGGATCAGGCGGGTGCTGAGCACGGGCAGCGCCTGCGGGGCGTCGGGCACCACGTCGGCGGCGGCGTGGCCTGCCCGGCGCCGGGCCAGCAGGGCCTGCGCCTCCGTGGGCCGCACGAGCGGGACCCCGGCACCGAGCAGGGCGACCGGGCGCGCGGCCCCGGTGAGGGTCGTGTCCCCGCCGGGGCCGAACGGTTCGACGACGTATGCGTCGGGCTCCTCGCCGCCGTCGGAGGAGGGGTAGGCGGCGAACGGACGCAGAGGGGTGCGCTGGTCGGTCACCAAGCGGCGCTCCTCCTTCCTGGGGCGGGGGGCGGGGCCGGGTGGGCGGGGACGGGTCAGTAGAAGGGCTGTCCCGTGCGCCGGACCCACAGCTGGCGCTGGACCTTCTCGGCCACGTTGGTCCACACGGCGTACTTGGCCGGGCTCAGCACCTGGTCGTGGACGCCCACGAAGTCGACCACGGACTTGGTGAAGCTCGTCTTGAACAGCCCCAGCCCGTAGTAGGGGTGCTCCTTGTCCTTGAGCCGGTCGCTGGGCGGGGTGCCGCAGAAGTCGTACTCGACGATCCCGTGCTCGCGCATCAGGTCCGTGATCGCCGTCCACTGCAGCAGGTGGGAGTCGCCGTACTGCCGCCGCCGGGGCTTGGAGCCGCCGTCCTTGTACGTGCCCTTCGTCCCGTAGGCGATCACGTAGGCGCCCACGGAGGGCTCGCCGTCCTCGTAGGTGAAGTAGAGCCGGCCCTGGCCGGCCTGCTCGAAGGCGGTCCAGAACTTCGCGTAGTACTCGTAGGAGCGCAGGTTCACGTTGGCCTCGCCCTGGCCCACGGTGTCCATGAGCGCGTACATCCGCCGCATGTTCTGCTCGGTGAGCTCCACGCGCTCGACCGTGCAGCCCTCGCGCAGCGCCCGTCGGACCGCGTTGCGTCCGCGCGAGTGCAGGGACTTCAGGACGGCCTCCTCGTCCCGGTCGGTGGCGAGGATCGCGGTCGAGTCGTTGGGCTGGATGTCGAAGGACTTCTTCAGCCCCGCGCGGGCGAGCACGCCCTTCGCGTAGTCGGAGTCCAGCACGTCCGGCTCGATCTTGATCGCGAAGACGTTCAGCCGCTGCGCGGCCACCAGCCGGGCGTTGGCGGCGGCGATCCCGGGGATGTCGTCCACGGAGGCGACGTCGGGGCCCTTGATCATGTACCACAGGCGGCCCAGGGCCGGCACCGTCTTCTCGAGGACCAGGTTGTAGGAGGCCTTTCCGCCGCCGACGGGCTCGTGCACCAGGTGCAGGGGGCGCCAGCCGTGGTCCGCCTTGACCTCCGCGAAGGACGCGGACTGCAGGAGGTTGCCGCCGTGGGGGTTCGCCGTGACGTGGGCGTCCCAGTCGGCGATCTCCTGGTCGGTGGCGAAGCGTGCGGTGAACTCTCGCAAGGCTCTCTCAATCGTCGGAGGGGTCGGGGGGCCGGGCCGGGAGCGGCCGCGGGGCCGGCGGGAACCGGCCCGAGCCAGTCTAACCGCGCAGGCCTGAGCCGGTTCTGAGCCGCGCTCCCCGCGCCGGGCACGGCGCGGATCGCGCCCGGACAGCACGGGCCAGGTGCCGCCCGGACAGCACGGCGCCCGCCCACCGGAGGGTGGGCGGGCGCCGTGGCTGTCGGTGCGGCGAGGCCGGCTACTCGGCGTCGTGGTCCGTCTCGAGGATGCGCACGAGGTTCTCGAGCGCGTCCTCGGCGCCCTCTCCCTCGGCGCGGAGGACCACCTTGTCCCCCTGGCCGGCGCCGAGGGACATCAGCGACAGCACGCTGGAGGCGTCCATGGCCTCGTCCGCGGGCTCGCCCTCGGCGGCGATGGTGATCTCGAGGTCGTACTCACCGGCCGCCTCGGCGAAGATCGCCGCGGGGCGGGCGTGCAGGCCCACGGAGGATGCGATGGTTGCGGTGCGTTCTGCCATGGTGGTTCTCCTTCGGTGTGCGGGGTCCTGGGTTCGGGGCCCCGGTGGGTGGTGTGGTGGCGGCCGGTGCGGCCGCCGGTCAGAGGCCCAGCTCGGCGAGCACGCTGAGCTCCGTGCGCACGGCGGCGGCGGCCTCCTCGGCGCTGGGCTGCTGGACGGCGAGCGCGGCGAGGGCCTGGGCGGTGCCCATGTCCACGCTGCGCAGGACGGCGGCGACCGGGGCCAGCCCGCGGGCGCTCATGGACAGGGTGTGCACCCCGAGGCCCACGAGCACCACGGCGAGCGCGGGGTCGGCCGCGGCCTCCCCGCACACGCCCACGTTGCGCGGCCCGGCGCCCTCGGCCTCGGCCTCGCGGGCGCCCTCCACGGTGCTCCGGACCATCCGCAGCACCGCGGGCTGCCAGGGGTTGTTGAGCTCCGCGAGGGAGCCCATCATCCGGTCGGCGGCCATCGTGTACTGGGTCAGGTCGTTGGTGCCCAGGGAGACGAACTTCACGTGGCGCAGGATCTGGTCGGCGGTCACCGCCGCGGACGGCGTCTCGACCATGACCCCGGGCACCCGCAGACCGGCGGCGGCCGCCATCCGGGCGAACTCCTGGGCCTCGGTGGTCGTGGCGATCATCGGGGCCATGACCCACACCTCGGCGTCCGTGGCCTCCTCCGCCCGCGCGATCGCCTCGAGCTGCCGGGCGAGCACGCCCGGCACCGCACGGTCCGTGCGGTAGCCGCGCACCCCCAGCGCCGGGTTCGGCTCGGAGGTGTCGGTGAGGAACGGCAGCGGCTTGTCCGCCCCGGCGTCGAGGGTGCGCACGACGACCTTCTTGCCCGGGAAGGACGCCAGGATCGCGGTGTACTGCTCGACCTGCTCCTCGACCGAGGGCTCCTGGTCGCGGCCCAGGAAGCAGAACTCGGTGCGCAGCAGCCCCACGCCCTGGGCCCCGGCCGCGGCCGCCGCCCGGGCGTCCTCGGGGGTGCCCACGTTGGCCAGCAGCGGGATCTCGGTGCCGTCGGCGAGCACGCCGCGGCCGTCGAAGCCGCTGCGCGCGGCTGCGCTGCGCACCCAGGCCTCGACGAGCTCCAGCTCGTCCGCGCCGGGCTCCGTCCGGATCTCCCCGGTGGCCCCGTCCACGTAGACCTCGGTGCCGTCCGGGACGCCTTCGATGTCCCGGGCGGCCACGATCGCGGGCAGCCCGAGGTTGCGGGCGAGGATGGCCGTGTGGGACTGCGGGCCGCCGCCGGAGGTGACCAGGGCGAGCACCTGGGAGGGGTCCAGGGTCGCGGTGTCCGCCGGGGCGAGGTCCTCCGCGGTGAGCACGAACGGCTCCTCCCGCTGCGGGATGCCCGGCATGGGCAGGCCCTGCAGCTGGCACACGAGCCGCGCCCGGACGTCCTCGATGTCCGCGGCGCGCTCGGCCATGTACCCGCCGAGGGCGCGCATCTGGTCGGCGTAGTCGCTCGCGGCCTCCCACAGCGCCCGCTCGGGGGCGAGCCCGCGTCCGGTGATGAGCTTCGCCGCGTTCTTCAGCAGCGCCTTGTCCCCGGCCATGAGCGCGGTGGACTTCAGCACGTCCGCCGCGTCCTTCTCGGTGGCGGCCTCGGCCCGCCGCTTGAGCTCGGCCTTGACCGCGGCCGCGGCCTCCTGCAGGCGCGCCACCGCCGCCTCGGGCTCCTCGTCCCGGAGGCTCAGGCCCGCGGCCGGTTCCGCGACGGGCTTCGGCATGCTCACGAGCTCGCCGATGACCCGGCCCGCGCACACTCCCACGCCTGTCAGTGTCTGCATGGTGTTCCTCTTCCTCGAGAAAAAGCTGGTCGGTCAGCGCACGGGGCCCCGGCCGGGGCCCCGTGCGCATCGCTCAGGCGGTGGTCGGCACGGCGGCGGCGTCCTCGCGCGAGCGGGTGGCGTCCGCCACGCGCCCGTGCGCACCGCCCACGTGCTTGAGGGCGACGACGATGCCTGCTGTGACCACCGTACCGACAACCACCGAGAGCAGGAACATCAGCGGGTTGCCGATCACGGGCAGGATCCAGACGCCGCCGTGCGGGGCGGCGGAGGTCACGCCGGTGGCCATGCTGATCGCGCCGGCCACGGCCCCGCCCACCATGGAGGCCGGCAGCACGCGCAGCGGGTCGGCCGCGGCGAAGGGGATGGCGCCCTCGGAGATGAAGGACGCTCCCAGCAGCCAGGCGGCCTTGCCGTTCTCCTGCTCGGCCACGGTGAAGTAGCGCTTGGCCACCGTGGAGGCCAGCGCCATGGCCAGCGGGGGCACCATGCCGGCGGCGATGACGGCGGCCATGATCTCCTGCGGAGCGGTGTTCACGGCCGTCGCGGCACCCAGGCCGGCCGCGGCGAAGGTGTAGGCCACCTTGTTGATCGGACCGCCCAGGTCCGCGCCCATCATCAGGCCCAGGATCGCGCCGAGCGCCAGCGCGCTGGCGCCGGTCATGCCGTTGAGCACCTCGGTGAGCCAGGCCATGAACGTGGCGATCGGACCGCCCAGGACCAGCAGCAGCAGGCCGGCGGAGAAGATGGTGGCCAGCAGCGGGATGATGACCACCGGCATCAGCGAGCCGAGCCAGCGCGGCAGCCGCGGCTGCGCCAGCCAGTAGGCGGCGAGACCGGCCAGGAGGCCGCCCACGATGCCGCCGAGGAAGCCGGCGCCCATGAAGTTGGCGACCAGGCCCGCGGCGAAGCCGGGGGCGATGCCGGGCCGGTCGGCGAGCCCGTAGGCGATGTAGCCGGCCAGGGCGGGCACGAGCAGGCTCATCGCCAGGTTGCCCATCTTGAACAGCACGGCCCCGATGTACTGGGCGAGGGTGAACTCGCCCAGGTTCCAGATGGTCGAGCCCGTCAGGACGTCGTCGGCGATGTTGGCGATGTCCGCGCCGGCGACCATGAAGCCGAAGGCCATGAGCAGACCGCCCGCGGCCACGAACGGGATCATGTAGCTCACGCCGGTCATCACGGCCTTGCGGATGCGGGTCCCCCAGCCCTCGCGGCCGCCGGAGGCCTCGGCCTCGTCGGCGCCGCCGGCGGCGCCCTGCACGCGCTTGGCGTTCGGGTTCTCGGCGTTGGCGAGCGCCTCCTCGATCATGACCTTGGGCTCGTCGATGCCCCGCTTGACCGGGGAGGCGACGTAGGGCTTGCCGGCGAAGCGGGAGCGGTCCCGGACGTCGACGTCGGTGGCGAAGATCACCGCGTCGGCCGCGGCGATCGTGGCCGGGTCGAGCTTGGTGAAGCCCGCGGAGCCCTGGGTCTCGACCTGCAGGTCGACCCCCATCTCCTCGGCCGCGTAGGTCAGCCCGTCCGCGGCCATGTAGGTGTGGGCGATGCCGGTGGGGCAGGCCGTGACGGCCACGATCCTCCGGCGCGCCGGTCCTCCGGCGGCCGGAGCGCTCTCGGCGGGCTCCGCCGTGGCCGGCTGCGCGTCCTGCGTGCCGGGCCGGGACTCGACGGAGGCCGGCACCGCCGCGGCCGCCGTGGAGCCGGCGGTGGCGCCGGCGGCCGCGCCGGCCTCGGGGGCCGGGCTCAGGCCCAGCGCGTCGTCGACGATCCGCACGATCTCCTGCTCGGAGCGGGCCGAGCGCAGGGAGGCCACGAAGTCCTTCTTCATGAGCGACCGGGCGAGCTTGGCGAGCAGCTTGAGGTGGGTCTGGTCGGCGCCCTCGGGCGCCGCGATGAAGAAGACGATGTCGGCGGGGCCGTCCTTGGCGCCCCAGGGGACGCCCTCGGCCAGGCGGGCCATGACCAGGGTCGGCTCGGTGACGGCCGCGGAGCGGCAGTGCGGGATGGCGATGCCGCCGGGGATGCCGGTGGCGGTCTTGTTCTCCCGGGCGATGGCGTCGGCCAGCAGCCCGTCCAGCTGCTCGGCGCGCCCGGTGCGCTGCACCAGGGCGGCCAGCTGGCCGATGACGGTTTCCTTGTCCCCGCCCAGGTCGCGGTCGAGCGAGACCAGGTCGGGGGTGATGAGCTCGGACACTGTGTCCTCCTTGAGCGGCCGGGTCGGTGCCCGGGTGGTGCGGATGAGGTGGTGCGGATGAGGTGGAGCGGGTCAGTCTGCGGCGGCGCGCACGGAGAGCTCGCGCACGGTGACCGCCTCGGGAGTGGTCTCGGGAAGGGACGGGACGCGGGTCCCCGGCAGGGCGGCGGCCGCGGAGCCGGAGGCCACGGCCTGCCGCAGGCACTCCGGCGGCGCGTCGCCGCGCTCCTGGGCGATGAGGTAGCCCGAGAGCGAGCTGTCGCCGGCGCCCACGGTGGAGCGCACCGCCACGGGTTCGTGCACGGCGTGCCAGGAGCCCTCCGCGGCGGTGAGCACCGCCCCTCCGGCGCCCAGGGTGGTCAGCACCGCGCCCAGGCCGCGGGCCACGAGGGCGGCGGCGGTCGCGGCGGCGAGCTCGGGATCGGCCTCGAGCTCCTCGCCGTCGTGCGCCCCCACCAGCTCGGCGAGCTCCTCGCCGTTGGGCTTGATGAGGTCGGGCAGGGCGTCGTCGGCGGCGGTGGCGCCCCGGAGGGCGGCCCCGGAGGTGTCCACGGCGAACCGGGGCGCCCGCTCCCCCAGCGCCGAGCGGACCCGGCGGACGATGCGCGCGTAGACGTCCTCGGGGGCGCCCGGCGGCAGCGAGCCGGCCAGGACCACCCAGGAGGCGTCCGCCCCGTGCTGCACCAGCAGCTCCACCACGGCGTCCAGGTGCTCGGGGAGCAGCGGCGTGCCGGGGGCGTTGATCTTGGTGGTGGTGCCGTCGGGCTCGGTGATCGTGATGTTGGAGCGGATCGGCGCGCCGGCGGGAACGGTCTCGTAGGGGACCTGCGCGGCGGCGAGCTCCGCCAGCAGCGGGTCGCCGGGATCCCCGGGCAGGACGGCCAGGGTCGGGACACCGCTCACGCGCAGGGCCCGGGAGATGTTCACGCCCTTGCCCCCGGCGTCCTGCCGGGCGCCGTCGGCGCGCTGGACCGCGCCGCGGCGCAGCGGGGAGGGCAGCTCCACGGTGCGGTCGAGGGACGGGTTGAGGGTGACGGTGAGGATCACGCGACGATCACCTCGACGTCGGCCTCCTCGAGGGCGGCGGCCAGCTCGGGGCCGGGGGCCCGGTCGGTGATGAGGGTGTCGATGTCCTCGAGGGACGCGAAGCGCATGAGGGTCTCCTGATCGTGCTTGGCGGAGTCGCAGAGGACCACGACCCGCCGGGAGGTCTGGATGATCGCGGTCTTGACGACCGCCTCGATGGGATCGGGAGTGCTCAGCCCGAACGTGGCGTGGATCCCGTTGCAGCCCACGAACGCGAGGTCGGGGCGCAGCCGGGTGTAGTGCTCGGCCGCCCGTCCACCGGCGGCCGCCCAGGTGAGCTTGCGGACCCGCCCGCCCACGAGCTCGAGGCCGATGCCGTTGGCGTCGGCCAGCTTGGCCGCGATGTGCAGGGCGTGGGTGATGATCAGCTGCTCCTGCCCGTCGGCCAGGCTGGAGTCGGTCCGGACGATGAGGTCAGCCAGCGCCTCGACCGTGCTGCCGGCGTCGAGGACGACCGCGCCGGCCCCGCTGTTGCGCAGCAGGGTGAACGCCGCCTCCGCGATGCGCCGCTTCTCGGGGGTGTTGAGGTGCTGGCGCGAGTGGATGGCCTTCTCGTCGGAGGTGGACTGGTCCACGGAGACCGCGCCCCCGTGCACCCGCCGGAGCCGGCCGGCGGCCTCCAGCGCGGCGAGGTCGCGGCGGACCGTCTCCATGGTGACATCGAAACGGCGCGCCAGCTCGGCGCCGTTGACCCGGCGGGTGGTGCCCACCAGCGCGGCGATCTCCGCCTGGCGTTCCTCTGCGAACATGACATCCACCTCACGAACTGCGACGACGTAGGGACCCTGTGTTCCCTTGAGTTTATGTGAGTTCGTGTGGTTTTACCAGGGGTTGTCGTGATCCACTTCACGGAACGCCACACTGGAGTGCGGCGTGCGGCCGGGGCCTCCTGGGGGCCGGGGCGGGGAGGGCAGTCGGGCCCCTCGCCAGGAGAAGGACCGCCGATGCGGCGGGGCCGGCAGGACGCCGATATCATCCTGGGGACGGAGGACGGGCGGGCCCTCGAGCAGGGCGCCCGGTCCAGCGGGGCAGCCACGAGGAGGCCCCGGGGACGCCCGCGCCGGCCCGTGCTCCGTCCCGGGGGTCCCGACGGGATCCCCGCCGCACCCGACCTGCAGGAGAGCACCCCCATGACGCCCCGTGAGCTCTACGGCCGCTTCGCCCTCGCGGAGGCGGTGACCTGGACCCTGCTGATCCTCGGCATGGTCCTGAAGTACACGGGGGTCTCCGAGGCCTTCGTCCCGGTCTTCGGGATGCTGCACGGGGTGGTGTTCCTCGGCTACTGCGTGGTGACGTGCTTCGTGTGGGTGGACCAGCGGTGGCCGGTGGGCTTCGGGGTGCTGGGCCTGGCCAGTGCGGCCGTCCCCTGGGCCACGATCCCCTTCGAGCGCCGCGCGCAGCGCTCCGGGCGGCTCGCCGGCGGCTGGCGCCTGGCCCCGGGCGGTGAGCGCCCCGCCACCGTGCCGGAGCGGGTGCAGGCGTGGTCCCTGCGCAGCCCGCTGCTGGCCACCCTGGTGGGCCTGGTCGCGGTGGCGGCCCTGACCTCGGTGCTGCTCCACCTGGGCCCGCCGGTCCCCCGCGGCTGAGTCGCGGCGCGGGCGGTTCCGGGTCCCCGGGCCCCGGTATAGCGTGGTCCCCGGGACGGCACCGCCGACCGTCGGCGGGCCACGAGGAGGAACCACGTGACCAATTTCGCCAATGTCGAGCGCCGGCACCTCGCCGCGCTCCTGCGCCGGCTGGGCCCCGACGCCCCCACCCTGTGCGAGGGCTGGACCACCCGTGACCTCGCCGTGCACCTCGTGCTGCGCGACGGGCGGCCCGACGTCCTGGCCGGCCGGGCCCTGTCCCGGGTGCCGGTGCTGCGCGACCGCGCCCGGCGCGCCGAGGAGGCCGTGGCCCGGCAGCCGTGGGAAGAGCTCGTGCGCAAGGTCGAGCACCCCCCGCTGTACTCGCCGGCGCGGCTGGGCCCGGTGGACCGGCGGATGAACACCGTGGAGCTCTTCGTCCACCACGAGGACGCCCGCCGCGCCCAGCCCGAGTGGCACGACCGTCCGCTGCTGCACGACGAGGAGCAGGCGCTGTGGCAGGGCCTGAGCCTCATGGCCAAGGTCATGCTCAAGGACGAGGAGGACACCGTGGTGCTCATCGCGCCCTCCTACGGCGCCGTGCGCGGGGGCCGGGGCCGGACGGGCACCGTGCGGGTGCTGCGCGCCGTGCCCAGCGAGCTGCTGCTGTGGGCCTTCGGCCGGCGCGGGCAGGCCCGCGTGGAGGAGACGGTCGAGTAGACCGGCTCCCGCCCGGACGGCCGGAGGGGGGACCGCGCGGTGCGCGGTCCCCCCCTCCTCCGCCGGTGGCCCGGCCCTCGGCGTCACCCGGTCAGCGGAACAGGTCCGCCCGGACGCCCATGATGATCCGGTCACCGGGCCGCGCGGTGCGCATGTACCGGGCGACCTCGTGCTCGTGCAGGGCGATGCACCCGGCGGTGGGCTTCTTGTTGGCGTGCAGGAAGATCGCGAAGCCGTTGCCCTGGACGATCGGCGAGTCGGGCGGGCGGTTGTAGTTGATGACCACGCCCAGCCGGTAGTCCCCGGACTGCGCGAAGTACCACATGTTCTCGTCCGGCCAGGTGTAGCCGGTGGACTCGAAGTACTTGTTGTACAGGGTGCCCAGGCGCCCGCCCCACCGGGAGTTCGGGTTGAGCGGGCGGTAGGGCAGCGCGGTGCCGGGGTTGTAGACGCCGAAGGACTCCGTGACCGAGTACGAGCCCTGCGGCGAGTACAGGTACTGCGTGTGCCCGGAGGGGACCCCCGGGCGCTTGAAGCCGCTGGCGCCCACGTAGGCGGACGTGCGCCAGTCCTCGACGTAGCTGCCGCCGATCCGCACGCAGTTGACGAACGTGGCCTCGGACCGGCCGTAGCCCTCGGCGATGGTCAGGGACACCCGCCCCGCGTTGCGGGTCGGCTGCACCGAGCGGCCGTTGTTGAGGCTCTGGCACTCGCCGCGGAAGAGGTGGACCCGGGTCCCCGCGGAGCGGCTCCAGGTGACGAGGCCGCGCTGGAACTTCTGGTGCACGGTCCCCGTCCCGACCTCGTCCGTCACGGGGTAGCCCAGGCTCCCCCGCTCCCGTCCGGTCGCGATCCAGCGCTGCCCGATGGCGCCGCCGGTCTTGACCGCCCGTGCGCCCGTCCCGGGGCTCCAGTAGATCGTGTGGGCCCTGGTGAAGGACTGCCGGCACCCGCCCCCGGCCATGCCGCACACCTCGTCGGTCGTCGGGTACCCGTAGAGCCCGGTCGTGCGTCCGCCGCGGACCCACTTGTCCCCGATCGCCCCCCGGGTGTTCACCGTGTGCGCCCCGGTGGAGGACGTCCAGTAGATCGTGCGGTGGCCCGTGAACGACTGCCGGCACCCGCCCCCGGCCATGCCGCACACCTCGTCGGTCGTCGGGTACCCGTAGGGCCCGCTCTCGCGCCCGCCGCGGACCCACTTGTCCCCGATCGCCCCCCGGGTGTTCACCGTGTGCGCCCCGGTGGAGGACGTCCAGTAGATCGTGCGGCGGCCCGAGAACGACTGCCGGCACCCGGCCGGGGTGCAGGCCTCGTCCGCGAGCGGCCAGCCCAGCACGTCCGCGTCCCCGGAGCGCAGCCACTTCTGCCCGATGGCGCCCCGCAGCTGCACGTAGTGCGCCCCGTGCGCCTCGTGCCACAGGACGACGCCGTTCTGGTGCGGCCACTCCCAGCCGCCCTTCCACGGGCGCATGCCGGCGGTCGGGGCCCCGGAACGGGCCGCCACCCGGGCGGCGGCGGCCTCCAGGGCCTGCCGGACCTCGACCGGGACGTCCGTGGCTCCGTCGGCCTCAGCGGCGGCCGCACGGCTCCCCGCGGACGGCTCGGCCGTCGGCCCGGCCGAGGGGTCCTCCGCGGGTTCGATCGCCGGCTGGGTGGTCGACTCGCCGGTGGGCTCCGCCTCCCCGGTGGGCTCCGCCGCTGCGGAGGGCTCTGCAGAGGGCTCTGCCGAGCCCTCCCGCGTCACGGTGAGCACCGCGCGCGCCTCGGCGCCCGTGGCGTCCCGCACGGCGTAGCCGACCTCCACGGCACCGACCGGTGCGTCCTCCGCCGGGGCCAGGGCGAGCACGGGGTGCTCGGGCGGCAGCCAGCCCTCGGGCAGCTCCGCGGGCGCCGTGCCCGGGGTGATGACCCGCAGCGACCCGGCGTCCGTGCGCAGCTCGTCCGCGAGCGCGTCCTCGCCCCGGGCGGCGGAGGGGTCCACCAGCAGCAGCCGCACGTGCGCCGGGTCCAGGAGGCCGTCGTTGGCCAGGACGTCCACGGCGACCGTGCGCCCGGGGCCGGCCGTGGCCACCGCGTCGTCGACCGGTTCGAGCGGCGCCGTGGCGGCGGCCGTCGCGGTCCCGTCCGTCGCCGCGGGAGCCGTCGCCGCCGCAGGAGCCGTCGCCGCGTCGGGCGCGGGGGACGGCGGAGCCGCGGACGCGCCCGGGGCGCCGGCGAGGACGACGGCGAAGCAGGCCGCGAGGGCGGCGGGGATGCGCAGAGCTGAGATCTTCATGGGGGTCCCTCGCTGGGGGTCAGTCGGTGAACTCGACGTAGTGGTCGGGGGTGGTGTTGTCGAAGACCCGCACGGCGAGGTCGGCGTCGTGCGCGGCGCTGAAGGCGACGTCCAGCGAGGCGGACCCGCCGGGGGCGATGGTCGGGAAGGTCTCCATCCGCACGCCGAGCGACTCGTCGTAGGCGGGCGGCGCGGGCTCGTCCCCGGCGACGGCCACCGGGAAGGACCAGGGCAGCGCGTCGACCGGGTCGGCGCCCGTGTTGGTGAGGGTCACGGTGAACACCTGCACCGGGGCGCCGGGAGCGGCACGGACCGGGCGCTGCCCCGTGGTCGCCGGTCGCGGCCCCTCGACCGTTCCCGCCAGGGAGTCGGTGAGCTGCCGGGTGGAGCCGAACGCGGCGGCGGCGTCCCGGGTGGCGGTGTCGTCGTAGGGGGCCACGTCGTTGCCCGAGGGCGCGGGGCTCCCCGTCCCGGCGGTGCCGGGCTCCGGGGTCCCCGACGACGACGGCTCGCTCGCGGCCCCGGGCGCCGCCGTCCCGGGCGCCGCCGTCCCGGCTCCCGCCGCAGCGGACGCCTCCGCGGAGGAGGACGCCGTGGAAGAGGCCGGGCCGCCGCCGTCCGGGCCCGCCGAGCACCCGGTCAGGGCCAGCGCCAGCAGGGCCGCGCCGACGGTCCCGACGCGCCGGCCGCGCGACGGGGGGAACAGGGCTGTCATGGGTGACTCCTCTGCACGGTCCTGGGGGGAGGGACCCGACCGGGCCGGTCGTTGGAGCTCACGCTACACGGCGATTTGCAATCGTGATCAGCATGACGCGGTGTGGCGCGGGACGCCGCCGGAGTCCGCCGTGTCCGGCCGGGGCCCGGCGTTGCATAGGGTGGAGGGCATGGCTTCCGACGTCCCTGACACCGCAGCGACCGCCGAGGCGACCGAGGCGGCCCGTGTGCAGGCCCTGCACGCTCTCGACATCCTGGACACCCCTCGCGAGGAGCGCTACGACCGGATCGTGCGCCTGGCCCAGCGCGTCTTCGACGTGCCCATGGTCGCCGTCAACTTCGTCGACGCCGACCGGCAGTGGACCAAGGCCGAGACGGGCCTGGCCGGGCTGCGGAGCACTCCCGCCGAGGACTCGATGTGCCGGCACACCGTGCAGCAGCCGGACACCCTGATCGTGCCCGACGCGACCGCCGACGACCGCTTCCGCGAGAACGTGTTCGTGCGCCGGGACCCGCACGTGCGCTTCTACGCCGGCCAGCCGCTCCGGGCCCCGGGCGGGGAGCAGGTGGGCTCGCTGTGCCTGTTCGACACCCGGCCGCGCCGGCTGAGCGCCGACCAGCAGTCGCTGCTGCGGGAGATGGCCGGCTGGGTCGAGCGGGAGCTGGAGCTGCAGCGCGAGCTGGACCGCGCCGCCGAGGTGCAGCAGATCCTCATGCCGCGGACGGCCCCGCACGTGGCCGGCTACGAGCTGGCCGGGCGCTGCGTGCCCGCCCGGGAGATCGGCGGCGACTTCTTCGCGTGGCACCCCGTGGACGGCGGCCGGCTGCAGCTGCACGTGGCCGACGTCATGGGCAAGGGGATCCCGGCGGCCCTGATCGCGGCCTCGGTGCGGGCGATGCTCGTGGGCGCCGCGCAGTTCAACGACCAGGGGACGGCCTTCGCGCGGGTCGCGGCCGCCTCGGCGGACCTGCTGAGCGACACCGGGGCGTTCGTCACCGCGTTCTCCGCCCGCCTCGACCCGGCCACGGGACGGCTCGACTACGTCGACGCCGGGCACGGGCTCGCGTTCGTCTTCACCGCCGACGGGCACCGGCGGCTGGAGCGTTCGGGCCCGCCGCTGGGCGTCTTCCCGGACGACTCGTGGGACACCCGCAGCACCGTGCTGCAGCCGGGCGAGACGCTCGTGGTCGTCAGCGACGGGTTCCTGGACTTCTTCCCCTCCCTCGAGGAGACGCTGGAACGGGCCCTGCGGGCCGATCCCGCCGGGATGGCCGCCCAGGAGCTCGTGGACCGGGCCATCGGCTTCGCCCGCCGGCACGGGCACCCGGACGACGTCACGGCGGTGGCGCTGCGGCGGCTGCGCCGGGCGGACCCCACCGCCTGAGCCGCCCTCCGCCCGGGCCGGCCGGTGGCGGCAGCCCCGGCGCCCGCGGCGCCGTCGTCGCTCGTGCCGTCGTCGCCCGTGCCGTCGTCGCTCGTGCCGGCCCGCCGGCCTCGCACGGACGGGACTCGGCGCGGGCGGTCCTCAGCGCGGGACGATCCCGAAGAGGAACCGGGTCCGGACCATGACCCACAGCAGGCCCAGGACGGCGACGTAGGCCAGGGTGTTGACCCACAGGTCGCCCTGCCGCAGCACCGGGATGTTGGCCACGGCCAGGATCAGGAACACGTGCATGACGAAGACGTAGAGGCTGGCCCGGCCCAGCGGGATGAGGAACCAGCCCAGCGCACGCCGGAGCACGGCCCAGTAGGCGCTGAGCAGGGCGTATCCCGCCACGACCACCAGCAGCACGTTGACCAGCCGGCCGATCCCCAGGTAGGTCCGGCCGAAGTAGCCGTCGTAGACGGTGCGGAAGGCGGCCTCCGGCAGCAGGGCCAGCCGGACGTCGTAGCCGTTGCTGGCGTAGGGACCGGACCAGGAGAACAGCGCGAGGGCCACGGCCAGCAGCAGGCAGGCGACGAGCAGCGGACGCCGGCGCCGGTCGGCGAACCAGGTGACGATCTGCCGCCGGTAGTACCCGGCCACCATGCCGAGCACGAACAGCACCTGCCACACGAGCAGGGGGAACGAGTCCTCGAACTGGGAGGGCAGCAGCCGGATCCGGAAGACCGTACCCACGGTGTAGAGCCCGGCGCTGATCAGCAGGACCAGCCAGGCCCGGCCGCGGGCGAGTGCGGCCAGCACCAGCGGGCTCACCAGGATCAGGACCACGTACAGCCCCATGATGTTGAACTGCCACGGCCCCACCTGCAGCAGGAGCACGGCGGGGATCAGGTGCGCCTGGACCGGGAAGGCGAAGAGCCCGTCCATGCCCGCGTAGAGGTCGTACGTGCTGCCGGCGGCCCCCGCACCGGCGGCCCCCGTGCCCTGGTCCCTGAACGTGGTGACGGACCCCGCCTCCAGGACGGGAATCCGGCTGAGCGCGTAGACGAGGAGCACCACGACCAGCGCGGTCACGTAGAGCTTCCACGCCCGCGCGGTGGTGCGGTCGACGACCTCGCCCAGCTCGCCCCGCACCCGGGGCCCGTAGACCATGCCCAGCACGGCCCCGGAGAGCAGCACGAACAGCTCCGCTCCCGAGACGACGCCCACGGCCTCCTGCGTGAGCGACTGGAACAGCGAGGTGAGGCCCACGTGGTTGACGACGACGAAGACGATCGCGACTCCGCGCAGCATGTCGATCCGGCTGTCGCGCGGCGAGGGCTCCGCGTAGCGCCACGCCCGCGCCGACCGCGCACGCGGCAGCAGGCACAGGAGCAGTCCCACGCCGAGCACGGCGGCCGCCGCGCCCCATGCCACGGGACCCCGCAGGACGATGCCCGGGGCGGAGGACGCCGCGCCCGGCAGCGCCGCCTGCTCGGTCACCGGACCCGTCACGAGGGAGGAGGCCTGGACGCGCTCCCGGAAGGCGGCGGTCAGGTCGGGGTCGGCGGTGGAGCGCCAGTCGACCGCGACCGCCCCGCCGGCCCGCTCCTCGACGGTCTCGTTCCACACGACCGCGCCGATCCGGTCGTAGGCCTCGGAGGAGGCCGCCGCGAGCACCTGGTCCCACCACGGGGCCTTGACCTCGCGGGCGGAGGGGCCGCCCGCCTCCGGGCTCCAGAAGGACCCCGTCTCCACCATGAGCGGTTTCTCGCGTGCGGCGGCGTAGGCGGCGTAGAAGCCCTCCGGGGCGCCGGCCCCGCCCAGCAGCGTGCTGAACTCGTCCGGCTCCGGGACGGTGTTGCGGGCCTCACCGCTGCCGGTCTCGTCGTGGTAGGTGGACAGCCCCACCCAGTCCACGACGTCGTCGCCCGGGTAGTAGGGGCTGTAGGCGTCGTCGCCCCGGTCCCAGGTCCCGTTCCCGTCGGTGTCCAGGGCCGCGAGGTCCGCTCCCTCCGGGGCGGAGGACGTCGGGCCGCGGAACGGGTAGTCGGTCCCGACCGTGGGCGACCACACCATCACGGGGTCCTCGAGCTGGTCGTCCAGCGCGGCGGCCACGGCCCGGAACGCCCGGGTGTAGGCCTGGGGCTGCTGGCCCCACGGCACCCAGGACGCGTTCATCTGCGGCGCGAACCGGACGAACACCGTGCCGTCGAAGTCCTGCGCCACATCGGCCAGCTGCCCGGCGAGAACGGCGGCCCGCGCCTCGTCCACGCGGTCCAGCGCGATGTCGGGGCGGACAGTGAGCAGGGCGTGCCCGCCCTGCTCGGCGACCTGGGACAGGAAGTGCCGCAGGTAGCCCTGCTCCCGGTCGTCCATCGGCAGCGGCACCGGCCGCCCGTAGACCGCGGCCGGCTCACCGAGCCGGTCGGCGTACCCGGCGGCGGAGTCGGTGCCCCAGTCCAGCATCGCGCCCAGGTACGGGGCGCCGGGCTGCGGCGCCTCCGCCGCGCGCGCCGGACCCGCCGGCAGCAGGGTGAGAGCGAGGACCGTCAGCAGCGCGGCGACAACGGCGGGCAGGTGCAGGCGGCGGCGGCCGATGGAGATCACTGGGGCGCTCCGGTGGGGGGTGCGGAGGGGGGTCGCACACATTGTCCCCGCGGCCGCCGCCCGGGAGGGTGAACCCGGCGGCGACTCGCCGGGCGCGTCGGAGGGCCTCAGCCGGCGGGGTAGTCCGGGGCAGGACCCAGTCCGAAGTACTCCTCGAGGGTGTCCAGCTCGGCGGAGCCCTCCGCCGCGGCGTCCGCCCGCAGCTCGGCCACGAGCTGCGGCCCGACGTAGCGCAGGTGCCAGGGCTCGTAGGCGTAGCCGGTCCACTCCTGCCGGTCCTCGGGGTACCGGACGATGAAGCCGTGGCGATGGGCGTTCTTCCGCACCCAGTCCCCCACCGGGGTCCCCTCGAAGCAGTCCTGCAGGGCGCACGCGCCGTCGGCGTTGCCGACGTCCATCGCCAGACCGGTCTGGTGCTCGCTGTGGCCCGGGCGGGCGGCGATCGTGTCGGCCGTCTCCTGGCCGTACTGCCGGACGTAGCTGTCGTAGAGGCTCGCCTGCTCGGCGTACGACCGGTATCCGCTCACCGGCACGATGTGCACACCGTCCGCCCTGGCGGCGCGCGTCATCCCCTGGAACGCCTCGGCCGCCGCCGCCTGGAGCCGCTCGGACTGCACGCGCGTCAGCCGGTCGGGCACGTACGTCTCCGGGGCCAGCTTCCGGTGCTTGTTCACCACGACCTGCAGGCTGTGCGCCGAGTCGATGTCGTAGTCCACCGGCGCGGCGCCCGCCGGCGCGACGAGTCCGGCCGTCAGGGCGATCGCCGCCGCCGCCCCCGTGATCCTGCCCAGTCCCCGCATCGCTCTCATGCCCCCACGTGTCCGGAATTTCCGCTGCGTCCGGGGCAGAGCCTAGCGAGCCCGGGGCTCGGCGTGCCGCGCCCGGCGTCCTGGCACGTCATGAGCGGTCGCTCGCGCCACGACCGTGTGCTGTGGAGCCCCCTACCGGATTCGAACCGGTGACCCCCTGTTTACAAGACAGGTGCTCTGGCCAGCTGAGCTAAGGAGGCGGGCTGTCCCCGGGGTGCCGCGAGCGGCCCCGGCGACCGGGGTCCCAGGATATCGGACGTGTCCGAGGACCCCGAAATCCCTGCGGCCCCGGGCGCATCGGCAGCGCCGCACCCCGCGGGGTACGGCGCCGCCCGTGCGCTCCGAGGGCGGAGGACCTACTTCTGGTCCGCCAGGGCCTCGTCGAGGGCGTCCTGGAAGGCCTCGTTGCCGAGCCGCTCACCGTCGATGAAGACCGTCGGGGTGCCGGAGATGCCGTTGGCCAGGGACTCCTGCGAGACCACGTTGACCATGGGGCGCCACGTGTTCTCCTCCAGCGCGGTCGCGATGTCCGCGCCGTGCGTGGAGGCGATCTCCACGAGCTGCTCGTCGTCCAGGCCGCCGGTGCCCTGGTGCGAGAACACCTCCTTGACGAAGGCGAGGTACTGCTCCGTGGAGACCTGGTTGCCCACCTCGTAGGCGGCGGCCGCGGCGCGGGAGGAGTACTGCGTGGGCGTGGCGCGGTCCAGGAAGTTGAGGTTGCGGTACTCCAGGGTGATGTCCCCGGACGTCACGGCCTCCTCGAGGGCCTCGCCGTTCTCGGTCTCGAAGTCGGCGCAGTGCACGCACTCGAAGTCCTGGAAGATCACGACCGGCACGGGCTCGCCCTCGCCTGCGGGCTCGACCCCCGGCGGCACCGCGGAGTCGTCCGGGGTCTCCGGCGCCTCGGGGACCTCGCCCAGATCGCGCTGGTCCACCTCCGACTCTCCGGTGCGGATGCCGTCCGCGGTCAGGACGGTGCCGCCCCACTGGTTGGCGGAGGCGGGCACCGGGCCGGCCTCGGGGATCTGCTCGGACCGGTTCTGCGCCACGACCACCCCGATCACCGCAAGGATCACGAGGACCAGGGCGAGGATGCCGAACTGCAGCAGCCGGCGGGACCGCTTGTCCTGGCGGGCGTGCTGGTCGGCGAGCTGCCGGGCGCGCTCGCGGGCGGCGTCGCGGTTCCGGGGGTCGGGGGTCGTGCTGCTGGATGCCATGGGTCCTCTTCGAAGAATCCTCGGGGGCGGATGCGGACGTGTCGTCGCCCAGATTATCGGACCCCCTCACGGCCCGCCGACTCAGGAGATCCCCGGACGGAAAGGTGAGCACACTGATGAATAGACTGGGGTCCAGGACGACGACGCCCCACCGGAAGGACCCCTCGTGAGTGCAGAGCAGACTCCCACCGCCTCCTCGGCCGATCTGGAGGAGGTGCCCGAGCCACGGACGGACGTGCCGCAGGACACGGGCTACGACTTCGTCGTGGTCTCGAACCGGCTGCCGGTCGAGCGCGTCGTCGAGGACGGCGAGTCCTCCTGGCGCCGCTCCCCCGGCGGCCTCGTGGCGGCGCTGTCCCCGGTGATGGCCCGCAACACCGGCGCCTGGGTGGGCTGGCACGGCGCGGCCGACGAGACGCTGGAGCGCTTCGACCACGACGTGTTCCACCTGGCGCCCGTCCCGCTCTCCGGCGGGGAGGTCGAGGCCTACTACGAGGGGTTCTCGAACGCGACCCTGTGGCCGCTGTACCACGACGTCATCGCGCCCCCGGAGTTCCACCGCGCCTGGTGGAACACCTATCGCCGGATCAACCGCCGCTTCGCGGAGCGGACCGCCGAGGTCGCCGCGCAGAACGCGACCGTGTGGGTGCAGGACTATCAGCTGCAGCTGGTGCCCAAGCTGCTGCGGGATCTCCGCCCGGACCTGACCATCGGGTTCTTCAACCACATCCCCTTCCCCCCGCTCGAGATCTTCGCGCAGCTCCCCTGGCGGCGAGCGGTCCTGGAAGGGCTCTCGGGTGCCGATCTGATCGGCTTCCAGCGCCCCGGGGACGCCCAGAACTTCCAGCGCTGCGTGCGCCGGTTCCTGGACGTGCCGTTCCGGCAGGGCCGCGCCCGGTTCGGCGCCGACGACGCCGCCTGGACGGTGCGCGCCCAGTCCTATCCGATCTCCATCGACGCCGAGGCGATCCAGGAGCTGGCCTCGCGCCCGGAGGTCAAGGAGCGCGCGCGGGAGATCCGGCACGAGCTCGGCGACCCGGAGACCGTCTTCCTCGGGGTCGACCGGCTGGACTACACCAAGGGCATCCTGCACCGCATCAAGGCCTACGGGGAGCTGCTGCAGGACGGGAAGCTGACGGTCGGCCCGTCGGTGCTGGTGCAGGTCGCCAACCCCTCGCGGGAACGCGTGGAGTCCTACGTGCAGCTGCGCGAGGACGTGGAGGGCCTGGTGGGTCATCTCAACGGCCAGCACGACACGATCTCGCACACCGCGATCCGGTACCTGCACCACGGCTATCCGTTCGAGGAGATGGTGGCGCTCTACCTCGCGACCGACGTGATGCTGGTGACCTCCCTCCGGGACGGGATGAACCTGGTGGCCAAGGAGTACGTCGCGGCGAAGACGGACGGGTCCGGGACCCTGGTCCTCTCCGAGTTCACCGGCGCCGCCGAGCAGCTCAAGCAGGCGCTGCTGGTGAACCCGCACGACATCGACGGGCTGAAGGACGCGATGCTGCGGGCCAAGGACATGCCGGCGGCCGAGGCGAAGAAGCGGATGCGCGCGATGCGGCGCCAGGTGCTGGGCAACGACGTCAACGACTGGTCGGAGGCGTTCCTGCGGGACCTCGCCGGCACCCGTCCGGACCGCACCACCGGCGACACCACCCGCGACACCACCCGCGACACCACCCGCGACACCACCGAGGAGGAGCTGTGACGGACACGCACGACGACGCCCGGCCGGCGCTCGAGCAGGCTCTCGACCGGGCGGCGGCGGCCGGGACGCTGCTGGTCGCCCTGGACTTCGACGGCACCCTGGCCCCGTTCACGGACGACCCCGGCGACAGCCGGGCGCTGCCGGAGGCGCAGACCGCCCTCGAGCAGCTGCTGGCGCTGGACCGGACCTACGTGGCCGTCATCTCGGGACGGCCCATGCACTTCCTGCGCGCCGTCGTGGACCCGGACGGCCGGATGCTGCTCTCCGGCTCGCACGGGGCCGAGCTGCACCTCGACGCGCTCGGGGACGCGGCGGCGGACTCGGAGCTGCGGCTCTCCCCGGCCCAGCAGGACCTGCTCGGCCGGGCGACCGCACTCGTGGAGGCGCAGGTGGCCCGGTACCCGGGGTCCCGGCTCGAGCGCAAGCCCACCGGGGCGGCGTTCCACACCCGCACGATGGTGGACCAGGCGTCGTGCGCCCGCGCCGAGCAGGAGATGATCGAGGCCTTCGAGCGGCTGGACGGGCTGAAGATCACCCCGGGCCAGCACGTGGTCGAGTCCTCGGTGCACTCGGCCACGAAGGGTGAGGGCATCACGGCGTTCATGCAGGCGACCGGGGCCGAGGTCACCCTCTTCGCCGGCGACGACGTCACCGACGAGAACGCCATGCGGGAGCTCGGTCCGGACGATCTCGGCATCAAGGTGGGCAGCGGGGAGAGCACGGCGGCGCACCGGGTCGCCTCCCCGGCCGAGCTGGCCGGAGTGCTCGCCCGGCTGGTCGAGCTGCGGAGGACCGCCCTGTCCTGAGCGCGGGATCCGCCGGGGCAGCGGCGGCGCGCCGATGGGACGCCGGTGGCGCCGGACGGGCCACAGTGATTAGGATCACTGTGGCCCCCGTCACCTGTGGGGGTTGCTCTTCTCCTTCGGATCGTCCGGCACGTGCCTGCCGGGAAAGAGGCTTGACCCATGTCTGCTGTGCGCTACGCCAATGTCACCTGCCAGTACCCCGGGGCCGAGCGGCCCTCGGTCACCGAGCTGGACCTGGAGGTGGCCGACGGGGAGTTCCTCGTGCTGGTCGGGCCCTCCGGGTGCGGGAAGTCCACCACCCTGCGGATGCTGGCCGGGCTGGAGGAGGTCACCGCCGGGCAGATCTTCATCGGGGACCGCGACGTCACCGACGTGCCCTCGCGGGACCGCGACATCGCGATGGTCTTCCAGAACTACGCCCTCTACCCGCACATGACCGTGGCCGAGAACATGGGCTTCGCCCTGAAGATCGCCAAGGTCGACGCCGCCGAGCGCACCCGCCGGGTGGCCGAGGCCGCCAAGATCCTGGACCTCACCGACTACCTCGACCGCAAGCCCAAGGCCCTGTCCGGCGGGCAGCGCCAGCGGGTGGCCATGGGCCGGGCGATCGTGCGGTCCCCGCAGGTGTTCCTGATGGACGAGCCGCTGTCGAACCTCGACGCGAAGCTGCGCGTGCAGACCCGCACCCAGATCGCCTCCCTCACCCGCCGCCTCGGCGTCACCACCGTCTACGTCACCCA
The DNA here is from genome assembly GCF_009735315.1 of Kocuria sediminis. Classification (NCBI taxonomy): domain Bacteria; kingdom Bacillati; phylum Actinomycetota; class Actinomycetes; order Micrococcales; family Micrococcaceae; genus Kocuria; species Kocuria sediminis. Next base: position 291,372 of record NZ_WOGU01000003.1, read on the forward strand.
CGACCAGGTCGAGGCGATGACCATGGGCGACCGGGTGGCGGTGCTCAAGGACGGGGTGCTCATGCAGGTCGACACCCCGCGCGCCCTCTACGACAAGCCCGCCACCGAGTTCGTCGCCGGGTTCATCGGCTCCCCGGCGATGAACCTCTTCCGCTCCCCGGTCACCGAGGCCGGGGTGGAGCTGGGCACCCTGCGGATCCCGCTCACGCCCGCCCAGCGGGCCGGGATCACCGGGTCCCAGGTCACCGTGGGGATCCGTCCCGAGGACCTCACCCCGGCCGGTGAGGGACAGGGGCTGCCGATCGTGGCCGACGTGGTCGAGGAGCTCGGCGCCGACGCCTTCGTCTACGGCCACCTCGCCCCGGTCACCGCCGCCAACACCATCGTGCAGGTCGACCCCACCGGCCAGGTCGACGAAGACGCCCCCGGCGCCCACGAGATCGTCGTGCGGGTGGAGGGCCGCACCCCGCCGCGGGCCGGGAACACCATCTGGGTCACCCCCACCCTCGCCCACGTCCACCTCTTCGACACCACCACCGGCACCCGCCTGCCCGACTGACCACCGCACCGGTCGCACCACACGCCGCGGCGCCCTTCCCCACCGGAGAAGGGCGCCGCGGCGCGTGCGGGTCAGCCGGCCGGGTGCCGGGCGAGGATCTCCTCCACGGCCCCGGGGTCGGCGTCGCGCAGGTCCCAGCTGCCCGTGCGCTCGTGGTACTCCTGCGCCGCGGCCGTGACGTTGAACCGGCTGGCGTCACGGGGCGGGTCCGAGTGCTCGAGGACGTGGATGAGGTGCGTCTCCGCCTGGGCGAGAGCCTGTGGGTCGTGCATGGCGTGCTCCTTTCGGTACGGACCGGGACGCCGCGCGTGCCCGGCCCAGAATTGACAGCCGACTGATGGATTCTATCCGACCGGACGCCCGTGCGCACCGGGCGGACCCCTCCGCGTGCGGAACACGACGCGGCACGGAGACGCGGGACGCGCCGACCGAAGGTTTACAGATGCGTAACTCCGACGCACCTCGATGCAACACACGTTGCATAGCCTCGGTCGCACGACCACCGGATTCCACACGGGGCGGCTCTCCGCCGCCGCGCCGTGGAACCGTGCTCCCGCCCGTTCCGCGACGCGCGCGTGCTCGCGCGTCCTCCAGGAAGAAGGTCCGCCGTGCACCCTGATCCGGTCACCACCCCTCGCTCCCGCCGTCTGCCGGCCGCGGCCGTGGCTCTCGCGAGCTCCCTCGCGCTCACCGCGTGCGGCGCCGCGGCAGAGCCCCCGGCCGAGTCCGGTGCGGGCGAGTTCGGCACCCTGGACGTGAACCTGTCCTGGATCAAGAACGCCGAGTTCGCCGGTGAGTACTTCGCGGACACGCAGGGGTACTACACCGAGGCGGGCTTCGACTCCGTCAACCTGATCTCCGGCGGTCCCTCCGGAGCGTCGACCGAGAGCATGGTGCTCGCCGGCAGCGCCCTCGTGGGCACGTCCTCGCCGCTGGGGGTGGCCCCGCCCATCGCGGAGGAGGGCGCCCCGCTCAAGATCATCGGCACCACGTACCAGAAGAACCCGTTCACGATCATCTCCCTGGGCGACGACCCGATCGAGACGCCCGAGGACCTGGTGGGCAGGAGCATCGGCGTGCAGTCCGGCGTGAACGAGACCCTCTTCGACGCGCTGCTGGAGGTCAACGGCATCGACCCCGGGGAGGTCGAGAAGGTTCCCGTACAGTACGACCCGCAGCCCCTCGTCAACGGCGAGGTGGACGGGTTCTTCGGGTACTCGACCAACGAGGCGATCACCCTGGAGCTCGCGGGCGAGGACGTCGTCGGGCTGCCCTTCGCGGACCACGGGCTGCCCTTCGTCGCGGAGTCGTTCGTGACCACCCAGGACGCCATCGACAACGACCGCGAGGCGCTCAAGGCGTTCCTGGAGGCCACCATCCGCGGCTGGAAGGACGCCGTGGCCGACCCGGAGGAGTCGGCCCGCCTCGCCGTGGACGAGTACGGCGCGGACCTGGGCCTGGACACGGCGAAGGAGACGCGCCAGGCGCAGATCCAGAACGAGGAGCTGGTGGTCTCCGGCGACACCGAGGCGAACGGCCTGTTCACCATCTCCGACGAGCTCGTCGCCCAGAACGTCGAGGTCCTCGGCGTGGCCGGCTACCCCGGCCTGACGGCCGAGGACGTCTTCGACCTCTCGCTGCTCGACGAGGTGTACGAGGAGAACCCGGAGCTGCTCGAATGAGCAGCACGGCGCCCGTCCGCGGCTCCGGCCCCCTCGCCGCCGCGGCCGGCGGCATCGACCTCAACGGCCTCACCAAGGTCTTCCGGTCGGGCCGGAGCACCGTCACGGCGCTCGACGACACCCACCTGCGGACCGAGCAGGGCTCGTTCCTGTCCCTGCTGGGCCCCTCGGGGTGCGGGAAGTCCACGATCCTGCGCATCCTCGCCGGCCTCGAGGAGCCCAGCGCCGGAGAGGTGCTCGTCGACGGGCAGAGCCCGGCCGAGCTGCGCCGCTCGCACCAGCTGGGCATCGCCTTCCAGGACGCCGCCCTGCTGCCCTGGCGGTCGGTCGAGGCCAACATCCGCCTGCCCCTGGAGGTCTCCGGCCAGCCGGTGCGCCGGGAGTACATCCAGGAGCTCATCGAGCTGGTCGGGCTGAAGGGCTTCGAGCGGTCCAAGCCCGCCCAGCTCTCGGGCGGGATGCGGCAGCGCGTCTCGATCGCCCGGGCCCTGGTCGTCCAGCCCTCCGTGCTGCTGCTCGACGAACCGTTCGGCGCTCTCGACGACATGACCCGGCAGCGGCTCAACCTCGAGCTGCTGCGGATCTGGACGGAGAAGCCCGCCACGACGCTCATGGTCACGCACGGAATCTCCGAGGCGATCTTCCTCTCGGACGTCGTCGCCGTCATGTCCCCCCGGCCGGGTCGGATCAAGCAGGTCATCGACGTCGACCTGCCCCGCCCGCGCACCCCGGCCATGATGCGCACCCCGGAGTTCCACGCCCTGCACGACCGCGCGTCCGAGCTGCTCTTCGGCGCGCCCGGCGGCGAGGAGTGAGATGACCGCGCACCTGCCGGCGCCCTCATCCCCGGGCGCCCCCGAACCGCCCCGGGCCACGGCCGCGCGCCCTGCCGGCCGCCGGGTCGCTGCGGCCGCCGGGCGGCGGACGCTCCCGCCGTGGGCCGTCGCCGCCCTCGGCGTGGTCTCGACCGTCGCGGTGTGGTGGCTCGGCGCGGCCACCGTCCTGCGGGGCGTGGGGGCGGGGGACGGCGCCGGCAGCGGCGCCGTCCCGACGCCCCTGGCGATCGTGCGGCAGATCGCCTCCGACGGCGCCGGCTTCTACTGGACCAACGCCTCGGTGACGGTCGTGGAGGCCGCCCAGGGATATCTGGGCGGCAACGCCCTCGCGGTGCTGCTGGCCGCGGCGGCGCTGCTGCTGCCGTTCACGGAACGCCTGACCACGCAGATCGCCGTGGTCAGCTACTGCCTGCCGATCGTGGCGGTCGGCCCGATCATCTTCATCGTCGTGGGCCCGCCGCGCTCGGGCGAGCCCTCGGGCACCGCCGTGGCCCTGGCGGCGATCTCCGTGTTCTTCACCACCTATGTCAGCGTGCTCGCCGGCTTCCGCACCGCCGAGCGCTCCGCGCTGGACGTCGTCACCGTGGCCGGGGGCTCCCGGTGGGACCAGCTGGTCCGGGTCCAGCTGGTGTCGGCCCTGCCCGGGGTGTTCTCCGCCCTGAGGATCGCCGCGCCCGCGGCGCTGCTCGGCGCGATCCTCGGTGAGTACGTCGGAGGCGTGGACCGGGGCATGGGACCGGCCATGGTCAACGCCCAGCAGTCCCTGGAGATCGCCCGGGTCTGGGCCGTGGCCCTCGTCTCCGGCGGCCTGGCCTTCCTGGCGTACGCGGTGGTGGGCACCGTCGCGCGCTTCGTGACACCGTGGTCCTCCGGGGGCCGGGAAGTGGGGCACTGACATGACCGTGGCCACCGCAGCCGCCCGCGCCGGCAAGGACCTGGGCCGCGGGCTGGCGAACCTCGTCGTCTCGCTGCTGGCCGTCGCCGCCGTCTGGCTCCTGCTCCTGCGGGTCTTCGGCGTGACGTCCTTCATCGGCAAGACGCCGCTGGACGTGTGGACGTTCCTCGTGACCGAGCCCGAGGCCGCGGCCCACCGGGAGCTGGTCCTGGGCCAGCTCGCGACCACCCTGGCGGACGCCGCGGTCGGCTTCGTCACCGGGCTCGTGGCGGCGCTCGTCGTCGCGACCGTCTTCACCCTCTTCCGCGGGGTCGAGCACGCCATGATGCCGATGGCCATGCTCCTGCGCTCGGTCCCGCTGGTGGCGATGGCCCCGATCATCATCCTGGTCCTCGGCCGCGGGGAGGCCTCCGTGGCCGCCATGGGGGCTGTCGTGGTGCTGTTCCCGGCGCTGGTGACCGTCGTCCAGGGCCTGCGCTCGGCGAACCCGATGATCGTCGAGGTCGTGAAGGTCTACGGCGGCTCGTCGTCCGACGCGTTCCGCACCGTGGCGCTCCCCTCGGCGCTGCCGAGCCTGTTCACCGCACTGCGGGTCTCCGTGCCCGGGGCGCTGACGGGTGCCCTGCTGGCGGAGTGGCTGGCCACGGGCGACGGGATCGGGTACGCCATCGTGTCGAACGTGGCCCGGGCGAAGTACGACGAGGTGTGGGCCGCCGTGGTGGTCGTGACCGTGGCGTCCATCCTGCTCTACGGGCTCGTCTCGCTGCTCGAGGGTGCCGTGAACGCCCGGTGGGGAGAACCACGGTGAGGAGCACGGTGACCCCCTGCCGTCACCGGAGCCTCCGCTGCCCGGCCCGGGGCCCGCGGCGCCCCGCGCCACCGCCCGCGGGTCAGCGCAGGTCGAGCTCGTCGAGCTCCGCGTAGAGCTCGGCCGCGCGGCCGACCCGCTGCCGGCCCTCCGCCCCGGTGGCCGCCAGCACCCCGTCCGCCAGCACGGCGACCAGGCTCATGGCGGCCGCGTAGGAGTCGAAGGGGCCCACGCCGTCGAGGGGGCACTCGATCCACAGGTCCACCGCCGCGGCGTGCCGCCGCGCCGTGCCGTCCGCGACGAGGACCGTGCGCGCCCCGGTCGCGGCGCACACCGCCACGAGCCGCTCGAAGCCGCGGGGCCGGCGCCGGAAGCCCAGCAGCACGACCACGTCCTCCGGGCCGAGCCCCACGAGCTCCTCGCCGAGCGTCTGGCCGGGCAGCGGTGCGAGCCGCACCTCGTCGCGCGCCTGCTGCAGCTGCTGCTTGAGGTGCAGGGCGACCGGATAGCTGTTGCGCATGCCGATCACCAGCACCCGCCGCGCCCCGGCCAGCGCCTGCACGGCCCGGGCGGTGCGGTCCTCCCCGGACGGGTCCAGCGCCTTGCGCAGGTTGCGCAGCTCCTGGTCGAGGTGCTGGCCGAGCTCCGGGTCGCCGTCGGCGCCCAGGGGCACGCCCTGCTGGCGCAGCGTGCGGGCCGTCTCGCGCAGCTCCGTGAAGGACTCGAAGCCGAGGTGCCGGTACAGCCGGGACAGGGTGGCGCGGGAGACCCCGCTCATCTGCGCCAGCTCCGCCGAGCTGTACAGCGCGAGGTCGTCGAGGTGGTCCAGGATCAGGTCGGCGGCCCGCCGCTCCTGGGGCGAGAGCCCGGCGTAGTGCGCGTGGATGCGCTGTTCGATCGACACGCCTCCCACCCTAGCGACCCGGGGCGGGAGGCCGGAGGTGTCCGGCCGTCCGATCGGCGGCCGGGACCCGGTTGCTAGCATTGCGCCTTATGAAGGGTCCTCTCAGCACACCCGCCCCTCCGGCGCCGCAGGACGGGCCCGGGCCCGGCGGGGGAAGCGGCCGGGTCTCCATCCAGACGGCCTTCCTCGACCCCGTGCTGCTCGAGCTGCCCTGGCACCTGCCCCTGGAGCAGTGGCCGGACGACGTGCTGGTGGCCTACCCCCGCGGCCTCTCCCGGCACGTGGTGCGCTTCGCCCGGGCCGGCGAGAAGGTCGTGGCGATCAAGGAGACCGTGCCGCACTACGCCCGGCACGAGTACGCCACGCTGCGCCGGCTCCAGCGCATGGGCGCCCCGTCGGTGGTGCCCGACTCCGTGGTCACCGACCGGTACACCCCGGAGGGCGAACCGCTGCCGGCCGCTCTCATCACCGACCACCTGAGCTTCTCCCTGCCCTACCGCGCGATTTTCTCGGCGGGGCCGAGCGCCCAGACGGTCATCCTGCTCGTCGACGCGCTCGCCTCGTTGATCGTGCAGATGCACCTGTCCGGGTTCTACTGGGGCGACGTCTCGCTGTCGAACACCCTGTTCCGCCGGGACGCCGGAGCCTTCGCCGCCTATCTCGTGGACGCGGAGACCGGCGAGATCCACCCGGCGCTGAGCCGCGGGCAGCGCGAGTACGACATCGAGCTGGCCCGCACCAACGTGGCCGGGGAGATCATGGACCTGCTCGCCGGGGCGGCCGAGGAGGGCCACGAGCTCGAGGACCCCGTCGACCCGTTCGAGGTCTCCGACCGGCTCGTGGCCAGCTACACCTCCCTGTGGAGCGCGCTGATGGACGAGGAGTCCTTCAGCATGGACGAGCGCTGGCGCGTGGTCGAGCGGGTGCGCCGGCTCAACGAGCTCGGCTTCGACGTGGAGGAGGCCTCCATGGACACCGTCGACGGGCGGATCCGGCTGCGCCCCCAGGTCGTGGAGCCCGGGCACCACACCCGGCGGCTGCAGCGGCTCACCGGGCTGCGGACGCACGAGAACCAGGCGCGGCGGCTGCTGACGGACATCGACCAGCTCGGCCAGGCCCTCTACCCGGGCCTGCCCGACGACCTGGTGGCGCAGCTGTGGATGCGGGAGGTCTTCTCCCCCATCATGGAGGCGGTCACCCCGCCGATGCGGCGCAAGCTCGAGCCCGCGGAGATCGTGCACGAGGTCCTGGAGCACCGCTGGTTCATGTCCGAGCGCGCCGGCAAGGACGTGCCGACCCTCGCGGCCGTCGAGGACTACGTGGCCTCGCAGCTGGCCCAGCGACCGGACGAGCGCGAGATCTTCTGAGCCCGGCGGCCCGGGGGCGTCACGGACGGTGCGCCTCCAGGACCCCCGTCAGGGTCCGGTGCACCCGCTGGGGCCAGTCCTCTCCCAGGTTGCCGTAGCGGGCGACGTGGGCGTACGCGGAGCCGAGCACGAAGTCCAGGACGACGTCGACGTCCAGCTCCGGGCTGAGCCGTCCCGCCGCGGTCTCGGCGGCGAACAGCTCCTTGAGCCGCTCCACGCGCGGGCGGACCAGGTGCGTGCGCAGCACCCGGGAGGTCTCCGAGTGCGGCTCGCTCAGGAGCGACACGGCCACGCCGATGCCCATGTCGTGGAGCAGGAAGTGCAGCGCCTCGGCGAGCCCCTCGTCCCAGCTCGCGGGCGCGCTCGGCCGCTGCGGGGAGTACGTGGACACGGCGACCTCGAGGGCGCCCTCGAGCATCTCCAGGCTGTTGGCGTAGCGGCGGTAGATCGAGGTCTTGGCCACGCCGGAGGCGGCCGAGACCGCCTCGATGCTCACCCGCTGCGGCCCGCCCTCCCGCAGGAGGGCGAGCGCCGCGGCGGTGATCTTCTTGTCCGTGCTGACGGTGCGCGGATCGGCCCGGTCGTCGTCGGCCATCGTCGCCCCTCCTGCTCCCCGCCCCTCGCCGGAGCGCTCAGACGGTCTTCCAGTCCTCGATGGGCCAGTGGTTCTTCTTCGCCAGCCGGTAGAGGGGCAGGTCGGGGTTGACGGTGTAGGGGTGGCCCATCAGCACCAGCCAGCTGGCGTCCGCGTGGGAGTCCCCGTAGCCGTAGGACCGGGTGAGGTCGTACCCGCCCTGCTCCGCGTACTTCTTCAGCCACTGGGCCCTGGCCTCGTCGACCAGGGGCGGGGTGGCCAGGTACCCGGTCATCACGCCGTCGCGCTCGTCCATCCGCCCGGCCACGACCTCGTCGAACAGGTGGGCGAGGGGCTCCACGAGCAGGTCGATGGAGCCGGTGACCAGGACCGTGCGGTGCCCTGCGGCGCGGTGCTCCTCGATCCGTGCCAGAGCCCCCGGGCGCAGCAGCCGCCGCATGTCCCGGCCCAGCGGCCCGGCCACCTGGTCGCGCACCGTCCGGGCGGGGACCCCCTCGTAGCGGCGCATGAAGGCGCGGATGAACTCGCCGCGGTCCCGCTTCTCCGCCTTCAGGTAGGTGGGGGCGCTCGAGACGAGGTCGACCGCCTCCGCGGGCCACTTCGCGAGGCCCAGGGTGCGGCGGCGCAGCTGCAGGTACTGGTGGATGACCGTGGAGTTGAGCACGGTGCCCTCGAGATCGAAGACGGCGAGCACGTCGGTGGCCTCGCTCAGCGTCCGCCGGGGCGCGTTGCGCCGCCGGGACGCGGCCCGGAGCCGGCCGTAGGCCTTGGTCATCTCGGTCAGCGCGGGCAGGTGCACGTGCTGCCAGTACTCGGTCCAGTCGATGGACCGGACGTCGAAGGTGCGGTCCTCCGGCGTGCCGGCCGGCAGGGAGTCGTTGAGCTGACGGGTGCGGGCGTCGTCGAAGATCATCTCGGTGCGCGTGTAGGACTGGTAGAGGTCCACGTAGGTGCGCAGGGAGCCGAGACCGGACTGCATCTTGTGCATGGAGTTCGCCCACTCCCGGGTGCGGGAGGTCGCCGGCAGTGCCGCGGTCAGCTTCCCGCCCACCGCGGAGAGCTTCTCCTTGACCGCCAGGGAGCGCTCCACGGCGTTGTTCGCGGGGAACTTCCACTCGGGCACCCGGATCGGGTTGCCCTCGTCGTCCTGGATCGGGTGCGCGGTGAAGAACGCCAGCACGTTCTCGTACATCTGGTGGAACGGCAGCGGGTTCGAGGCGCCCGAGCACACCTGGTAGAAGCCGGGTTCGGGTGCCTCGGCCCCCGCCGGGGTGGGCGTCCCGGACGCGTCACGGTGCCCGCCCACGGCCAGCGCCACGATCGCGTTGACCACGAAGTCGACGGGGATGACGTCCAGCACCGAGTCCGGCAGGCCGGGGAACTCCGGCAGCGCGCCCTTGGCGTAGGCCATGATCAGCGGGTCGGCCACCTTGTAGCCGTCGATCCAGCCCGGGTACGGGTGGCGCAGGGCCGACTCGATGATGGAGGGCCGCACCACGGAGAGCCGGTGCCCGGCGCCGGCCCACTTCTGCTCGGCGACGCGCTCCCCCAGCGCCTTGGTGAAGGTGTAGATGTCGGTCCATCCCAGCGACTGGGCCCGGGTGCGCCCGTACTCGACGAGGCGGGTGCGCACCCACTCCTCCCGGGCCGCCTCCGCGGCACGGGCCACGGACTTGGGGCCCTCCTTGCCGTGGCCGGCGGTGGCGTCGTCGATGAGGGCCTGGAGCCGCTCGGGCGTGCGCGAGGCCATGTCGGCCTCCTCGCGGGCCCGCAGGGCGGCGTCGAACTCGGCCGCCCAGTCCACGTCGTGGTCCACGGGGGCCTCGGGGCGCAGACCCTTCGCGATCCCGCCCACGTAGCAGGTGGAGACGTGGATGACGTGCGGGTCCTGCCCGGAGCTCAGCAGCGCGTCGTAGAGCCCGATGGCACCGCCGACGTTCGTGCTGAACGCCTCGTGGATCGGCGGGTCGAAGGACACGGTGGAGGCCGAGTGGATCACCACGTCGAACGGCTCGGTGATCTCCGCGAGCGCGGACAGGTCCCCCTCGAGCACCGCGGTGCGCTCCGCGAAGACCTGCTCGGCCCGCTCCCCCATCGTCTCCCGCCACGTGCGGAAGGCCGGCTTGCGCAGCAGCTGCCGCAGGCGCTGCGCACCGCTGATGCTGCCCTTGGGCCGCACGACGGCGGTGACGTGCACGCCGTCGTGGGCGGAGAGCAGCCGTTCGAGCACGGCCTGCCCCAGGAAGCCGGTGGCTCCCGTCAGCAGAACGCGCGTGGTGGGGGTCTCGGTCAACGGGGTTCCTCCGGATGGTGTGCTGGTCCGCCGACGGTGCGGTGCGGGCGGGGGGCTGGGGCGGACCGGCGCGGCGGGCGACGACGGCGACCCGCGCGCGGACCGCTCCCGGTTACGCTACGGCTACCGTAGTGTAGCCTAGATCTCATGCTTACCGCTCTCGTGACGGGGGGGACGTCCGGCATCGGCGCCGCGTTCGCCGATGCCCTGGCCCGCCGTGGAAATGCCCTGGTTCTGGTCGCCCGCGACGCGGACCGCCTCGAGCAGACGGCGGCCCGCCTGCGCGCGGAGCACGGTGTGCCCGTCGAGGTGCTGCCGGCGGACCTCGCGGACCGCGCCGACGTCGACCGGGTGGCCGCCCGCGTCGAGGACCCGCTGCGCCCGGTGGACGTGCTGGTGAACAACGCCGGCTTCTCCGTGAAGACCCCCTTCACCGCCCCGGACACCGGCGCCCACGACCGCGCGTTCGAGGTCATGTGCCGGGCCGTGCTGGTGCTGTCCTCCGCCGCGGCCCGTGCCATGACGGCGCGCGGGTCCGGCTGGATCATCAACGTGTCCTCCACCGCGGGCCTGATCACGATGGGCTCGTACTCGGCGATCAAGGCCTACACCACCGCGTTCACCGAGGCGCTGGCCGTGGAGCTGCACGGCACGGGCGTGCACGTCACCGCCCTGCTGCCCGGCTGGGTGCGCACGGAGTTCCACGAGCGCGCCGGCATCACCGGCTCCTCGATCCCCTCCTTCATGTGGCTCACCCCCGAGCGCGTGGTCGAGGAGGCCCTCGACGACGTCGCCCGCGGCAAGGTGATCTCGATGCCGACCAAGCGCTACCGGGCCCTCGGGTTCGTCCTGCGGCACCTGCCGCGGTCCGCGGTCCGCCGGATCTCCGGGATGGTCGCTTCCGCCCGCCAGAAGGAACGGGCGGCCGGGTCGTGAACCGCCGCAAGCACCACGACCAGGTCCCGGTCCGGCGCTCCATCGACGGCGGGGGCGAGACCTCCGCCTCCTCCGAGCCGGCACCGTCCGCCCCGCCCGCCTCCTCCGCGCAGCTGGACCCCGCGCGCTTCCGCGACCCCCGGCGCCGGCTGGCCCGCCGGATCGCCCAGCGGGTGTTCCTGCACGGACTGGCCTACCGCACGGTGCGCCGCACCGTGGTGACCCACCCGGCGGCCGAGGCCCTCGACGGCCCCTGCATCGTGGTGGCCAACCACTCCAGCCACCTCGACGCCCCCCTGGTGCTCGGCTCCGTGCCCCGGCGCGTCCGCCGGAACCTGGCGACCGGGGTGGCCGCGGACTACTTCTTCACCGCCCCGCACAAGCGGCTGTTCACCGAGCTGATCTTCAACGCGTTCCCGGTGGACCGCACCGGCACGGGGGCCAACCGCGGGCTGTCGAAGCAGCTGCTGAAGGCCGGCGTCCCGCTGCTCGTCTTCCCCGAGGGGACCCGCTCCCGCACCGGCCGGATGGCGCCCTTCAAGATCGGCGCCGCGGGACTGGCCAAGGCCGTGGGCGTGCCGGTGCTCCCGGTCGCCCTGATCGGCGCGCACGAGGCCATGCCGCACGGCAGCAAGTGGCCGCGCCCCGGCCGGCCCCGCGTCGTGGTGGCCGTCGGCGAACCCCTCGTCGCCCGGGACAAGGAGCCCACCGCCGCCTTCAACGAGCGCATCGAGTCGTCGGTGCGCGCGCTCTACGCCGAGCACCGTCCGCGCATCGACGCCTGAGCACCACCCCCCACCCCGAAGAACCAGGAGAGTACTGCGCAGATGGCACACGTGAAGCACATGAAGTGGTGGGGCTGGGGCGAGGAGGGCGTGCACTTCGAGTACGCGAACAAGCCGGCCTTCGCCCCCTTCGTGAAGAAGGCCCTGGACGTCGACCTGCGCCCGCGGCAGCGGGACACCATCGACTTCGCGACGGTGAGCGTCCCGGCCTCCCGCGCGGACGACGACGTGCTGACCGCCCTGCGCTCGATCACCGGCGCCGAGCACGTGAGCCTCGACGACGAGCTGCGGATCGTGCACTGGGCCGGCAAGTCGGTGACCGAGCTCCTGCTCACCCGGGCCGGCGACTTCGCCCGCGTGCCCGACGCCGTCGTCTACCCCGCCACCGAGGAGGAGGTCGCCGCGGTGCTGCGGCTGGCCGTCGAGCAGGACCTGGTGGTCATCCCCTTCGGCGGCGGCACGAGCATCTCACGCAGCCTCCAGCCGGACCCCGCCGAAGAACGAACGATCGTTTCGCTGGATCTCGGGCGGATGAACCAGGTGCTCTCCATCGACGAGACCTCGGGCCTGGCCACCATCGAGGCCGGCGTCCTGGGCCCGGACATGGAGGAGCAGCTCAACGCCCGCGGCTGGACCCTGGGCCACTTCCCCGACTCCTTCACGCACTCCACCCTCGGCGGCTGGGCCGCCACCCGGTCCTCCGGGATGCAGTCGGACAAGTACGGGGACATCGCCGACATCGTGCGGGGGCTGCGCGTGGTCCGGCCCGGCGGCACCGTGGTGCTGCGCCCCCTGCCGTCCACCTCCACGGGGCCGAGCCTGCGGGAGATGATCATCGGCTCCGAGGGCCGCCTCGGCGTGATCACCCGGCTGGACGTGCACGTCCACCGCATCGCGGAGCACCGCGAGGTCATCGCCTACATGTTCCCCACCTGGCAGCAGGCGCTCACCGCGATGCACGACATCGCCCGGTCGGACATCCGGACCACTTTCGCCCGCGTCTCCGACGCGCACGAGACCGCGTTCTCCCTCTCCACGCAGAAGGCCCCGACCACGCTCAAGAAGAAGGTCACGGCCAAGGGCCAGGACCTGCTGTGGGAGGTCATGCGCCGCCGCGGCTGGGACACCGACGCCATGTGCATCGCCTACGTGTGCTTCGAGGGGGAGAAGGCCGAGGTCGAGCGCCGGAAGAAGGCCGTGGCCGGGATCGTGAAGAAGCAGGGCGCACTGGTCCTGGGCTCGGGCCCCGGCGCCCTCTACGACCAGAAGAAGTTCGACACCCCGTACCTGAGGGACTTCCTGCTCGAGCAGAACACCATCGGCGACGTCTCGGAGACGGCCGCTCCGTGGTCCAAGCTGACCACCGTGCACCAGGCCGCCTACGACGCCGCGCACCGGGCCTTCGCCGCACAGGGCAAGACCGGGTGGATCATGTCCCACATGTCGCACTCCTACCACGCCGGGGCCTGCCTCTACTTCACCTTCGGGTACGAGATCGGCGAGGACCCGCACGGCGAGTACGCCGCGATCAAGAGCGCCGTCCAGCAGGCCTTCATCGACGCCGGCGGAACCCTGTCCCATCATCACGGCGTGGGCCTGGAGCACAGCCCCTGGATGGAGCAGGACGTCTCCCCCGAGGGAGTGGACCTCATGCGCCGCCTCTTCAGCGCCACCGACCCGGGCGGCAACCTGAACCCGGGCAAGATCGTCAGCTGATCTCCCGGCCCCGGTCGTGCAGCAGGCCCCCACCCGTGCGGGTGGGGGCCTGCTGCACGACCGGGAGGCGTGGCACCGTCCACGGTGCCCGGCCGGAGACGCTCTGCTGGAGACGCTCTGCCACAGGCCGCGCCGTCGGCGCGTGCGGGTAGTGTCGGGCGCGTCGAGGCCTTCGGGCGACGGGGAGCAGGAGAGCTCCCGCGTCCAGGCTGCCCGGAGCGGTGGGATGGGAGGATGTGTCGTGCCGTCGTGGTGGAGCTCGGCCTGGCCCGTGCTGGTGAGCGCCCTGGGGGCGCTGCTGCTGGCGTGGCTGGTGCTGCTCGTCGTGCTGTGGCGGGCCGCACCGGACCGGACGGTGCTGCGCGACGCGCTGCGGCTGCTGCCGGATGTGCTCCGGCTCGTCAAGCGCCTGGCCGGTGACCGCTCGCTCCCCCGCGGTGTGCGTGTGCGGCTGCTGCTCCTGCTGGCCTACCTGGCGCTGCCCGTCGATCTGGTCCCGGACTTCGTCCCGGTGCTGGGCTACGCCGACGACGCCGTGGTCGTCCTCCTCGTGCTGCGTGCGGTGGCGCGCTCCGCCGGCCCACAGGCCCTGGAGCGACACTGGCCGGGCACCCCGGACGGTCTGGCCGTGGTGTGCCGTCTCGTGGGGGCCCACCGGGATCCGGATAAGGATCCGGGATGAGGAAAGGCCCCGCACCGGGTGGGTGGGGGCCTGGGGGTGTGGGGAGCCCCCGCACCTGGTGGTGCGGGGGCTCGACCCT